>NZ_JAOTNW010000028.1:0-57159 GCF_036346515.1 Pseudomonas sp. AM4(2022)
CCAATAAAGAGTTCGCGCTTTCCTGTTTCGAGCAGTTCGCTGACAGTTTCCTTAAGGGTTTCTGGGTCTTCTCCGTCGTTGTCTCGAAGAACTGCAACTGGTCGATCGATGGCAGTACACAGTTCAAGGCAGCGCCTCAACGTCAGCCCGTGCATGCTCATCACATCAATCCCCAGCTCCATCGGGTGCTTACCGTAGAGGTCTTTGAAGAATCGCTCGAACAGAATCTCGTCCGAAGGGCCCTCCACTAGGACGAGCTTGTGAGCCAGCACCATCCGCAACGTGTCGAAGCCTGGGAGCTTTTGGAAATAGCCGACCGTGTCCGGATCAAGCGTCTCGATGTGAGATGCCTTGCCGCGATGCAGGAGGAGCAAGGAGCTCAGGCCGAGGCGATTCAGCACATAGGCACTGTGGGTCGAGATGAACAGTTGACGCTCACCTGCAGCCTCCTCGATGCGCGACAGCAGCGTGGTCAAGCTGGTATGTGACAGGTGATTCTCTGGCTCTTCAATCATCACGATGCTGGTGTGCTCGGACAGGCGCTGCATGGCCAGCGAAATCTTGATCGAAGCCTGCTGCCCTTGGCCTGCCAAGGCGAACGGCACATGATCTACGTGTGGTGTGACCGACCCCTCCCAGGAGGATTGAGCGCTTTGATCCATGGCTAAGGCCATCACCTGGTTATCCAGTGGCGCTCGAATATCCTTGAGGCGATCATTCACTCCTCCCAGGGAGTTAGAGGTCATGGACTCTTTGATCTCGCGGTAATGCTGGGAGATCTTGGCTTTCTCGCTCGGCTCCAAATGGTCACTGAGGATCTGGCGTAGGTGATAGTCGACGCCTGAGGTTGAGCGGACGGTACGGGAATCGATAGTCGCAACGGCGAGCTGCCGGGGGCGCCGAGTCAGTACCTCATCCCCAAAGGTACGCCATTCAATCTTGTAGTACTCAACGGGTATCAGCGCGCTGGGGTTGATACGCCACTGGGCAAGTTCCTCGTCATACTCGGGGTTAGGAATGACCTTGAACGAGATACCAGGGCAGGCATTCGTCTTCCTATCGCTGTTGATCGCCCCGCAGAGAAACTGCAACTCTGGCCGATTTTCTAGAAATAGCTCAATCAGGATCTCTGGTAGCGCCGATTTTTCATCCCAGGCGCAGTCTTCCAGAAATTGATTAACCAGGTCTTTGTTGAACCAGTACGGGTTCAGCTCCTCCTGAGCGGAGCGACCACCGGTACGCCCGTTGAGCGCGAGACCAATTGCCTCCATCAGGGTCGACTTCCCCGCGTCATTACCGCCCACAAGGATATTGAGATCCCTGTTGGGCAGCAGCGTGAAGTCGCCGTAGATCCGATAGCCCTGGATTTTGATCTTCGTGATCATCTGCTGTCCTTACATGGAAGGGATGTCCGATTAGTCGGTGCATTACTCATAGTGGAGCTCACCAAATAGTCCGATCATGAGGTCGCCGTCCAGGATCTCAAAAGGTAGGGTGACGTACTGATCTCGATGGCGAGGTAGCGCCTTTCCATCGTGCGGTGCGTTCTTCGTGTGCCCTTGAACCTTTTCCCCGTTCTCCTTGATATAGGGAAGCACGACGATCCGGCCATGGTTCTTGGATAAGATCGTTCCCTCGTACCACAAGGTGTTTCCTTCATCGCTGCTGGACTCGCCACCCGTGTTTTTCAGCACCCACCGTGGCACCCCGTCGTCCTCATACCAGAACACGAAGCCACCGCAGACCACTACTCTCTGGCCGCGCATCCTCGCCTCGGCAAGCATCTGCTTGACGCTCGCTAACTGCAGCAGCTGATTGGCTCTGGGAAGAAGCAGTGCCCGAATCTGTGCTTTCGTTCTCCCCCAGTGATCTGCTCCCGAAAGACCGAATCCTTTGGCTGTCACCTCTCGCAGGCAAATCTGCGAGCGTTTGGGAGACAAGGCTCCGATCTGTTCCCACGTCTGGTCTTCGGTACGACGAAGGCACATGTTGAATCTCGGGATGGCAACTATCTCCAGGTAAGGAGCGCGCTCAAGCTCCTGGTAGAGGGGTTGTCGCAAGCTTTCCATCGTATTGTGCAGTTCCAGCTCCTGCATGTTGGGACGGGGCAAATGGGCGTTTCGCTTGATTGCTTCGCGCTCCATGAGCTCTTCTTCTCCCCGGATACGGCGCGCCGCCGTCAGTGCTTTCTCGACCTTCAGGGCGGTCGAGTTCTGAAGCACAGGATCCGGCACCGCCTGAGCTACCAGTTCACTGGTTCGGCTGTTGAATTCGTCCGCAGCTCCTATGGCCTCCTCGTAGGAGGTGAAAACAGCCGCCCTCGCATGGCCACTGCCGTTATCGTAGAAGTAACGCTTCCAGGACAATTGGGAGTCGGGGAAGAGCTTGAGTGCCCGCAACTGCCATGTCCATCCGATGCTGAATTGCCGGAACGGAAGGACGGCCAGGGTGGGCATTGAGTTGTATGGCATCTGATCTAGGCGCATCGATTCTCCCTGCTTTTTGCGTTCTAACGCCCGTGGAGCGCTGGAGCTAATCCTAGGGGAGATAGATTCCCCCGATCTCATGGATAGCATATTGCCAGGATGAATCAATACTAGACCGCTGGTGAGGCGTTATGAGGTTGTGAGAGCCGCCTCCTGGTATTGGTATTGCTACGGATCTGGCGCTTTAGGTCAAGCAGGAGGCCGCTGAGCGGCTTATTGGCAGATCGCTTCATCTGCCTCAGCCTTATCACTTTTTCAGCGACGTAATGCGCTTCTCTGCGATCTCAGCGTCTTGCTTGTACAGTTCCTTAAGCTCCTGCCTTAGTCGGAGGTATTCGGCTACCGGTAAACCTTCTTCCAACTGCTGCTCAAGGTCTTTTGAGAGTGTGAAGTACTTGTCCATAGCCAGTGTAAGGTGCGTTGAGCTAAGGGTCTCGGTGTAGCCCGACAGATCCCTGAAAGCGAGATGGATGTAGTTCTCCACCGAGTCTGGGTCGAGGTGACCAGTCCATTCGGCGACCTCGGCTTTGAAGGTTTCGGTGTCCAAAAGCGCACGCCGAAAATCATCCGCGTTGTTCAGCTGATGCCGTGCGATGAACTGGGTGAAGAGGCGAGTGATCATGGCATGCCGGAACATGTGCGGGCAGATCTGAGACTCGATACCTGCGAGCTTTCGAAGCTTTAGGATTTCGTTAGAAAAATTTTTGTCGCTGAGGGGCTTTCCGGTTCTGGAGCATACAAACAGGTAGCCGTGATCCTTGCTTCCTTTGTAAAAATTGCGCATGAGCTTGCGCCGAGGGCCATCGATGAACCGGTCTAACATTCGCAGCGTTGGCATCAGAATCGGTACATACCGCTTAGCATCTTCCTCACGCTTCAGGGTGTCCAAGCGCAATACCGGAGAGTCGAGGCCAAGAGCAATCGCATCGCGCACATCCTGCACCTTCAGGTTTGCCAGCTCGCCACGCCGAGGGCCGAGGTCATTGAACAATTCGATCATTATGAGGCGCCGCATTTTCACGAAGTCGGTGGCCTTGTCCTTTCGATTGGCAGCCCTAAGCATCTGTACTTGCTCGCTGGTAACAGGGTCACGACGCCGTACTCGGTGAGGCTTGCCGAATGAGTGGTGCCAAAGATGGGACTTTAGAACTTTTCTGCCTCCCCGGACTTTGATGTAGTAGGTCTCCTCGCGCGCACGGATGGTTCCGTTCTCTGAAACGAAATTCGGGTGACGATAGAAGGTGCCCACAAAAACCAAAAAATCGAGCCACACCTTGCCCGTGGCAATCACACTATTTTCTGTCTTCTTGGGCTGAGCTGGATTGTACTTAGCGGGCTCCAGTCGGATTTCGACAATGTAAGCCGTGAAGGTTTGATCCGTGAGGTTGATCGGATCGATACCATCCCGATAGCACCGCTTCAGCAACTGTCCCACCATCCCTGCATGGCCTGCCATCGAGCCCCCCTTCGTCCCCCTCCGGGAAAGGCCATTGCGTGTGCGACCTCGGTTGTTGAGCAAAGTCTGAAGATACAAGTTGCCGATGAGGCAGGGCGAACCGTTCGGCCAACACAAGAAGGACATGTTCGTCGCCTCTTTGGTGCTGAATCGATCGACAGAGTAATGGCTGAAAAATGTAAACTCACCGAGTAGAGAATGAAGCTTTTTCTTGGTCACGGCTTGCATGACTACCCCTTCCTGTAATCGGCAATGTTGGACACGTCGGCGGAGGGTGCCGGCGCTTCGACAGTGTGCAGGGTATTGAAGGGTGGCATCGCCATGCTGAGGATCGCTCTTAGGTTCTCAGTTGCATCCTGCGCCGCCTTTTCCCGCAGCAAGTGGGAGGAGGCGTTGTGGATGTTGAAAAACCAATCGTGGGACTCTGCCAGCGCTTTAAGCAGGAGCATGTTGGTCTGGCGATGCAGCAGAAGCTCATGCTCCAGTTCAGCAACCTTCAGCGTGAGGCCAGAGCGGCTGCGCTTGTTGGCTCGCTCTCCACGATTCTCCGCAATCTTAAGGGCTTCTAGCGCTTTGAGCCTTAGGTCATTGAGGGCCTTGAACCCGCCAGGTAAGTGACCTTCGGCGTAGGTTTTCAGAGAGTTCAGGCTCATGGCCATGATCTGTAGGGATTCGCCACGATCGCTGGTTACCATGCGTTCTAGAGCCGCAATACCACCTTGGCTCTTCAGCGCTTTAAGAAGCTCCTGGTCGGCATAGTACTGCTTAGGCCGTTTGATAGCTTCAACCAGTAATGCGTGCAGCCCACGCACCGACGGCACGGCCTGTGCGGCCAGTGAAACACCCTTGCCCTTGCTCATGCTGCCTCCGGAGCACGCTTAAGGCGCGCCACAATCTTGAATTTTTTGCCTTCGTGATCGCTGAAAAACTCGGGCTCGATCTCGACCCAGCCCTCCTGCATCAACTCCACAATTTGATCTTCCAGGTCGTGGGTGCTGATCAACGTGAATTTTTCAGTACCGTAGCGTTCCTTCAGCAGATGCGTGAGCTCCATGAAGTTCTCATAGTTGCCTTGGTGCAGTTGCTCGGCCACGGCCTGCGCTTTCGCGCTGGCCAGCACTGCACCATCAGTCGACTCCGTGATGTAGCGGTATACGTGCTTCGGATCAGTGTGCCCGAGCATCCATTGCAGCGTATCGAGCTTGGCGAAGCTGCCGCAGTAGAAGAACAGCATCGCGAAGAACCGGCGCATCTGATGCTGGCGGAAGTAGTGTCGTTCCCCCTTAGCCGTCAGCGGGGTCTCAAAATAGTCGCAGTAGAGATCCAGGTTGCGGTTGTAGACGTAGGCACTGGACTCTGTCAGTTTCGCTGCACCCTTGAAGTTCGGAACAGAAAGGAGCTTCTGAAGCTTCGGGATGTAGCCGATACGACGAAGCACCTTCTGCATTCGAATGAGTGTCTTGATCATATCTGCCGCGATCGGCTCGATCGGCCTGGCTTCTCGGCGGCGCATGCCAAACAAGTGCCGAGTGCTTTTTGCGTTCCGGAACAGCAGCCAACCCTCGGTCTCATCTAGGCAGTCTTTGGCGTTCAAGTCGTACAGCTCGCTGACCCTGCGTGCCATCAGGATTCCCACAGTCAGCTGTACGCAGCCTATGTAGACGCCCAGAAGCTCATAGAGGCCATGATTGGCACGCAGGCTCTCAAAATAGGATTCTTTGGTGCCCTTGATATTGCTGTGGTATGCCCCGTTGTTCGCTGAGTTCATAGCCAAGCAAAGCTTGCTTACACCAAACGCTGCCAGCTTGGGCCCTACCAGTTGTTGAACCTCTGATGCGGTCAGGGCGCTCGGGGAAACGCTGCGTTTACGACACTCTAGTGCGATACGGCAAAACGCCCTGCTAAGCTCCTGGCCATGGTCGAGGTGAAACTCGATTGCCTGGCGCAGACCCGTGAAGACGATTTCGGACGGAAGGGTGCGGAAGCGCCCGATGGTCGACAGATCAGGCTGGAATTTTTCCGCCTTTATGAGGGCTTCTTCCCTTGGGGCTGGCAACTTCAACTCATGGAGAACGCCTAGCTGATACACTGCGCGCCGGTAAGTAACGTATGTAGAATCACGCATTTTTTCTCGGGCGCCGCTTGTTACAGGCGCACCTGGGAACTCACGATCGAACTGTGAGGAGTCATCATTATAAATGAGGATGTCATACATCACTTTGGGTTGGTTTTTCCCCCAAAGGGTCTCTAGATAGATCTCCTGCGATAGCTGAGTGGTGTTTGGTCTGTTACCACCCACCTGCTTGTGGTAGAAACCTTTAAGATAGAGCGCGGCGCGAACTTTAGGAATTAGCTCGCAAGCAATGCCGAGGTTGTTATCGACACGCTGCTCATCGGAAACTTCGGCAATTTGGGGCATGGCTTGAATGAGTTCGGCCAAGGCGATGGAACTGGTTGCTTCGACAAGCTTTAAGCAGTAATTTCTCAGCCGTTCACGCCAGTTGTACACCGACTCTGCAATGAGTGGAGTGTCAGCAAGCGTTTCGAGAATCTCTGTCAAGTTACCGGCAGTAAGACCTTCCAGGCCATACTTCGCCAATCGGTAGCGTTTGCCATTAATTAACAAGAAATCCAAGATGTGGCATGCATGACAGAAGCGCTGAAGCTGCTGGCCCTGGACTTCATTGGTCTCCTGAATATAGCCCGAATCGTCACGAGTGCAGGACGTTAGGTAGTACTTGAAGCCCAACAGAAGATTTTGGTTTTTGGCATCCGTCAGCAGGCTTCCATCATCCAGCTGCACCCTCCAATCCAGGTTTTTGGGCTTTTTGTAGTCAAAGCTGTATTCCCAGATATCAGCGTCGAAGTCATTCAGCAGCCAAGACGCGTATCGATACGCCTCTGAGGGCTCAACCAAGAAAGGGGCAAGGAAATCGAGCTCAGGAGGCAGTTGCATAGATCAGGTCTTCCATGTGAGAGGCATTGACGTGGTGTTGAGCAGCTTCGAGGTGATCAATCAAGTCACTGTCCAGGCCTTCCTCAATATCTTTGACCACCAGATCCGTGAAGCGCGCCCAGTAGATGGCCTTCGAGCAGAGCTGCCTGCCTGTTGGGTTTGTCTTGGTTGCTTCGACAACGGCGGCTTTTAGCGACAGCAGGGCCGTGAGCACGCCGGTATCGATCGAAACGATCACCTGGCCAGGCTTGTCAGCATCAGAATCGTTGGCTGCGGCTGCGGCTGCGGGCGTCTTGAGATAGTCAGGGTTCTGCAAGTGCTCCGGGATTTCCCGCAATGCGTGGTTTTCCAGGAATTTATGGAGCTCCTCCATGCTTGCGAAGTGGGCGACTTCTAGCAGGCGCGGGCTGTCTTTCATAGCGCGGCAGATAATCCCGCGCTGAAACAGACGGATCCAGCGTGTCTGGAAGAAGGCCAGGATGGGCTCTGGCAAGTAGCTGCTAAGCAGTGTGGAGGTGTATCCCTTGTGGCCCAACGCCCTGGCCATCTCCTCAACGTCGTGATCACGCAGGAAGATCTCGACGGCTGCGGAAGCGCGAAATGCTGTGACTGACAGCCTAGAAATGAAGCGCACGGTCGCGAATTCGCTACGATTTCCAAGAACCATGAACTCTTCAACCATTTCGCGTCTGAACTTAATGGTTTTATCATTCAGCTTAATGGACTCTGGCTTAGACGGTGTAGCAAATCGTCCTGCGGTGTGAAGAAACATATATCGCCACTCGTCGTTACCTGCTGCTCGAAGCTCGTCTCGCAATACTTGGTTCATGGAAAGCGTAAGCTGTACCCACTCGGTCTCTTCATCCGATAGCAGGATCTTTCTCTCACTATTATGGCCGCCAGCCCTGTCTTTATATCCGGTCAATTGATAGGCGCCCGACTCTGTTTTTGTGAGCGCTGTTAGGTCGCCTCGCTTATCATAAAGTTCTAGGCCCAAGAAAAACGCGTCGGTGACATCTGGATGTCCGTGGATCAATAGCATCTGTAGAGCGAAGACGGTCTCTACGCTGGGAATGCCAAGAAGCTTATAGGCTTCGCCTTTGGGAGCTTTGCCCAGGATGCTCTTTAAGTTGTTCTTGAAATATGTGATCCCTTTTTTTAGGAAGGTCGCACATATATTTTCTGCGCCAATTTCGTCGATAGTTTTTGCGTTGCTGTTACCACCGGTGATAACAGTTCCTCGTTGCCCACGCTCTACGCAGGCCTCGTATGCTTCTTTGGCTTTTTGCAGTCGATGTCTCGCCCATTTCAAAACGAGCGCGTTGTCTTCATGGATGTTTTTGAACAGAATTTCGATAGCTTCGCTATCGGTAAGGTGGATAGGAACTTCTGTAATCAATTTGTCCTTTACAACTGTTCCGTCAGCTTTCTGTTTGGTATTTGTCTTTGTACCTGACGTCGACTTTGAAATTGGCCTGGGTAGAGCGCCCGAGAATGGCTTAGCCCAAATTCCGGATTGCAGAAAAACCTCATCCATTGAGAATACAAATTTTGAGTAGGAACGGCTTCGGTTATCTAAGTCTGTACCGTTTTCTAATGCCTGTGTGAAGCTGTGGAACATGAAGTCAACGAATAGTCGCCTGATTTCCACTGGATTTTGGAATGTCGAGATTGGCCAGCGTTCTTCGTTGTTCGCGAGATAATAGACAAATGTATTGAAGTCAGAATGGGATGGGCTCAACTTTTTCGACATGTTGTTGCTGTAGTGTTCGTACACACTTTCAGCGAACTCATGGCCATGAGAGTTCCACAAATAAGCAATGGGCACGTACCCGTTTTTTCCATTACGGCCTTGAACCGTCCAGCCATTCCAGTACCGCACAGCAATAGGATCCAGGTGATGTTGCATCTCCTGCCACACGTGCTGGTAGAGCTTAGGTTGCCAGTCTGCGGTGGTGAGTTCCGGCAGCATCGGAATCTCTTCGCGCATCTTGATCATTAGCTTGACGAAGCTCCGCTGGTACTCCCTCCTGGCTTGATATCCCACGGGAACTAGCGAGTCGCCATCGAGGGCCCCCAAAAAGCCTTGGATGACTTTTTCGAATCCCGCGTTCGAAAGTGACAGGTAGGTGATGGGCGTAGCGGTCACATGACAGTAGGCATCGAAAACGGGAATGAGGTTGCCAGCCTTTGTATTGGAACGTGTGGCTAAAGCATCGAAAGAACGCTGCATGAGCTCCAGGACATCACGAGGGATCGCTGTGATCGGATAGAAAGGCAAACACTGCATTTCCTTGATGATTGTCAAAGTGTTTTCCATTCACATAAATCCATTCAAGCCACTGTATTAACTACATTTTTGACAGCTTTGATAAGATAGTGCAAGTGGCAATCTCGTCGAGCGCAGCCTCGATGCCGACCTGGCGCTGGCCCTGAGCCTTAACGGTCGCGAGTTGTTCCGCGACGAGCAGCCGCTGAAGATCCTGCTGATGTCCGCCACCCTTGAGGGCGAGCGCTTGGCGGGCTTGCTGGATGACGCGCCGATCCTGCGCAGTGAGGGGCGCATGTTCCCGGTGCACATGCGCTGGGGCCGGCCGTACCAGGCCGGGGAGTTTATCGAGCCGCGCGTGGTGCAAACCATCCTCGAAGCCCTGCATGACGAGACCGGCAGCGTGCTCGTATTTTTGCCGGGACAGGCGGAGATTCGCCGGGTCAACCAGCAATTGGCCGACGCCCTGGGAGATAGTCCTGATGTGCTGTTGTGCCCCCTGCATGGCGAGCTGGACCTCAACGCCCAGCGCGCCGCCATCGACCCGGCGCCGGCCGGCAAGCGCAAAGTGGTGCTGGCCACCAACATCGCCGAGACCAGCCTGACCATCAACGGCGTGCGCGTGGTGATCGACGCCGGGCTGGCGCGGGTGCCGCGTTTCGACCCCGGCAGCGGCATGACCCGTCTCGACACCCAGCGCATCTCCCGCGCCAGCGCCACCCAGCGCGCCGGTCGGGCAGGGCGGTTGGAGCCAGGCGTGTGTTATCGGTTGTGGTCCGAAGACCAGCATGACGGTTTGGCCGCTTATGGCAGTGCGGAAATTCTCGCCGCCGACCTGGCGGGGCTGGCCTTGCAACTGACCCGTTGGGGTGTGACGCCCAGCCAGTTGGTGTGGCTGGATGCGCCACCCACGGCCGGGTATGCCCAGGCCCAGGATCTGTTGCAACGCCTCGGTGCATTGAACGACGAAACCCTCACCACCCATGGTCAGAAAATGGCCGAGTTGCCAGCCCACCCGCGTATCGCCCACCTTTTATTGCGTGGCCAAGACCTGGGGTTGGCCGCCACCGCCTGTGACGTGGCAGCCCTGTTGGGCGAGCGCGATATCCTGCGCGGCGGCGGTGCCGATTTGCACAGCCGCCTGGCGTTGATGTCCGGCGAGGAGCGTGCGCGCGGTACCCAGGGGGGCGTGCAGCGCGCCAAGCAACTGGCCCGGCAATACCGTGGCTACCTGCGCGGAAAGGCGACCCAGCCGGTGGACAACCCCGACCATCCGCGCTGGCTCGGCGCCTTGCTGGCGCTGGCCTACCCGGACCGCGTCGCCCAGCAACGCCGCGCCGGTGGCGCTGAATATCGCCTGGCCAATGGCCGAGCAGCGCTATTTGCCGAAGCCGACAGCCTGATGAAACAACCCTGGCTGGTGATCGCTGACCTGGGCAGCCGCCAGGGCCAACGCGAAGAGCGCATCTACCTGGCGGCGGATTTTGATCCGGCGTTGTTCGACACGGTGCTCGCCGAGCAAGTGCGCAACGTCGACCAACTCGACTGGGACGAGCGTGAAGGCGTCTTGCGCGCCGAGCGCCAACGCAAAGTCGGCGAGCTGGTACTCAGCCGTGAACCCTTGACCGGCCTCGACGAATCCGCCCGCAGCCAGGCGCTGGTCAACCTGGTGCGCCGCAAAGGCCTGGAACTGCTGCCCTGGACCCCGGAACTGCGCCAATGGCAGGCCCGTGTGATGCTGCTGCGCCAACTCGACGCCGGCAAAACCAGCGAATGGCCCGATATCAGCGACAAGGCCCTGCTCGCCAGCCTGGAACACTGGCTGATGCCTTACCTGGGCAAGGTCTCGCGCCTCAGCCATTTTGCCAACCTGGATATTTCCAGCTACTTGCACAACCTGCTGCCCTGGCCCTTGCCCCAACGCCTGGAAGAGCTGGCGCCGCAGCATGTGAAAGTGCCGTCGGGGTCATCGGTACGCCTGGACTACAGCGAACAGCCGCCGATCCTCGCGGTGCGCTTGCAGGAATTGTTCGGGCTGGCAGACACCCCGCGTATCGCCGGCGGGCGCCTGGCCGTGAAGCTGCACCTGTTGTCCCCGGCACGGCGGCCGGTGCAGGTCACGCAGGATCTGGCGAACTTCTGGCGCAGTACTTACGCCGAGGTGAAGAAGGATTTGAAAGGGCGCTACCCCAAGCATTACTGGCCGGATGACCCGTTGGTGGCCGAAGCGACGGCCCGGATCAAACCTCGCAAACCCTGACGACAAAGATCCAATATGTGGGAGCGGGCTTGCTCGCGAAGGCGGTGTGTCAGCCAGCGCATGTATTAGCTGACCCGACGCCTTAGCGAGCAAGCCCGCTCCCACAGGGGGGGCGTGTCAACGCTCATTGCGCGGCAGGCAGCAGGAAGCGGGCGATAACCGGTAGATGGTTGGAAATGCGCAACGTGTCCTCCTGCCTCACCTTCGCCTCCACCCGCTTGATGCGCGGGCTGTAGAACAGGTAATCCAAGGTGCGATCCGGCCCGTCCAGGCTCGGGTCATTGGGGAAGTGCGTCAGCCATTTTTCTCGATCAATCCCGCTGGACTCGCTGTTACGCGGGATCATCGGGTACTTGTCCCACAGCAGATGCAACTCGCTGTCCGGCGCATACTGCCCACGCTTAGCCGCGTCCAGACGCAGGTATTGGCCCAGTGGCAGCAGGTTGAAATCCCCGCCGATCAACCAGGGCGTGCCCCGGCCTTCGAACTTGTCCAGCAGCTTGGCCGTGGCTTGCACTTGTTGTTGCGCTGCCGAACGGCCAGGTGCGCCGCCGTCCAGGCGTGTATTGAGCACCGCCAGTTGGCCGCCATCGCTCAAGGGCAGGTAAGTCAGTAGCAACGCAGGTTTAGGTTGGAACTGCCGGCTGATAAAGTTGGTTTCGGCGGCCGGCAGTTGCAGGCGTTCGGCGTGTTCGATCTGGTAGCGGCTCAGTGTCGCCAGCTTGCGACCGACGCTGCCGAAAATGTGCAGGTTGGGTACAAAGTCGGCTTTCCAGTCGAACGCCTGGGCGCTGCAGGGGTAGAGGTCGACCAGGCGCTCCTGCAACAGCGCCAGCTGGTCCTGGTAGTGAGAGGGTTTGGCGCCCTCGTCAATCTCTTGCAGCAACAGGATATCGGGCTGTTCGTCGCGGATCACCCGTGCCACTTCGTCGAGGCTGAATGCCATGTCTTCAATGGTGGGGCGTTCATCCGGGCCGCTGCCGTCCGGGGTGTCGTACCAGAACACGTAGTTCTTGCCGGCCAGGTATTGCACATTCCAGGTCATGACCTTGAGCGCCTGCCCCGGCAACAGCGTCGGGGCGCGGGGTGCCACGCAGTTGACGGGCAGGGTTTCTTTGTCGGCAGGGCGCCAGGTCAGGCTGTAGATCAGCGCGGCCAGCAGGCCGGCGATGATCAACAGGCTCAACAGGGTGATGCGCAATAAACGGGTCATCGGCTCGGCTTATATGCGTGTCAGAAGAGCCACGGAGCATATCACCGCACGTCGGCGTCGCCACCGATCAGCATGAATAAACGGAACAGCACCACGCTGGTGAACAGTTGCAGGAAGCTGTGGGCGCTGTCCATCAGCAGCCCCAGCAACGGCGCCGGCTCAGGGTACGCCGCCACGCTGGCGCCCTTGAGCAGCCACAGCGGCGTCATTACGCACAGCAGGCACACCAGGATGCGCCAGAAATGCCCGCGGGTCAGGCGAAAGCTTTCCTTCATCGCCGCCAACGCCGGCATACCGCGCAGCACCAGCAGGTATTCGGCAAACGCCAGCACCACCATGAGCCATAAGCCCGGCAGGAAATACAGCGACAGCCCCAGCAGAATCAGCAAGGTACTCATGGCCGTCAGCAGGGCGAAACGCGGCCACAGGCTCAAGGCCATGGCCCATACGTCCTTGGTGCGCGGCGACTCGCCTCGGGTGCGGGCGTCGAGAAACAGGATCAGGGCGCCGGTGTACAGCGGGTACACCAACAAACCCACGACCACGCTGTAGCCGGGAAACGCATCCGGGCCCAGCGTGTGGTCCAGCACCTGTTGCAGCAAGGCTTCGAGGATCACCAATGGCAGGCACAGCTGGACGATGGCACCCAGGTTGCGCTGGGTAAAGCGGAGGGAGTCGCGCAAAACGTCTAACGGATTCATCAGGGTCATCACAGGCCTGGGAGCAGAGGGCGACACTTTAACCGATCAGGCTCAAAGGGGCGCAAACGTAAACCTTGAGTAAAGACCATTGAAACAACTCGTAACATCCCCATAACTGGAAGGCACCCGGCCTGATCACAGGCGGGACCGGAATTTTTTATCGGCAATCTAACGAGGTCGCCATGAACAGCGAAGAGCAAACCCTGATCGATGGACTGTTTTCACGGTTGCAACAAGCCGAAACGGACTCAGCCCCCCGCGACGCCCAGGCCGAAGCGCGGATCAAGGAGCACATGACTCGCCAACCCGCCGCCGGGTACTACATGACCCAGTCATTGCTGGTGCAGGAACATGCGCTCCAGGCTCTGGATGCGCAGAACAAGCAACAGGCGCAACAGATCCAGCAATTGCAGGACGAACTGCAGCGGGCCAAGTCTGCGCAACCGGCGCCGGCCAGTGGTGGTGGGTTCCTGTCGAGCATCTTTGGCGGCGGCCCCCGTGATCCACAGCCTGCGCCGAGCAATTCGGGTGGCGGCTGGCGTGAACCGGCGCGGCCGGCTTTTGGCCAGCCAGCGCCGCAGCAGAACTACCAACAGCCGCAGGCACCGGTCGCCGCGCCAGCCGGCAGCGGCTTTCTCGGTGGCGCCATGAAGACCGCCGCCGGTGTGGCCGGTGGTGTGTTGCTGGCTGAAGGGATCAGCAGCCTGTTCCATCACAATGCGCAGCCGCAGGTGGTGGAGGAGATCATCGAACAACCGGCACCGACCAGTGAGCAAGGCAACTGGGGCAGCGATGACCAGCAGTTCGCCGGTAATGACAGCTGGAACGGCAACAATGCCGACAGCGATTTTTCGGACGATTCCTCATCCTTTGGCGACGACGATTCTTTCGTCTGACCCACGCAGACCGGAACGCCACGGCGCTCCGGTCTGATTTTTTCCCGGAAACGCTCCCTTGGCTGGCATACTGGCGCCCTTTCCGGGCGCTGGCGCCTGGCTGTCCATGAGGAAGTGCGGTGAAAAAAATTGCAGTGTTCGCCGATGTGCAAAACCTCTACTACACCGTGCGCCAGGCCTATGGCTGCCACTTCAACTACGCCGCCCTGTGGGCTGACATCAGCGCGCGCGGGCAGATTGTCGAGGCGTACGCCTATGCCATCGACCGCGGCGACAGCAAGCAGCAGCAGTTCCAGCAGATCCTGCGCAACCTGGGGTTCACGGTAAAACTCAAGCCGTATATCCAGCGCAGCGATGGCTCGGCCAAGGGCGACTGGGACGTGGGCATCACCCTCGACATCATGGACGCCGCCGACCATGTCGACGAAATCGTACTTGCTTCCGGTGACGGCGACTTCGACATGCTGCTCGAACGCATCATCCACAAGCATGGCGTGCGGGCCGTGGCCTACGGCGTGCCGGGGCTGACGGCCAACTCATTGATACGCGCCGCCAGCCATTACGTGCCGATCGAAGGCGCGTTGTTGCTCAAATAGATCGTAGAACGGAGTTGGAACAGGTTTGGAACGTATAGCGGTCATCGACTTTGAAACCACCGGCATCACCCCCAGTAGCCACTGCCGGGCCACGGAGATTGGCGTGGTCATCCTTGAGCGCGGGCAAATCGTGGACCGCTACCAGAGCCTGATGAACGCCGGCGTGCGTGTACCGGCGTTTATCGAACAACTCACCGGCATCAGCAACGCCATGCTGCGCAGCGCGCCACCGGCTGAACGGGTGATGAACGAAGTCAATGAGTTCGTCGGCACCACGCCCTTGATGGCGCACAACGCCGCGTTCGACCAGAAGTTCTGGGATTTCGAACTGGGCCTGATCCGCCGCACCCGCCTGCAGAAATTCGCCTGCTCCCTGCTGCTGGCCCGCCGCCTGATGCCGGCTGCGCCCAACCACAAGCTCGGCACCCTCAACACCTACGCCAAACTGCCCCACACCGGCCAGGCTCACCGGGCGCTGGCGGATGCGGAAATGGCCGCCAACCTCACGGCGCACCTGGCCCAGCAACTGCGCCAGACCCACGGCCTGCGCGAACTGTCCCATGACCTGTTGTGCACCTTGCAGAAAGTGCCTGCCGCGAAGATCAATGAGCACCTGAAAAAGCATCGCGGGTTTTAAGGCCAGGCGCTGATCGTCCCCACGCTCTGCGTGGGCATGCATCTGGTGACGCTCCGCGTCACGACTTTAAGAGCGGACGCAGAGCGTCCAGGGCGGCATTCCCACGCAGAGCGTGGGAACGATCAGCAAACAGCGCGGGTTCTGATCCGGCTACTACCTCAAGAACACTGGAGTTCCAATGTGGGAGCTGGCTTGCCTGCGATAGCGGTGTATCAGCCAGCCATTTATTGCCTGGCCCTCCGCTATCGCGGGCAAGCCCGGCTCCCACAGGGGTTATGCGTCGCCTATCGATGACTTCGACATCATTGATGACGACCTGACCTGCTTTGTCATGCAGATCAAGCCCTTTGTAGGAGCGAGCTTGCTCGCGAAGAACGTCAACGGTGACGCTGGCGTCCTGAATGCACGCGGCGCCCTCAGGTCCTTCGCGAGCAAGCTCGCTCCTACAGGGGGCGGCGGGTAACCGGTGAGGCCACTGACGCCATCGCAGGCAAGCCAGCTCCCACAGTTGACCGCGTTGCTTGGGCAGTACGCGATCTCTGTGGGAGCGATCGCTCAGCCAGCATTTTTCCCGTTGGCATCCAACTGCCCCAACGGCACCCGCCGCTCTATGGCGCTGGACAAAATAATCGAAGTCTTGCTGAAGCCAAACTTCGCTACCCGATTAATCAGGTTCTCCAACTCGGGCATCGAGCCCACCGCCGCTTGCATGATCACGCAGGGGTCGCCCGTGACCCGGTGGCATTCGGTCAGTTCGGGTATTTCCGCCAGGGCGTCGTACACCTTTTGGCTGCCATGATTGGTCAGCCGCAACTCGATCACGCATTGAATCGGCAAGCCCACTTTGGATAAATCCACCTTGGCCTGGTAGCCGGTGATCACGCCGCTGGCCTCAAGCTTGGCCACGCGTTCGGCTACGGCGGGGGCGGAGAGGTTCACGGTGCGTGCCAGCTGCGCGTAGGAAGCACGGCCATCTTCAAGCAGGGCGCTGAGGAGCATGCGGTCGTATTTGTCCATGATAAGGCTCCGGTTACGCGTGGCTTTCGAAAGCACGGTTTATAGCCTTGATAACCATGGTTTGAGAAGTGTATTGGCGTTTTAAACAGGTTTTGTAACTTAAGTTTATCCACCTTCGTTTCTAGAATAAGTCTCCCATTTCCTGCCATAGAGCCGCCCAATGCCTGGCCCACGTCGCTTTCCCTTACCGTTGATCGCCGCCTTTTTTGCGTTGTATGTGATCTGGGGTTCCACCTACCTGGTGATCCGTATCGGCGTGGAGTACTGGCCGCCGCTGTTGCTGGCGGGGATTCGGTTTTGCACGGCGGGCGCGTTGATGTACGGCTTCCTCAGGTGGCGCGGGGTGCCTGCGCCGACCTGGCCGCAGTGGAAGGCAGCCGGGATGATCGGCATTTTGTTGCTCACGGTAGGCAATGGTGGCGTGAGTGTGGCCGAACACATGGGGGTGTCGTCCGGCGTGGCCGCGTTGGCGGTGGCGACGGTGCCGTTGTTCACTTTGCTGTGTGGGTTTTTCTGGGGCGCGCGTAATACGCGGCTGGAATGGGCCGGGGTGCTGCTGGGGATCATCGGCATCGCCATGCTCAACATGGGCAGTACCTTGCAGTCGAGCCCACTGGGCGCGGTGTTGCTGTTGATGGCGGCGGCGTCCTGGGCCTTCGGCTCGGTGTGGAGCCGGCATTTGCCGCTGCCCCAAGGCGCCATGGCCAGCGCCGCGGAAATGCTCGTGGCCGGCGTGGCGCTGCTGATCGTCAGCGCGTTGTCTGGCGAGCGCCTGCAGGCCATGCCTCCGCTGGAAGGCTGGCTGGCCCTGGCGTACCTCACGGTGTTCGGCTCGATCATCGCCTTCAACGCTTATATGTACCTGCTCAAACACGTACGCCCGGCGGCGGCGACCAGCTACGCCTATGTGAACCCGGCCGTCGCCGTGTTGCTGGGGATTGTATTCGTAGGTGAGACCATCGGCCTGGAAGAAGCCCTGGCAATGCTGGTGATCATCAGCGCGGTGTTGCTGATCAGCCTGCCCCAATGGCGCAAGCCCAAACCCGAAATAAGGTAAACTGCCGCGCATTACGCCCTTGCGCTGAATTTTTCCTACGGTAACTACATGACTTTCGCCACCCTTGGCCTGATCGAACCCTTGCTGCGCGCCCTTGAGACGCTTGGCTACCAGACCCCGACGCCGGTGCAGGCGCAAGCCATTCCGGCAGTGCTGGCCGGTCGCGACCTGATGGCCGCGGCCCAGACCGGCACCGGCAAGACCGCAGGTTTCGCTTTGCCGCTGCTGCAACTGCTGACCCTGGAAGGGCCGAAAGTCGCTGCCAACTCGGCGCGTGCGCTGATCCTGTGCCCGACTCGCGAATTGGCCGAGCAGGTTCACGCCAGCGTTGCCGAGTACGCCCAACACCTGCCGCTGACCACTTACGCGGTGTACGGCGGCGTGAGCATCAACCCGCAGATGATGAAGCTGCGCAAAGGCGTCGACATTCTGGTCGCCACCCCTGGCCGCCTGATCGACCTGTTTCGCCAGAACGCGCTGAAGCTCAACCAGCTGCAAACCCTGGTGCTGGATGAAGCCGACCGCATGCTCGACCTGGGCTTCTCCGAAGAGCTTGCCAACATTTATCGCATGCTGCCGAAAAAGCGCCAGACCCTGCTGTTCTCCGCGACCTTCTCCGATGACATCCGCCTGCTGGCCGGGCAGATGCTCAACGACCCGCTGAGCATCGAAGTCAGCCCGCGCAACGTCGCTGCCAACACCGTCAAGCAGTGGGTGGTGCCGGTGGACAAGAAGCGCAAACCGGAGCTGTTTGTGCACCTGATGCGCAAGGGCCGTTGGAAGCAGGTACTGGTATTTGCCAAGACCCGCAACGGCGTAGACGCCTTGGTGGACAAGTTGCAGGGCCTGGGGATCAACGCCGATGGCATCCATGGCGACAAACCCCAAGCCACCCGCCAACGCGCACTGGACCGCTTCAAGACCAGCGACGTGCAGATCCTGGTGGCCACCGACGTAGCGGCCCGAGGCCTGGATATCGAAGACCTGCCGCTGGTGGTCAACTTTGACCTGCCAATCGTGGCGGAAGACTACATCCACCGCATCGGCCGTACCGGGCGTGCGGGCAATACTGGTGAGGCGATTTCCCTGGTGTGTGCCGATGAGGTGAACATGCTCTCGGCCATCGAGATGCTGACCCGCCAGACCCTCACCCGCAAAATGGAAGCGGATTTTGAGCCGGAGCACCGCGTGCCGGACACCGATGCCAGCGGGCAGGTGGTGAAGAAGCCGAAAAAGCCGAAGAAGCCTAAGGCGTCCGGCGGTGGCGGCAAGCGCAATCTGGGCAAGTGGGTGGACAGTGGGGAAGTGGCCCCGGCTGAGCCTTCGATCAAGCCGGTGCGCAAGGTGCCGGTTTTTAACACTGGGCCGCGTAAGAAGAAATGATTTTGCGCTGTGGCTGATGGCCTCATCGCAGGCAAGCCAGCTCCCACCTTTGAAGTGTGAATACAGTCAAAGGTGGAGCTGGCTTGCCTGCGATGGCGGCCTTGAATCCACCGCAGCTCTCAGCGGTTAAGCCACTCCAACATCCCCAGCCCAGCCGCCCGGCCACTGGCAAAACACCCGGTCAGCAAATACCCACCGGTCGGCGCTTCCCAATCGAGCATTTCCCCCGCACAAAACACCCCAGGCAACGGCTTGAGCATCAAGCGCTCATCCAGCGCTTCAAATGGCACACCACCGGCCGTGCTGATCGCCTCATCCATCGGCCGCGTCCTCACCAATGTCAGCGGCAACGCTTTGATATCCACCGCCAACTGCGCGGGATCGGTGAAGTGTTCAGCGGGCGCCAGCTCGCGCAGCAGGGCCGCTTTCACGCCATCCAACCCCAACTGACTGTGCAAATGCTTGCTCATCGACCGCGAGCCACGGGGCTTGGCCAATGCGGCCTGCACCTTGTCCAACGGCTTGCTCGGCAGCAAATCGATATGCACTGTGGCCGCACCGTCCCGGTTGATCGCTTCACGAATCGGCGCCGACAGGGCGTAAATCAAACTGCCTTCAATGCCGGTGGCGGTGATCACGCCTTCACCCAACCGAGGCTTGTCATCCCCAAGGCCAATGGCGACGTTTTTCAACGGTGCGCCAGCGAATTTGCTGACCATCAACTCGCTCCAAGCCGACACTTCAAACCCGCAGTTGCTCGGTTGCAGCCGCACATAGGGCAGGCCTTTGCCTTCAAACAGGTTAAGCCACGCACCGTCGGAGCCCAGGCGCGACCAACTGCCGCCGCCCAACGCCAGCAGCACAGCATCGCTGTGGACAACTTTATCGCCGTCCGGGCTGTGGATAAGTAAATCGCCTTCGGCATTCCAGCCGGTCCAACGATGCCGGGTGTGGATAACCACACCTTGCTCCCGCAGGCGCTTGAGCCAGGCGCGCAAAAGGGGTGCAGCTTTCATATCGGTAGGAAATACGCGGCCGGAGGTGCCGACAAAGGTTTGAATACCCAGGCCATGGATCCATTCGCACAACGCCTCGGCACCAAAGCTGCGCAGCAACGGCGCCATGTGCGGGGCGCGTTCGGCGTAGCGCGACAGGAACGCCGCATACGCCTCGGAGTGGGTGATGTTCATGCCGCCCACGCCGGCTAGCAGGAACTTGCGCCCCACCGACGGCATGCCGTCGTACAGGTCCACCTGCACGCCCGCCTGGCTCAAGACTTCGGCGGCCATCAGCCCGGCGGGGCCGCCGCCGATAATGGAGACGTGGTGGGCAGAAGTCTGAGGCATGGGCAGGGCTACGGTGGTTTGAATAGGCCGAGCATTCTACCCGACCACGACGCCGCTGCCTGATCAAAAAACGTACACTTTCCTACAGGCCATGCGGTCAAACGCTTGTAGCCGCTTACGCTCAAGTTATCCACAGGCCGTTCCACAGGCATTGTGGGTAACGCTCACAGTTCAATGACAGCCTGATGACGTCCATACCCGCTGCGCGCTGTGGTGCAGGATGCCGTGGCGGCGGGCGAGGGCGGGGCGGTCTTTGCTATAGCCGCCACCGATTACGCCCATCATCGGAATGTCGCGGCCCAGGCAGTGGCGCATCACGCTTTCATCACGGGCGGCGACGCCTGTGTCTGTCAGCTTGAGGTAACCAAGGGCGTCGTCCTTGTGCACATCCACGCCGGCGTCGTACAGCACCAGGTCCGGCTGGTAGAGCGGCAGCAGGTAGTTGAGCGCGTCATCCACCACCTTGAGGTAGTCGGCATCGCCCATGCCCATGGGCAGCGGGATGTCCCAGTCGCTCTGGGCCTTGCGTGCCGGGAAGTTCTTTTCGCAGTGCAGCGACACGGTGATGGCATCCGGTGTGTCGTGCAGGATGCGTGCGGTGCCGTCGCCTTGGTGCACGTCGCAATCGAAGATCAGCACGCGATTGACACGGCCGCTGGCCAACAGGTAATGGCTGATTACCGCCAGGTCATTAAAAATGCAGAAACCCGCCGGATAATCGTAATGGGCATGGTGGGTGCCGCCCGCCAAATGGCAGGCCAGGCCATGTGCCAGGGCCTGTTCGGCGGCCAGGATCGAGCCGCCCACCGCACGCACCGTGCGCCGGGCCAGGGCTTCGCTCCAGGGCAGGCCAAGGCGGCGTTGGTCTTCGCGGGACAGTTCGCCGCTCATGTAGCGTTCGATATACCCAGGTTCATGGGCCAGGGCCAGGATCTCTGCCGGGCACAGCGGCGGGCGCAGCAATTGGCTGTCTTCGGTCAGGCCGCTGTCCACCAGGTGGTCACGCAACAGGCGAAACTTGTCCATGGGGAACCGGTGGTCCGCCGGGAACTCAGGGCTGTAGTCTTCGTGGTAGATCAATGGCAAGGGCATGGGATTTTCTGACGGGAACCTGCGACGGATCTTAACAGCGCTGTACACTCACGCACATGGCAAGGCAGGGGGGACCCATGGAGCCGATACTGGAACTGGAAAGTGCACGCTTGGTGCTGCGCCAATGGCGCGACAGCGACCTGCCGGACTTTGCGCGCATGTGCGCCGACCCGCAGGTGATGCGTTACTTCCCGGCTCAATTGAGCCACTTGGAAAGCGCCGCGCTGATCGGCCGGATTCGCGGGCATTTTGCTGAATATGGCTTTGGTTTTTGGGCCTTGCAGCGCAAGGACACGGGCGAATTTATCGGCCTGACCGGGCTTGCGAATGTCAGCTTTGAAGCCGGCTTTACCCCGGCGGTGGAAATCGGCTGGCGCCTGGCCCGCGAACATTGGGGCCTGGGTTATGCCAGTGAGGCCGCCTGGACAGCGTTGCGCTGTGGTTTTGACCGCTTGCAACTGGACGAAATCCTGGCCTTCACCACCGAGAGCAATCTGCCCTCACAAAAAGTCATGCAGGCCATCGGTATGCATTACGATCCGCAGGCAGATTTTGAACACCCGAAAGTCGCAGCCGGTGACCCGCTGCGCCCTCACGTGTTGTACCGCATCACCCGCGCCCAATGGTTGGACACGCTGCACGGATAAGCAGGCGGTCATGCTCAACAGAACCCTGTAGGAGCGAGCTTGCTCGCGAAGAGCGCAAGAGCGCTGCGGTAAACCAGAAGCGCTACGTAATCGTTAGCGACCTTCGCGAGCAAGCTCGCTCCTACAGGTAGATACCGTTTTGCTTTGAGGAGAGTTTCAATGAGCCAAGTATTGGAAGATCTGGTGGAATTGCTGACCCTGGAGCCGATCGAGGAGAACCTCTTTCGCGGCCGCAGCCAGGACCTGGGCTTTCGCCAACTGTTCGGCGGCCAAGTGCTCGGCCAGTCGCTGTCGGCGGCCAGCCAGACCGTAGAAGAAGCGCGGCATGTGCATTCCCTGCACGGCTATTTCCTGCGCCCTGGCGATGCCGCGTTGCCGGTGGTGTATTCGGTAGACCGCGTGCGCGATGGTGGCAGTTTCAGCACGCGTCGTGTCACCGCGATTCAAAAGGGCAATCCGATCTTTACCTGTACGACCTCGTTCCAGTACGACGAAGAAGGTTTCGAGCACCAGACCACCATGCCGGTGGTGGTGGGCCCGGAAAACCTGCCGTCGGAGCTGGAGCTGACCCAGCAACGTGCGCACCTGATCCCCGAGCACATGCGCGACAAGCTGCTGTGCCCCAAGCCCATCGAAGTGCGCCCGGTCACCGAAAAAGACCCGTTCAACCCCCAGCCATCCGACCCGGTCAAGTACGTGTGGTTTCGTGCCGACGGTGCGCTGGCGGACACGCCGGCGCTGCATAAATACCTGCTGGCCTATGCCTCGGACTTCGGCCTGTTGACCACCTCGCTGCTGCCCCATGGCAAGACCGTGTGGCAGAAAGACATGCAGGTCGCCAGCCTCGATCACGCGCTGTGGTTCCACGCCGACCTGCGTGCCGATGACTGGTTGCTGTACGCCATGGACAGCCCCTGGGCCGGCAACTCCCGGGGTTTCTCCCGGGGCAGTGTGTACAACCGCGCCGGGCAACTGGTGGCGTCGGTGACCCAGGAAGGTTTGATCCGCCATCGCAAGGATTGGGCATGAGCCTCAGCGACGTTAGGCACTGGGTGTTCGACATGGACGGCACCCTCACGGTGGCGGTGCATGATTTTGCCGCTATCCGCGTGGCGCTGGACATTCCACCCGAAGACGACATCCTCACGCACCTGGCGGCCTTGCCGGCACCGGTTGCAGCGGCCAAGCACGCCTGGTTGCTGGAGCACGAGCGTGAGTTGGCCCTGGGTTCGGTGGCGGCACAAGGCGCGGTGGAGCTGGTACGCGAATTGGCCGGGCGCGGTTATCGCTTGGGGATCCTGACCCGCAATGCGCGGGAGCTGGCCCATATCACCCTGGAGGCGATAGGCCTGGCGGACTGCTTTGCCATTGAGGATGTGCTGGGGCGCGATGATGCGCCGCACAAGCCGGATCCGGGCGGGTTGCTGAAACTGGCGGCGGCTTGGGACGTAGCACCCAGCGACATGGTGATGGTGGGGGATTATCGCTTTGACCTGGATTGTGGCCGGGCGGCGGGCAGCAAGACGGTGTTGGTGAACTGGCCGGAGAACCCTTGGCCGGAATTGGCGGATTGGCATGCCGAGGATTGTGCGGCGCTGCGCCGAATGATCTAACCCAGGCGACAGAGATCAAAGGTGGGAGCTGGCTTGCCTGCGATAACGGTGGGTCAGCTGACACTCTGTCAACTGACAGTCCGTCATCGCAGGCAAGCCAGCTCCCACATTTTTATTGGGTTTCGTCAGTGACTACTGCGTGAACAGCACCTTTTCTCCCTCTGGCGAGGTAAACATCTTATCCCCGTCATGCCCCACCCCCGGCACTTCCACCAGCCGGTGACCCAACTGCGGATGCCGCTGCTTGATGTAGTCAAAGTAGTTGTGGCCACGCATCAGCCGATACGCACCCTGGGTTTCGGCTTCGCAACTTTTATCCAATGCTGGGTGGTTGGGGTCGGTGTCCTGCTGGCCCAACAGGTAAGTAATGTCGCGCGAGACGTAGTCTTGTTCCAGTTGCTGGGCACCTCGGTCGCCCACGTAATCCGGCAGGTTTTGCATGCCGTACTTCCAGTCGTTGAAGCCTGGGCAGTTGGCGGCGTCGAACGTCACCGGGCGTTGCGGGCTGAAGTACGCATAGGACGACGGGTTAGCCACCACATACCGCAGGCGGATGCCTTCGGCGTTCAGCAGCGGATGGTCGTGGCCGGTGAGGGCGAAGCGCTGCACCACCTGGCCGCCACCGGAATGCCCGGCGACCACGATTTCTTTCAGTGCCGGGAACAGTTTGCGGTTGCCCAAGTGCTTGATGATCTGGTCCAGAGCGCCATAAGAGCTGATCTGCCCTGGGCCGGTGGACGCTTCGCCGGCCATCCAGTCGTTACCCTTCCAACGCAATACCTCTTTGTCCAGATGGTTACGCTTCACGTCCGCTTGATTAAGGAACTGCGGCGCGATCACCAGCGTACTGCCGCCCACCCCGGCATGCTCGGCGGCGTCGATGCCGCTTTGCAGGTAGGTTTGCGCATTGCGCAGGCGGCCATGCACGATGATCAATGCGCGTGTGACCTTGGGCAGTGGTTGGCGCCAATCCTGGCTCAGGCCCAGGCTGAGGTCGCCGGTCTCCAGGTGAAAGCGATCGGGGCTGACCACCTTGACGCCGTGTTCGGCTGCGAAGGTGCAACAGGACACGAGCACCCCCAGCAGTAACCCCAATCGTTTGATCATTTAGAGACTCTTGGCCGCGAAGGTATCGCATTGAGTGATCTGGCCCTGGGCGAAGCCGGTCTTGAACCAGCGCACGCGCTGGGCCGAGGTGCCGTGGGTGAACGAGTCTGGTACCACGCGCCCCTGGCCTTGTTGCTGCAAGCGGTCATCGCCGATGGCATTGGCTGCGTTCAGGGCCTCTTCGATATCACCGGGTTCCAGCCAGTTCAGGCGTTTTTGCGCATGGTTGGCCCACACGCCGGCAAAGCAATCGGCTTGCAGTTCCTGGCGAACCAGCAGGCCGCCGTCGCCTTCCATCTGCCGACCCTGTTGGCGCGCTGCCTGGATCTTGGACGAGATGCCGAGCAGGGTTTGCACGTGATGCCCGACTTCGTGGGCGATCACGTAGGCCTGGGCGAAATCACCGGCGGCCTGGAAGCGTTGCGACATTTCCCGGAAAAAATCCAGGTCCAGGTACACCTGCTGATCCGCCGGGCAGTAGAACGGGCCGCTGGCTGAGGTGGCGCCACCACAGGCTGAGTTCACCCGGCCACGGAACAGGATCAGTTTCGGGTTCTTATACGCCAGCCCATTTTCCTGGAACACTTGGCCCCAGGTGTCTTCGGTATCGCCCAGCACAGCGCGCACAAAGTCGGCTTGCTCATCGTTGGCTGGCGGCGCTTGACGCGGCTGGGTGCTGACCGACGGCGCCTGTTCCATCTGGCCAGTCAATTGGCCAAGAATCTGCATCGGGTCCTGGCCGGTCAGCCAGCCAATGCCGACGATCAGCACGATGGCCGTGAGGCTCAGGCCCTTGCCGCCGCCGAAGCGCATACCGCCACCGCCGCCACTGTCGTTACGGGCATCCACCACGTTGTCGCTGCGTCGGCCTTTTTTCCATAGCATGGGAGCAATCCTCTGTGTGCTAACCGTGATTGATTATGGTCGGTATTAACGGCAATAGCCTTCGCCAGTGGCAACGATCAGGCAGTCTTTTTTATCTGCCAGCCACTTCAAGCCGGTGGCGGCGCCGTCGCCAGCGCGCAACAGCTGCGGGCCGTCGGGGCGGGTGAAGGCGATGCCGTCTTCGGCGGCCTCACCTTTGAAGGTGCCCGCGTCGTCGGCGTCCAGACCGTATTGCATGGTGAGAAGGTAGTGGCCACGGCCAATGCTGTCGTCCTTGGCGATGGTCAGGTGCAAGCCTTCGACACCGACCCACTTGCCTACCCATTTATCGGTGGGCGGGGTCTCGGGCACCAGGGTCGCTTGCACGGAAGCCGGCGCGGGCTTGGGGGCTTCTTTCGGTGCTTTGTCGCAGGCAGCGAGCAGGGCGAGGGCAGGCAGGGCAAAGAGGATTTTTTTCATAGCAGCAAGGCCTTGGTTAAAAAGTGTGCAACGCCGGGGCGAGCGTGCAGCGTTGGACTAGGATCCATCGATTTAGTGCGCTGTTCGCCCGGTGTTTGGTTATGCTCTTGGGGCAGACTCCGGCCCGGCTGCTAGATTACCGGGTTGAGCGCTACTTGGTTCAGTGCTCAGCGTCCCGCTCGCCACACAAGAGAATTCAATGACTGTCAGTACCCCGCTCTCCGGCGTCAACCATCCGTTCAAAGGCATCCTGCTGATTGTGCTGGCGACGTTCCTGTTCTCCAGCCACGACGCCTTGTCCAAATACCTGGCCGGGTTCTACCCGATTGTGATGGTGGTGTGGGCGCGGTACATGGTGCACACCTTGCTGATGGCCGGGATCTTCCTGCCGCAATCGGGCCTGCGCGTGTTGCGCAGCAAGCGGCCGGGCATGCAGGTGGTGCGGGCGTTATGCCTGTTGGGCACCAGCCTGTTCTTCACCACGGCGCTGCATTACATCCCGTTGGCCGAAGCTACAGCGGTGAACTTCCTGGCGCCGATCCTGGTGACGGCGCTGTCGGTGCCGTTGCTGGGTGAGCACGTGACCCGTGGCCAGTGGCTGGCGGTGATCTGCGGGTTTATCGGCGTGGTGATCATCATCCACCCCGGCGGCGAGCTGTTTACCCCGGCGGTGTTGCTGCCGCTGTGCTCGGCGCTGTTCTTCTGCTTCTACCAGTTGCTCACGCGCATCCTCAGCCAATACGACAGCCCGACCACCAGCAACTTCTTCGCCGGCCTGTGCAACACCTTGGTGATGAGTGCAATGGTGCCGTTTTTCTGGCAAGTGCCGACGCTGTGGCACGCGGTGATGATGCTGGCGCTGGGCACCTGCGGGATGACGGCGCACTTGATGCTCACCCAGGCGTTCCGCTTCGCGGCGCCGGCCTTGCTGGCGCCGTTTGGCTATTGCCAGATCGTATTTGCGGGGTTGTTGGGCTGGCTGGTGTTCAGCCATACCCCCGATATGACCACGGTGGTGGGTATTGGGGTGATCTGCATGAGCGGGTTAGCCGCTGCCTGGCAGCAGCGGCGGCGTTAGTTAAACGTCTACCGTGGGGATCTTGCGCGGCGCCATGAAATACATCCACACCAGTGCGATGAAGTACATCGCCGGGATCAGGGTGAATAACACTGTGTAGTTGTTGTTGGTCACCGTGAGGATGTGGCCGACGATCTGGGTCATGAACATGCCGCCGATGGCCGCGCACATGCCGCCGAAGCCGAACACCGTGCTCATCATGTGCTTGGGCGTGTAGTCCATCACCAGGCTCCAGATGTTGGCGGTCCAGGCTTGGTGCGCGCCGATGGCCAGGGAGATGGCAAACACCGCGACCCACAGCTGGCTGGAGCCGGCCGCCATGATCACGCCGACGATGCAGCAGGCGAACAGCAGCATCGACAACAGCCGCGCCTTGATCGAGTTCATCCCACGGCCAATCAGGAATGACGACAGGATCCCACCGCCCACGCTGCCAAAGTCAGCGGTGAGGTAAATGATGATCAGCGGAATGCCCATCTGCGTCACGTTGATGCCCAGGTTGTATTGCTGGTTCAAGAACGGCGGCAGCCAATACAGGTAGAACCAGAACACCGGCGCGGTCAGCGAGTAGGCGAGGGCGAAGGCCCAGGTGCCACGCATGCGCAGGATGCGGCTGAACGGCACGCGGGGTTGTTCCGGTTCGACTTCCTGTTGCACGTAGTCCAATTCGGATTGTTTAACGGTGGGGTGGTCTTCCGGGTTGTAGTACTTCAAGCCCCAGAGCACCAGCCAGATACCGCCGAGTGCCGACATGCACAGGAACGCCGCCTGCCAGCCCCACACGTGCAGGATCAACGGCAGCAGCATGGGCGTCATCATCGCGCCGACGTTGGTGCCGGCGTTGAAGATGCCGGTGGCCACTGCACGTTCACCCGCCGGGAACCACAAGCGTGTGGTCTTGACGCAGGCCGGGTAGTTGGCGGCTTCGGTCAGCCCGAGGATAAACCGGCAGACCATAAAACCGACCGCCGAGGTGGCCAGGCCATGGGCTCCGGTGGCCAGGCTCCACAGCAGCACGGCGCAGAAGAACACGCGCTTGACGCCGACCCGGTCGATCAGGCGGCCTTGCAGCACAAAGCCGATGGCGTAGCCGACCTGGAACCAGAAGTTGATGTTGGCGTAGTCCATCGCCGTCCAGCTCATTTCCTTGGCGAGGATTGGTTGCATCACGCCCAGGGCGGCGCGGTCGATGTAGTTCAAGGTGGTGGCGAAGAACACCAGGGCCAGCATGCCCCAGCGCGTTTTACCCACGGCCAGGGCACCGCGGATCTTGTCGCCGATGCCGGCGTGCGGGTTGCCCGGGCGCGCGGCCAGGGCTGAATTTTGCAGAGGCATGAGGTTTGTACCCGTTTTTTGAAATTCTTATGGTGTGTTCTGGGTCTTTGTTACGTGAACGAATTGCCCGGTCGATGGTGCGCAGTGGTTAAAAAGTCGTCAATTCGCCAAAGGGGCTTAGTGTTCGATAATCGCACCAAAAACTAACCGGTTCGTACATTTTAATTGCTGCCTGTAGGCTGGGGGCGAATAATTTGCCACAAACAACAATTGCCGGGAGTCTTCCATGCAACGTTCTATTGCCACTGTGTCCTTGAGCGGCACCCTGCCGGAAAAACTCGAAGCCATCGCCGCCGCCGGGTTTGATGGGGTGGAGATCTTTGAGAACGACTTGTTGTATTACGACGGCAGCCCTCGGGAAGTTAGGCAGATGTGCGCCGACCTCGGCATCGCCATCACCCTGTTCCAGCCGTTTCGCGACTTCGAAGGCTGCCGCCGAGATCGCCTGGCGCGCAACCTGGAGCGTGCCGAACGCAAATTCGATTTGATGCAGGAGCTGGGCACCGACCTGGTGCTGGTGTGCAGCAACGCCTCGGCCGACAGCGTGGGCGACGAACGTATTCTGCTCGATGACCTGAGCCTGCTGGCCGAACACGCCGGCAAGCGCGGCCTGCGCATTGGCTATGAAGCCCTGGCCTGGGGCAAGCATGTGAACACCTGGCAGCAGGTGTGGAACCTGGTGCGCCAGGTCGACCACCCAAGCCTGGGCGTGTTGCTCGACAGCTTCCACACCTTGTCGCTCAAGGGCGACCCGAGCGGCATCGCCCAGATCCCGGGCGACAAGATTTTCTTCGTGCAGATGGCCGACGCGCCGATCCTGGCCATGGATGTGCTGGAGTGGAGCCGGCATTTCCGCTGTTTCCCAGGCCAGGGCGAATTTGACCTGGCGGGCTTTCTCGCGCCAATCATCAAAAGTGGTTACACCGGGCCCTTGTCCCTGGAAATTTTCAACGATGGCTTCCGCGCCGCGCCCACTCGTGCGAATGCGGCAGATGGCTTGCGTTCGTTGCTGTACCTGGAAGAGAAAACCCGCGAGCGCCTGGCGCAAGAAGCCCCCGCTGCGCCGGTGGACATCCTGTTTGAAACCCCGGCGGCCAGCGAGTACGACGGTATCGAATTCCTGGAATTTGCCGTGGATGAAAGCCTCGGCGCCAAGCTGAGCAATTGGCTGGAGCGCCTGGGTTTCGCCAAGGCCGGCCAGCATCGCTCGAAGAATGTGAGCCTGTTGCGCCAGGGCGATATCAACCTGATCCTCAACTGCGAACCCTATTCCTTCGCCCACAACTTTTTCGAGGCCCATGGTCCGTCGTTGTGTGCCACGGCGGTGCGGGTCAAGGACAGCGCCAAGGCCCTGGAGCGGGCGGTGGCCTACAAGGGCCAGCCTTATCGCGGCCTGGTCGGCCCCAACGAGCTGGAATTGGCCGCCGTGCGTGCACCGGATGGCAGCCTGATTTATCTGGTCGACCCCAGTGAAGGCGGGCTGTACGACACCGATTTCAACCTGCAAGCGGCCACACCCGCCAGCGGCGGCTTGTTGCGCATCGACCACATGGCCATGGCCTTGCCGGCCGACAGCCTCGACAGTTGGGTGTTGTTCTACAAAAGCCTGCTGGATTTCGAAGCCGACGACGAAGTGGTGCTGCCCGACCCTTACGGCCTGGTGAAAAGCCGTGCGTTGCGTAGCCGTTGCAGCTCGATCCGCCTGCCGCTGAATATCTCCGAAAACCGCAACACTGCGATTTCCCACGCGCTCTCCAGCTATCGCGGTTCGGGTGTGCACCATATTGCGTTTGATTGCGCGGACATTTTTGCTGAAGTACGCCGGGCCAAGGAAGCCGGTGTGCCGCTGCTGGATATCCCGCTCAACTACTACGACGACCTGGCTGCGCGCTTCGATTTTGACGACGAGTTCCTCAGCGAGCTGGCGTACTACAACGTGCTGTATGACCGCGACGCCCAGGGCGGTGAGTTGTTTCATGTGTACACCGAGCCGTTCGAAGGACGGTTTTTCTTCGAGATCATCCAGCGCAAGCATGGCTATGCCGGCTACGGCGCGGCCAACGTGGCGGTGCGTCTGGCGGCGATGGCCAAGTCACGCAGCGGTGCGGCGCGCCAGGCCCGTTTATAAGGGCAGGGCGGGTGCTTCCTTCGGGGAGCGCCTCGGCCCATAATCGGGCCTGCCCAAGCAATCGCCGTGAGCGCACCATGACCCTGACCCCTGACCTCTGCGCTGTGTCAGACACACCGCGCAAGAGTCGCAAGAACAATCCGGAAAAGACCCGCGAAAATATCCTGCAGGAAGCTATTGTCGAGTTTGTTCAGCAGGGCCTGGCTGGCGCTCGCGTGGACGCCATCGCCGAGCGCATTCACACCTCCAAGCGCATGATCTATTACTACTTTGGCAGCAAGGAACAGCTATACGTCGAGGTGCTGGAGAAGCTCTACGGTGATATCCGCAACACTGAAACGCGTATGAACCTCACCGCCCTGGAACCCCGTGAGGCGATTCGCCGGCTGGTGGAATTCACCTTTGATCACCACGACCAGAACGTGGATTTCGTGCGCATCGTCAGCATCGAAAATATCCACAACGCCGAATACGTCAAGCGCACCGACACCATCAAGGCGATGAACAGCAAAATCCTGGAAGGGCTGGGGGAGACCTTGCGCCGCGGGGCTGAGTTGGGGCTGTTTCGCGAAGGGCTGGAGCCGCTGGATGTGCACTTGCTGATCAACTCGTTCAGTTTCTACCGGGTGTCCAACCGGCACACCTTCAGCGAGATTTTCCAGATCGAACTGTCGGATGAGGCGATCAAGCAGCGCCATCGGGAAATGATTTGCGAGTCGGTGTTGCGCTACCTGCAAGCCTGAGAGCACCCGCTTTCAAGAATGAATCGAATCAATGCGGGAGCTGGGCTTGCCCCAATGCTGTAGGAGCGAGCTTGCTCGCGAAAAACGTCAACGATAACGCGTGCTTGCTGAATGAACGCGGCGCCCGTGAGTTTTTCGCGAGCAAGCTCGCTCCTACAAAAAGCTGGCATTGGGGCAAGCCCACATTTTGATGGGTTGGCATCCCTAGATATTCATGCTCTGGAAGTGCGCCAGCATCCGGTCTGCATCCGCCATTTCACCGCAGAACAACTCAAATGCCTTCACCGCCTGAAACACCGCCATATTGCCGCCGTCCAGCGTACGGCAACCCAAGGCGCGAGCGTCACGCAGCAGTTGGGTTTCCAGCGGGAAGTACACAATTTCCGCGACCCACAATTCGGCCCGCAACAACGCCGCTGGCACAGGCGTGCCGGGCAGCTTGGCCATGCCCATCGGTGTGGTGTTCACCAGGCCATCGGCCTCGGCCATGGCGTTTTCCAGGTGGCTGCCGACTTGAGCGCGACCGACGCCGAAATGCTGGGTAAGGTTATCCACCAGGTCCTGGGCACGGGCGCTGTCGACGTCGAAGAGGCTCAGTTGCTCCACACCCTCGGCCAACAGTGCATGGGCCACCGCCGCGCCCGCGCCACCAGCGCCCATCTGCACCACGCGTTGGCGCGGCACGCTGTGCAAGTTGCGTCGAAAACCTTCGGCGAACCCCAGGCAGTCGGTGTTATGGCCAATGCGCTTGCCGTCCTTGAACACCACGGTGTTGACTGCGCCAATGCCCCTGGCCTCATCGGAGAGTTCGTCGAGCAAAGGCAGGATCGCCTGCTTGCACGGGTAGGTAATGTTCAGCCCGGTGAAGTGCATCAACTCGGCGGCCCGCAATAGTTCCGGCAGGGCGTTGAGGTCCAGGTGCAGCGGCTCCAGGTCGATCAGGCGATACAGGTAGCGCAAGCCCTGGGCGTCGCCTTCCTGTTCATGCAGTGCCGGTGTGCGTGAGGCCTGGATGCCGGCGCCGATCAGGCCGGCGAGAATGCGCGGTTTCATCACGTGCGTCCCTTCAGCGTCAGGCTGAAATGTTCCAGTGCCAGGTGGTAGCCATGGCTGCCAAACCCGGCCAGCACGGCCTTGACGATCGGTGACACAAACGAGTGATGACGAAAGGCTTCACGGGCATGCACGTTGGATAAATGCACTTCGATCACCGGCACTTCACTGGCTACCAGGGCATCGCGGATCGCGACTGAGGTGTGGGTCCAGGCCGCCGGGTTGATCACGATGCCGGTGCAGCGGTTGCGAGCGGCGTGGATCCAGTCGAGCAATTCGCCCTCGTGGTTGGTCTGGCGAAACTCGATCTTCAGCCCGAGCTTGTCGGCGCTGCGACCACACAGGGCGGCAATGTCGGCCAGGGTTTCATGGCCATAAGTGGCAGGCTCGCGGGTGCCGAGCAGGTTGAGGTTGGGGCCGTTGAGCACCAGCACGATGGGCGGCATAGAGGCTTCTCCACAGTTCTTATTGGTTGTGGAGTCAAAATGTACTGGTTGGTTAATTTGGTCAATGGATGGCAGCGGATCTGTTCGGTGATCGAACGTTTAATCAGTGCAATTGCTGGATCACCGGATGATGGGCATTCGATTGAAGTATTGCGCGAGGTTGCTGAACGAGGAGGACTTTCGAGCGTTGGCCGGGTAGTTCCAGTTGTTGGCATCACTGGTTACAACCCGGCATTCGCCGGGTTTTTTGTGCTTACTAATCTGTGAAACAGCTTCGGGAATAGGAGCCGGTTGTCGGGTGGCAGAGGGAAATTGTTACCTGACGGAAAATAACCTAACGGATGGGTTACGATGAGAGTAGGTGCTTACAAAGGCTATGTCATTTCGGTGTTTATCAGGGATGAGCATTGCCCGCCCCATGTGCATGTCAGGGGCAAGGGATGGGATGCGCGGTTTCGTTTCAGTTTCCTGGATGGGGACGTTGAGTTGTGGGATGTAGAGCCTGAACGCAGACGGCCACCCATGGCGGTACTGAAGGAAATACGCGCGACGATCATGCAGCGGCACTACTTGGCGCGAGCACGCAGGATTTGGTGGGAAAAACTGCAGACGGTATGCCTGGAGAATCATTCCTGGGATTGGGAAACGGATGAACTCATTCCTGGATTGGTTATTCAGCGTGGTGTTTACGTGATTGCACGTGCCCGACACGATGTCGTAGGGCAAAAAACAATTTTGAATCTGGTCAGAGCCCCAGGTTTTGTGGAGATCGATTTATGAAAAAGATCATAAAAGCCAAAGTCACACCTTATGTACCTCTCACTGAAGCCGACGTTGACAAGGCAATCGCCCGAGGACGCAGGTTGAAACGCCTGTACGCCAACGCCAGCAATGTACGTTATGAACAAGACTGCCTCTCCATTGGCTTCTCCGATGGCAGCCGCGTCGTGTTGCCGGTGGCTGGCCTGCCAGAGTTCGAAGGGTTTTCAGAGAAGGATTTCCAGCAGTTGGAAGTGACTTTCGGAGGCAAGGCGATTAGCTGTGAAGCGCAAGACCTGGATGTTTCGATCACAGGGTTGATCGCTACAAGCCAGCCGCTGATGGACCTGGCAACCAGCCTGGTGGCATCACGTAATGGTCGTAAAAGCAGCGCGGCCAAGACCGCAGCGGCCCGGGCCAATGGCAAGAAGGGGGGCCGGCCGCGCAAGGAAGTACCGCAGCCCCCAGAGACAACAGACACTTGAATAAACTGTAGGAGCGAGCTTGCTCGCGAAAACCCCACAGGCACCGCGTTCATCCAGGAAGCACGCGTTATCGTTGACGTTTTTCGCGAGCAAGCTCGCGCCTACCCCGCCGTTTTATCGGCGGGTCAGCAACACACCCGATTCCATATGGTGTGTCCACGGGAACTGGTCAAACATTGCACACTGGGTGATCCGGTGCGTGTCGTGCAGTTGCGCGATGTTCGCCGCCAGCGTCTGCGGGTTGCAGGAGATGTACAGGATGTTGTCGAAGCGCCGGGTCAGTTCGCAGGTGTCCGGGTCCATGCCAGCGCGGGGCGGGTCGACGAAGACGCTACCGAATTCGTAGCTTTTCAGGTCGATGCCGTGCAGGCGGCGGAACGGGCGCACTTCGTTCAGGGCTTGGGTGAGTTCTTCGGCGGAGAGGCGCACCAGGGTGACGTTATCTACGCCATTTTCATCCAGGTTGCTCAGGGCCGCATTCACCGAGGTCTTGCTGATCTCGGTGGCCAGCACCTTGCGCACGCGGGTCGCCAGCGGCAGGGTGAAGTTGCCGTTGCCGCAATACAGCTCCAGCAAATCGTCCGGGCGATCGCCCAGCGCTTCATAGGCCCAGTTGAGCATCTTCTGGTTCACCGTGCCGTTAGGCTGGGTGAACGCGCCTTCGGGTTGGCGGTAGCTGAAGGTGCGGCCACCGACGTCGAGTTTCTCCACCACGTAGTCATGGCCGATCACATCGCGCTTGCCCTTGGAACGGCCGATGATGCTCACATTCAGCTCAGCGGCCAATGTGTTCGCGGCGGTGTGCCACTGTTCGTCCAGCGGGCGGTGATAACACAGGGTGATCATCGCGTCGCCGGCCAGGGTGGTGAGGAACTCTACCTGGAACAGCTTGTGGCTCAGGGCGGCGCTGGCTTGCCAGGCGGCCTTGAGTTGCGGCATCAACTGGTTGATGCGCTGGCTGGCGATGGGGAATTCTTCGATGAGGATCGGCGTGCGCTTGTCCTCCTGGGAGAACATCGCGTAGTGGCGCTCGCCGCCTTCGCGCCACAGACGGAACTCCGCGCGCAGGCGAAAGTGCTGCAGCGGCGAGTCGAAGACCTGCGGCTCGGGCGCGTCGAACGGTGCCAGCAGGTCACGCAGGCGCGTGACCTTGTCTTGCAGTTGAGCGGTGTAGCTTGCGGCGTCGAAAGTCATGCGTTGAACCAGCCCAGCTTGATCACAAACAGAATCGACAGGATCACCAGTGCCGGGTTCAGCTCACGGTAGCGGCCCGAAAGCAGCTTGATGGCGGTCCAGGCGATGAAACCGAAGGCGATGCCGTTGGCGATGGAGTAAGTGAAGGGCATCGCCAGGGCGGTGATCACCACCGGCGCTGCCACCGTAATGTCGTCCCAGTCGATTTCGGCCAGGCCTTGGCTCATCAGCACCGCCACAAACAGCAAGGCTGGCGCGGTGGCATAGGCCGGCACGCTGGCGGCCAATGGCGAGAAGAACAGCGCCAGCAAAAACAGGATCGCGACCACGATAGCGGTCAAGCCGGTACGGCCACCGGCGCTCACGCCTGCGGCCGATTCGATGTAGCTGGTGGTGGTCGAGGTGCCCAGCAGGGAACCGGCCATGGCAGCGGTACTGTCGGCGATCAGTGCGCGGCCCATTTTCGGCATATGGCCGTCCTTGCCCATCAGGCCGGCGCGCTTGGCGACGCCGATCAGGGTGCCGGAGTTGTCGAACAGGTCAACGAACAGGAAGGCGAAGATCACGCTGACCAGTCCGATGTCCAGCGCGCCCTTGATATCCAGCTGCAGGAAGGTCGGAGCCAGGGACGGCGGTACCGAGGTCACACCGATGAACGGCGTGAAGCCCAGGGCGATGGAGGCAACGGTCACCGCCAGGATGCCGATCAGTACCGCGCCGCGTACGGCCAGGGCTTCCAGCGCGACGATCAGCACGAAACCCAGGGTGGCCAGGATCGGCGCCGGTTGCTTCAGGTCGCCCAGGCCGACCATGGTGGCCGGGTTGCTCACCACGATACCGGCGTTATGCAGGGCGATCAGCGCCAGGAACAGGCCGATGCCGGCGGCAATCGCCGAGCGCAGCGGCAGGGGGATGGCGTTGATGATCCACTCACGAATGCGGAAGATCGACAGCAGGAAAAACAGCACCGCCGAAATGAATACCGCACCCAGCGCCACCTGCCAGGTGTGGCCCATGTGCAGGACCACGGTGTAGGTGAAGAAGGCGTTGAGGCCCATGCCCGGTGCCAGGGCAATTGGGTAGTTGGCGATCAGGCCCATTACGGTCGAACCGATGGCCGCCGCCAGGCAGGTGGCGACAAACACCGCGCCCTTGTCCATGCCGGTCTCGCCGAGGATGCTCGGGTTCACGAACAGGATGTAGGCCATGGCCAGGAAGGTGGTGATCCCCGCGAGAATCTCGGTGCGCACATTGGTGTTGTGGGCTTTGAGTTGAAACAGCTTTTCCAGCATGCCGGCTCCCTGTGACGCTAGTGTGCGTCGTGATTTGTTGACCTCTAAGTCAAAGCACAAACTGCGCCAAACGCTTGTGGTTTCAGAGAGGATCGGAAAAAGCGGCGCATCATACCAGCAGCTGAGGCTGTGTGGCGCATGGGCTTGAGGCATACTGCGCCGACGTTCAACAGCCGGTCATCAACAGCATGAAAAAAGCCAACCCGTGGAGTCTAGCTCTGATCGCCAGTATCAGCCTGTGGCTGGGCGTGGCACCGGCATGGGGCGCGGCTGCACCGGCCTTGAGCGAGGTGCGGGTGTTCAAGGTGGAATCGGCCAACTGCAGCGAAGCGATCCCGGAGCGGGTCAACACCACCCAGATGTGCGAGCACCGAGGGCCCACCCAGGTCTCGGTGATGGAAGTCGGCCTGGGCAACAGCCCCATGGGCCGCTTCAACGGCGCAGAGTTGAATGGGCAACGCACAGCGGTGTGCCAGGTCGGCAACATCAGTGAGGCGTGCAACGGCGTGGGCACCTTGATGGGCTACATCTATGTGTTCGACCTGAACGTCCAGGCCCAGGGCTGGTTCGAATTCACCAATACCTCGATCAACCCACCGCAAAACACCCTGAAAGCCCAGCTCAATATCCGCTGATCAATCATCTTGAACGCTCAAAACACCCGGAAGTCGTACCCCTAAGACGGCGATTTTCCTGAACGCCGCGGACGTACACCAACCCGTGAGGTGTTTATGAGCGCGACCCCCAATGGCGCGGCGGCCCAGCCGTTCGTCGCCCACCCGATACGCCTGACACTCAACGGCCAGGATCGCCAACTGAACGTGTTGCCCTGGACCACCTTGCTGGACTTGCTGCGTGAGCAGTTGGACCTGGTGGGCAGCAAAAAAGGCTGCGACCACGGCCAGTGCGGCGCTTGCACCGTGTTGCGTGACGGCAAACGCGTGAATGCCTGCCTGACCCTGGCCGTGATGTGCGACGGCGCCGAATTGACCACCGTCGAAGGCTTGGCCGACGGCGACCAACTGCACCCCATGCAACAGGCCTTTATCCAGCACGACGCTTTCCAGTGCGGCTATTGCACGCCCGGCCAGATCTGTTCTGCCGTGGGCCTGGCCAATGAAGGCCGCGCCCACGACCGTGCGCAGATCCAGGAATTGATGAGCGGCAACCTGTGCCGCTGCGGCGCCTACAACAACATCCGCGATGCCATCGAAGACGCGCTGCCGGCCTGCCGTCGCCAGGGAGGTGAGTCATGAACCCCTTCCACTACAGCAGGCCGACCGATGTGCAGCAGGCCGTTCAGATGAGCAGCGCCGCCTCGCGCTTTATCGCCGGTGGCACCAACCTGCTGGACCTGATGAAGGAAAACATCAGCCATCCCGAGCACCTGATCGACATCACCGGCTTGCCGCTGCATGACATTCAAGAGACCGCCGAGGGTGGCCTGCGTATCGGTGCGCTGGTGAGCAACGCCGACCTGGCCTGGCACCCACTCATTGAGCAGCGTTACCCGTTGCTGTCCCAGGCCATCCTCGCCGGGGCGTCCCCGCAGTTACGCAACATGGCCAGTACCGGCGGCAACCTGTTGCAGCGCACCCGTTGCTATTACTTCTACGACGCCGCGGTGCCGTGCAACAAGCGCCAGCCCGGCAGCGGCTGCCCGGCGCGCAACGGTTTGAACCGTATCCATGCGATCCTCGGCGCCAGTGAACAGTGCGTGGCCACCCATCCATCGGACATGTGCGTGGCCCTGGCGGCGCTTGCAGCGCGGGTGCATGTAGAAGGACGCGGCGGCGCGCGGGTGATCGAGTTCGCCGACTTTCATCGCTTGCCAGGCGATGCGCCGCAACGTGACAACCAATTGGCCGACGATGAGCTGATCACCGCGATTGAACTGCCCGCCGATCACTTGGCCCGCCACAGCCACTACCTGAAAATCCGCGACCGGGCCTCCTATGCCTTCGCCCTGGTGTCTGTGGCCGCCGCCTTGGAACTGGACGGCGATGAAATCATCGACGCCCGCCTGGCCTTGGGCGGTGTGGCGCATAAACCCTGGCGTGACCGCGCAGTGGAAGCCTTGCTGATTGGCCGCACGGTCAGCCGCGAAACCTTCAGCGCCGCCGCCGATGCCCTGCTGCAAGACGCCGAACCGTTGGAACACAACGGCTTCAAGGTCAAGCTGGCCCGGCGCGCAATCATTCGTGCCCTGAGCGACGCCGCCGTCGCAGGAGAACAGCCATGAGCGCCATCGGCAAACCCCTGGACCGCGTCGACGGTCTGCTCAAGGTCACCGGCCAAGCGCGCTATGCCGGTGAATTTCCCGAGGACGGCCTGCTGCATGGCAGCGTAGTGTCGAGCACTATCGCCAAAGGCCGGGTGCTGCGCATCGATGCGTCCAAGGCGTTGGCCTTGCCCGGTGTGGTGGACGTCATCCATCACCTCAATCGGCCGAAAATCGCCAGCTATGACGAGGCCTTCGCCGATGCCGATGCGGCCGATGGCTCGCCTTTTCGCCCGCTGTATAACGACCGGGTGCTTTACAGCGGCCAGCCCCTGGCCCTGGTGATCGCCGATAACCTCGAACTGGCGCGGCACGCCGGCTCGCTGGTACAGATCGACTACGCCCCCGAAGCCTTCGAAACCGACCTGCTCACCCAGCAAGCGGCGGCGCACCTGTCGCCCCAGGCTCCGCCCAAGCCGCGAGGCAACTTCGAGGCTGAATGGGCCGGTGCCGCAATCAGTCTGGACTTGCACTACAGCACGCCCATCGAGCACCACAACCCGATGGAACCCCACGCCAGCACCGTGCTGTATCAGCCCGACGGCAGCCTGCATATTCACGACAAGACCCAGGGCCCGCAGAACTGCCAGGCCTATGTGCAAAAAGTCTTCGGCCTGGATAAGAGCCAGGTGCGCATCTTTGCCGCTTTCGTCGGCGGTGCCTTCGGTTCGGGCCTGCGCCCGCAATACCAATTGCCGCTCGCGGTGATGGCGGCCATGGCGCTCAAGCGTTCGGTGCGCGTTACCCTGACGCGCCAGCAGATGTTCACCTTTGGCTATCGCCCGCGCACCTTGCAGCGTTTGCAGATTGGCGCCGCCGCTAATGGACGCTTGCTGGCCCTGGGGCACACCGCGATTGGCCAGACGTCGCGGTTTGAGGATTTCAGCGAGCACGTGGTGGAGTGGAGCGGCATGCTCTATAACTGCGACAACGTGCAGTTGACCTACAAGCTGGCGCCGTTGGACGTGTTTACCCCGCTGGATATGCGTGCCCCCGGTGCAGCACTTGGCGTGCTTGGCCTGGAGTGTGCCATGGACGAACTGGCTTGTGCCCTGGCCATCGACCCGGTGCAATTGCGCCTGATCAACTACGCCGAACGCAACCAGAACGAAGACAAACCCTGGTCGAGCAAGGCCCTGCGCGAGTGCTACAGCGAAGGCGCCGAACGCTTCGGCTGGCACCAACGCAACCCGGAACCGCGCAGCATGCGTGACGGCCGCCAGTTGATCGGCTGGGGCATGGCCGGCGGGGTGTGGGAAGCCATGCAGATGAAAGCCAGCGCCAAGGCGCGCCTCGACGCCGAGGGCAAGCTCACCGTTAGCAGCGCCACCACCGACATTGGTACCGGCACTTACACTGTAATGACTCAAATCGCCGCCCAGGCCAGTGGCGTGGCCATGGCCGACGTGCGTTTTGTGCTGGGTGATTCGTCGTTGCCCACCGCGCCGTTGCAGGGCGGCTCGTTTACCGTCTCGTCCGTCGGCACTGCCGTGCAGCAAGCGTGCGAAGCGCTGAATGCCAAGTTGCTGAAGATCGCCCGGCAGACTTATCCGGTATTCAAGGATGCCGATTCGGCTCGGTTTGAAGACGGCCAGCTACACAGCGGTGACGTGAGCGTGTCGTTGGCGCAATTGGTCAAGGACAGCGGTGAAGAGGCCTTGGAGGTACAGGTCGACAGCCAGCCCGACAAGAAGCGCGAGGGTTATGCCAGCGCTACTCACTCGGCGGTGTTCGTCGAAGTGCGGGTTGATGAAGACCTGGGCACCATCAAGGTCAGCCGTGTGGTCAGCGCCATTGCCGCTGGGCGCGTGGTCAACCTCAAGATGGCCCGCAGCCAGATCCTTGGTGGCGTGGTGTGGGGCATTGGCATGGCCCTGCATGAAGAGACCCAGGTCGACCATGAACTGGGGCGCTACATGAACCACAGCCTGGCCGAGTACCACATCCCGGTGAACGCCGATATTGGCGAGATTGACGTGCTGTTTGTCGAAGAGCACGACGAGATCGTCAATGCGCTCGGGTCCAAGGGCGTGGGGGAAATCGGCATTGTCGGGGTGGCGGCGGCGGTGGCGAATGCGATTTACCATGCCACCGGCAAGCGGGTTCGGGAGTTTCCGATTACCTTGGATAAGGTGCTGTAGCGCAAACCGTCAGGCCAATGAGGTTCCAATGTGGGAGCTGGCTTGCCTGCGATAGCGGTGTATCAGCCACCAGAAAGTTGCCTGATACACCGCTATCGCGGGCAAGCCCGGCTCCCACAGGATATGGCGGTGACGCCTATGGCTTGGGTTCTTCCACCGGCACATGCATACGATCACGGTTGGCCAGGGTCGGGAACAGCTTGATCCACACCCCGGTCACCACCAGCGTGCCCACCCCGCCCATCACCACCGCAGGCACGGTGCCAAACCAGTGGGCGGTAATCCCGGATTCGAATTCGCCCAATTGATTGGACGCACCGATGAACAGGCCATTGACCGCACTCACCCGCCCGCGCATTTCATCTGGCGTTTCCAACTGCACGAACGACGCACGGATCACCATGCTGATCATGTCCGCCGCCCCCAGTACCACCAGCACCGCCAGTGAAAACCAGAACGAAGTCGACAGACCGAAGGCAATGGTTGCCACCCCGAACACGCCGACGGCGGTGAACATCACGCGGCCCACCTGGCGGTCTACCGAGAAACGCGCGAGCCACAGTGACATCAGCAATGCCCCCACGGCCGGGGCCGACCGCAGCAGGCCCAGGCCCCAGGCGCCGGTCAGCAGGATGTCCTTGGCGAACACCGGCAACAGCGCAGTGGCGCCGCCCAGCAGCACGGCAAACAGGTCCAGGGAAATGGCGCCGAGAATGTCCGGGCGGCTGCGGATAAAGCGAATGCCGGCCAGCAGCGAGTCCATGGTGGCCTTGGCTTTGTTCAGCGGGGTCTGGCGTGCGGGCAGGTTAAGGGTCAGCACGCAGGCGATCAGGTACAGCGCCACGGTGGGGCCGTACACCCACACGCTGCCAAACGCGTAAAGCAAACCGCCCACGGCCGGTGCGACGATGGTCGCCAGTTGCTGGGCCGATTGCGAGGCGGCCACAGCGCGGGGGAACAGCGCGCTGGGCACGATGCTGGGCAAGAGCGCCTGGGTGGTGGGCATTTCAAACGATCGCGCGGCGCCCAGCAGGAAGGCGAGGATAAAGATCATCTCGCGGGTCACGTTGCCGGTCAGGCCACCGATGGCCAGGGACAAGGCAATCAGCGCCTGCAAGGTCTGGCAGATGGCAGCGACCCTGCGGCGTTCATAGCGATCAGCCACGTGCCCGGTGTGCAGCATGAACAACACGCGCGGCACGAACTCCACCAGGCCGACCAGGCCTAGGTCCAAGACGTTGCCGGTCAGTTGGTAGAGGTTCCAGCCGATCGCCACGGTGAGCATCTGGAAGCCGCTGGCGGTAAAGATCCGCGCCAGCCAGAACGCGATGAAAGGGCGGTGGTGACGTAACAGCAACGCAGGTTCACTGGGCATCGGCAATCAGGTCGGCAACGGGAGAAGGGCGAGATTAGCATCAAGCTGTAACAAATAGTTGCAAGAACTGAGCTGAGGCAAGCTGTCACGCGGCAAAAGACCACACAGTCCTACTGCAAAAATGGGACTACTCTTTCAACGATGCTTGATCCAGATCAAAACCTGCCCCGGGATTGTTCTGGCGGCCGAAAGGCCAGATTCCCCACGCGATGGGTAATAAAAGAAACGAATTGAAATTCGCCACACTCCATATCCGTGGGGGCAGTGGGTGCAGGCTCCCAGCCAGCAGCCGGTATTACCTGACAGAGGAAGACTTATGTTCGGTTTGGAGGCGCTAGATCTCGCCCGAATTCAATTCGCGTTCACCATCTCATTCCACATCCTGTTCCCGGCGATCACCATCGGCCTGGCCAGTTACCTTGCGGTGCTGGAGGGCTTGTGGCTCAAGACCCACAACGACACCTACCGTGACCTCTACCATTTCTGGTCGAAGATCTTTGCCGTCAACTTCGGCATGGGCGTGGTATCGGGCCTGGTCATGGCCTACCAGTTCGGCACCAACTGGAGCCGCTTCTCGGACTTCGCCGGTGCCGTCACCGGGCCGTTGCTGACGTACGAAGTGCTCACGGCCTTCTTCCTCGAGGCCGGTTTCCTGGGTGTAATGTTGTTCGGCTGGAACAAGGTGGGGCGCAAACTGCACTTCTTCGCCACGGTGATGGTGGCCGTGGGTACGTTGATCTCCACGTTCTGGATTCTTGCCTCCAACAGCTGGATGCAGACGCCCCAGGGCTTTGAAATCATCGATGGCCGCGTGATCCCGACCGACTGGCTGGCGGTGATCTTCAACCCGTCGTTCCCCTACCGCCTGATGCACATGGCCACAGCGGCGTTCGTGGCCACGGCCTTCTTCGTCGGCTCGTCGGCGGCCTGGCATTTGCTGCGCGGCAAGGACAACCCGGCGATCCGCAAAATGCTCTCGATGGCGATGTGGATGGCCCTGATTGTTGCGCCCATCCAGGCGGTGATCGGCGACTTCCACGGCCTCAATACCCTCAAGCATCAGCCGGCCAAAATCGCCGCGATTGAAGGCCACTGGGAAAATATCGGCAACGAGCCGACGCCGCTGATCCTGTTCGGCTGGCCGGACATGAAAGCCGAGAAAACCAAATACGCGGTCGAGATTCCGTACCTGGGCAGCCTGATCCTGACTCACTCCCTGGACAAGCAGGTGCCGGCGCTCAAGGAGTTTCCGCCTGAAGACCGCCCCAACTCGACCATTGTGTTCTGGTCGTTCCGGGTCATGGTCGGCCTGGGGTTCCTGATGATCTTCACCGGTCTGTTCAGCCTGTGGCTGCGCCGGGGCGACAAGATGTACACGTCCAAACCGTTCCTGTACCTGGCGCTGTGGATGGGCCCGTCTGGCCTGATTGCGATTCTGGCCGGCTGGTTCACCACCGAAATCGGTCGCCAGCCCTGGGTGGTCTACGGGTTGATGCGCACGGCGGATGCCTCCTCCGGGCATAGCCTGACGCAGATGACCATCACTTTGGTGTTGTTCGTGGTGGTGTACTTCGCGCTGTTCGGCGCGGGCCTGGGCTACATGATGCGCCTGGTGCGCAAAGGCCCCGTGACCCACGACAGTACCGAGCCAACCCACGGTGGCCCTGGCCAGAAACGCACCCCGGCGCGTCCGTTGTCTGCTGCCGACGATGGCAGTGATAACGACCACGACCACATCCAGCACAAGGGGAATTGAGATGGGTATTGATCTTCCGCTGATCTGGGCCGTGATCATCATCTTCGGCATCATGATGTACGTGGTCATGGACGGCTTCGACCTGGGGATCGGCATTCTCTTCCCGTTTATCCCGGGCAAAGTCGACCGTGACGTGATGATGAACACCGTGGCGCCCGTATGGGACGGCAACGAAACCTGGCTGGTACTCGGCGGCGCGGCGCTGTTCGGCGCGTTCCCGCTGGCCTATTCGGTGGTGTTGTCGGCGCTGTACCTGCCGCTGATCCTGATGCTGATCGGTCTGATCTTCCGCGGCGTAGCCTTTGAGTTCCGCTTCAAGGCCAAGGACCACAAGCGTCACCTGTGGGACAAGGCGTTTATCGGTGGCTCGCTGGCGGCGACCTTCTTCCAGGGGGTGGCGTTGGGCGCCTTTATCGACGGTATTCCGGTGGTGGACCGCCAGTTTGCCGGCGGCTCACTGGACTGGCTCACACCCTTCACGATGTTCTGCGGCGTGGCGCTGATCGTGGCGTATGCCTTGCTCGGCTGCACCTGGCTGATCATGAAGACCGAAGGCAAGTTGCAGGAGCAGATGCACAACCTGGCGCGGCCTTTGGCGTTTGTAGTGTTGGCGGTGATCGGCATCGTCAGCATCTGGACGCCGCTGACCCACCCGGAAATCGCGTCGCGCTGGTTCACCTTGCCGAACCTGTTCTGGTTCCTGCCGGTGCCGATCCTGGTGCTGGTCACCATGTACGGGCTGATCCGCGCTGTGGCACGTAACGCGCACTACACGCCGTTCCTGTTGACGCTGGTGCTGATTTTCCTCGGCTACAGCGGCCTGGGGATCAGCCTGTGGCCGAACATCATCCCGCCGTCCGTGTCGATCTGGGATGCCGCCGCGCCGCCGCAAAGCCAGGGCTTCATGCTGGTGGGCACGCTGTTCATCATCCCGTTCATCCTGGGCTACACCTTCTGGAGCTACTACGTGTTCCGCGGCAAGGTCACCCACGAAGACGGTTACCACTAGGAGGGGTGAAACATGTCCAAACCTTCGTTGCACGAGATTGAACAGGCCGAGAAGCAGCCGTTGTGGCGGCGCCTGGGGTGGCTGGCGATGATCTGGACCGGCAGCGTGCTGGCGCTGTTCGTGGTGGCCAGCCTGATGCGCATGTTCATGAATGCGGCAGGCCTGAGCACCCACTGACACCAATAATGTAGGAGCGAGCTTGCTCGCGAAAAACGTCAACGATAACGCGTGCTTCCTGAATAAACGCGGCGTCTGTGGGTTTTTCGCGAGCAAGCTCGCTCCTACAAAAAAATCAGGGTTTTTTTTATTTTCGCGCTTTGAGGATTACGAACTTGGGTGTGGCGGCTACTTGCTCGACACCGCGGAACAACCGCGCCAGCTTGCTGTGATAGCCCAGGTGACGATTCCCGACGATATACAGGGCGCCGCCGACCACCAGCGCTTCGCGTGCCTGCTGGAACATGCGCCAGGCTAGGAAGTCGCCGACCACTTGCTGTTGGTGGAACGGCGGGTTGCACAGCACCACGTCCAGCGACTGCGCCTCCTGGCCGGCCAGGCCGTCGTCGGCACGTACGCTGACGTCCCGTTCACCCAAGGCGGCTTGCCAGTTTTCGGCGGCCGATTGCACGGCCATGTACGACTCATCCACCAAGGTGTAGTGCGCGTCGGGGTTTTGCAGGGCGCTGGCAATCGCCAGTACGCCGTTGCCGCAGCCCAGGTCCGCCACGCGGGCGCTGCCCAGGTTTTTTGGCAGGTGCGGCAGGAAGGCGCGGGTGCCGATGTCCAGGCCTTCGCGGCAAAAGACGTTGGCGTGGTTACGCAACTCGATGACGGGCGCGTCCAGGGTATAGCGGGTCGGGTAGGGTGAGACCGCAGCAGGGCGCGGCTCAACGCTGGCGATCAACAGCCGCGCCTTTTTGACCGCCAATGAGGCGTGCATGGGCCCGATATAACGCTCCAGCAATTCGCCCGCAGCCCGTGGCAAATGCTTGACCATCGCACCTGCGATTACCTCGGCGCCGGGCGCCAGTTGCCCTTGCAGGCGGATCAGTTGTTCTTCCAGCAACGCCAGGGTTTTCGGCACGCGGATCAGCACGCGATCGAATGGCCCGGTCGCGAGCTGGCTGGCCGGTATGAAGGGCACGGCGTCAAAGGGCTTGCCGTTGCGCACCAGGTTTTTTTCCAGGCCCTGGGCGGCGAGGAACGAGTCACCGCTGGAGGTCACTTGCACCTGGCCTTGAAGGCTGGCTGCCAGGGCGCCGAAGCTGTCATTGAGGACCAGCACGCGGGTGGCAGCAGTAAGCTGTTGCGCGGCGAGGTGGCTGAGCAGGTATTCGTCGGCGGCATCGAAGGCTTGCAGCGGATCATTGTGTTGCTCTGGCTGACGAATCAGGTCGAGCTGGGCGAAAGGGCTGTCAAGCAGGGGCATGGTGGGGCAAGGCTCTGGGTAATCGACGGACCTTCTGAGCGAACGGCGGGGCAACCGTGGAAAGCGCACCCTCAACACTCAGAATTGGCCGTAAATGTTACGTTTTTTTCAACGCGATGACATGCGGTGTTTTGCGTGGGCTAAAACAGCCCGGCTTTAGCGGCGCGCAGCACCGCTTGGATTTTGTTATGCACGCCCAGCTTCTTGAAGGTACTGCTGATATGAAAACCCACCGTGCGCTCGGACAGGCAAAGAATCGCGGCAATCTCGGAGGCAGTCTTGCCCATCGCGGACCACTTGAGGATTTCCGTTTCCCGGGCAGTCAATTTGCTGGGCGCTTTGATGTCGGGTGCGTCGGCGTACTTCTGCGCGACCACCGCATGCATCGCATGGCAAAGCCACAACACCTGGCCGGCTTTTTCGTAAAGCTCTTCAGGGCTGACCTCGCCCTTGCTGCGAACCAGGGTCAGCATGCTGAATACACCCTGGAAATCATGCACGGCTTGGGTCCAGCCTAAATGCACCCCGCATGACTGGGCCAACTCCCACAGCTGGGGGGTGTTGGTAAAGGTTTTTGGCTCCCAGAGAATGGGCAGTACCGAACTTTTGCAGTGGGATACAACGGGGTCTACATCGAAGTAGTGTGCTTGTTTATAGATATGGCTCCATTCGTTTGGATAGTTATTGAATAGAATGAGTTTTGTTTTAGTGTCTTGTGTTTGGGAACTCATCGTAAAAGAGCAATATTCGAAACCCAGCTCATAGGTGTGGTTAATCACCATTTCAAACACACTGGTTATCTCACTCTCGCCTTCCAGCTTGGGTAGCCGGGTATTGCGCCAATTGACCATCGGTTACTCTCCATAGGTTTCTGTGTGACTTGGGTACGTCCTGATCCCCCAATGCAGCTCGAAAACAAGTGTAGGGTAAGTCCTACAAGTGAGTCTGAAAAAAAATTTACCTATAGGATTTCTTTCATATGCCAGTTTTGTACAAGGCTCTAGGCTTTGTATAAGGGAGTCTGTCGGCTTTTTTTTCTTCAATATTCTTAATGGCTTGGAGGTAATATTGAAATGATATTGTCGTGGGTGCCGTTTCATCTAGTGAGGTGTGCGAAGCGTGCTAATAGCCAAATAGTTAGTGCCAGGGTGGCGCGCAGGGTTCACGTGTGACTGTGCCAAAAACGGCCAGGCTCGCCCGCAAGGTGGCTGCCCGTACCTTGGACGATTTTAAATGCCAGTACCAATCATCGGTGTTTGCGCGGTCTGTTTTGAGGGACACTAAAGGCCTGTGCAAAACGGAGCCCCCCATGACGGCCAGTGCTGAGAAATTTACCCGCCAGACCCTGCTCGATGTGCAATCGCTGACCCCCAGCCTGTTCACCCTGCGAACCACCCGCGATGCCGGTTTTCGTTTTACCGCCGGCCAGTTCGTGCGCCTGGGCGTTACCAAGGCGGATGGCAGCACCGTCTGGCGTGCCTATTCCATCGTGTCTTCGCCGTTTGACGAGCATCTGGATTTCTTTTCCATCGTGGTCCCCGGTGGTGAGTTCACCAGTGAACTGAGCCGCCTGAAGGTGGGCGATACCTTGCTGGTAGAGCGCCAGGCCACCGGTTTTCTGACCCTCAACCGCTTTGTCGACGGGCGCGACCTATGGTTGCTGGGAACCGGAACGGGCGTTGCGCCGTTCCTGTCGATCCTGCAGGACTTCGAAGCCTGGGAAAAATTCGAACGCATCATCCTGGTGTACAGCGCCCGGGAAGCCAGGGAACTGGCCTACCAGTCGCTGATCAACACACTGGGCGAGCGTGAATACCTGGCCGAATACGCTCACAAGCTCACCTACATCCCCATCGTCACCCGCAAGCGGTATCCGGGCACGTTGAACGGGCGTATTACGGCCTTGATCGAAAATGGCGAATTGGAGCGGGCCGCCGGCGTGGAGCTGACGGCGCAGGATTCGCGTGTACTGATTTGCGGCAACCCGCAGATGGTTGATGACACGCGCCAGTTGCTCAAGCGACGGGACATGCAACTGAGCCTGAGCCGACGGCCTGGCCAGGTAGCGGTGGAAAATTATTGGTAGAAAAAAGGCGCCTTACGAGGCGCCTTTTTTGCATCCGCCGGTTAAAGCGGCTTGTTGTTCTGTGCCTTGAGCAGATCGCGGATCTCGCCCAGCAGCACTTCTTCCTTGCTCGGCGTCGGCGGCAGGCTTGGGGCCACGGCTTCTTCGCGCTTCAGACGGTTGATCGCCTTCACGCCCATGAAGATTGCAAACGCGACGATCACAAAGTCGATGATGCTCTGGATGAACTTGCCGTAGGCCAGGACCACAGCGGGGACATCACCCTGTGCTGCCTTGAGCGTGACGGCCAAATCGGCAAAGTCCACGCCACCGATTAGCAGGCCGATGGGAGGCATTATCACGTCGCCTACAAATGAGGAAACAATCTTGCCGAAGGCAGCACCGATGATGATACCGACGGCCATGTCGACCACATTACCTTTGACCGCGAAGGCCTTGAACTCACTGATCACGCCCATAGGTTATTCCTTGTTACAGTTGAGGAGGGTGGAGGTCAGTGTAATTCAGTCGAACAGCGCTTGCTCGACACAACTGTTAACACTGTCGGTTTTTATCGACACATCAAATCGCAAATAGTTTGCAAAGTGCCATCAATCGCGCGCGATTTAGCGGCTATTTCAGCGAGTTACCAGATTTTTTTCTTAATCGGGCCTGTGGTGTTTTTCTATTTATCTTCTGACTCGCAGGTCACTAGCCTCTGACAAGCACAACAGAATGTGCGCTAAAAAAACCAGAGGAAACCTCGATGAACACTCCAATCAGCCGCAGGCCCGTGTCGGCGCGCCATGCGCTGGCACTGGTGACCGCCAGCCTGCTTTCCCTCTCTGTGCAAGCCGCCAACCTGACCCGCGATAACGGGGCCAACGTCGGTGATAACCAGAACTCCCAGACCGCCGGCGCCAATGGCCCGGTGTTGCTGCAGGATGTGCAACTGATCCAGAAGCTGCAGCGCTTCGACCGCGAACGCATCCCGGAGCGCGTGGTGCACGCACGCGGCACGGGCGCCCATGGCACCTTCACCGTGACCGACAACCTCAGCGACCTGACCAAGGCCAAAGTGTTCGCCGCCGGTGAAACCACGCCGGTGTTTGTACGCTTCTCGGCCGTAGTGCACGGCAACCACTCGCCGGAAACCCTGCGGGACCCACGGGGCTTCGCCACCAAGTTCTATACCGCCGAAGGTAACTGGGACCTGGTCGGCAATAATTTCCCCACGTTCTTTATTCGCGATGCCATCAAGTTTCCGGACATGGTCCATGCCTTTAAACCGGACCCGCGCACTAACCTGGACGATGACTCGCGCCGTTTCGACTTCTTCTCCCATGTTCCAGAGTCCACTCGTACACTGACCGAGTTGTACTCGGACTCCGGTACCCCAGCCAGTTACCGCGAAATGGACGGTAATGGTGTACATGCCTACAAGTTGATTAACGCCAAAGGCGAAGTGCACTACGTCAAGTTCCACTGGAAGAGCCTGCAGGGCATCAAGAACCTTGATCCCAAGCAAGTGACCGAGGTGCAAGGGCGTGACTATAGCCATATGACCAATGATTTGGTCACGCACATCAACAAAGGCGACTTCCCTAAGTGGGACTTGTACGTGCAAGTACTCAAGCCTGAGGACCTGGCCAAGTTTGATTTCGACCCACTGGATGCCACCAAGATCTGGCCGAATGTGCCCGAGCGCAAAGTCGGGCAAATGGTGCTGAACCGCAACCCGGCCAATGTGTTCCAGGAAACCGAGCAAGTCGCGATGGCCCCGGCCAACCTGGTACCGGGTATCGAGCCGTCGGAAGACCGCTTGCTGCAGGGGCGCGTGTTCTCCTACGCCGATACGCAGATGTACCGCCTGGGCGCGAACGCCCTGCAACTGCCGATCAACGCTCCACGGGTCACCGTCAACAACGGCAACCAGGATGGCGCGATGAACTTCGGCAAGACCACCACTGGCGTGAACTACCAGCCAAGCCGCCTGTTGCCACGCGAAGAGCCGCAAACCGCGCGCTACAGCCAGTCGCCGCTGTCGGGCAGCACCCAGCAGGCCAAGATCCAGCGTGAGCAGAACTTCAAGCAGGCGGGTGACCTGTACCGTTCCTACACCAAGAAAGAGCGTGAGGACTTGATCAACAACTTCGGCGGCTCATTGGCCACCACCGATGACGAGAGCAAGCACATCATCCTGTCGTTCCTCTACAAGGCGGATCCGGAATACGGCACCGGCGTGGCCAAGGTCGCCAAGGGCGACCTGGCTCGCGTAAAGGCGCTGGCGGAAAAACTGACTGACTGATTCGTTGGTTGCGGTCGGCGCCTTCACGGGCGTCGACCTTTGGCAGGAGAGACACCATGCGTATTTCTATCGGTTTGCTGATGAGCATGCTGGCCTTTATCGCCCATGCCGAGTCCCCCGACCCGGTGGCGCTCAAGGCGCAGTTGCAGGATTACTATTTTGACGCCGCCCGTCGTGGCGACCTCGACATGCTCAACACCTTCATAGAGTCCGGCTACGGCCTCAATACCCAGGACGACAAGGGCTACACCGCGTTGATCCTGGCTGCTTATCACGGCCAGGGCCCGTATGTGGAACGTCTGCTCGATGCCGGCGCCGACGCTTGTGTGCAGGATAAGCGCGGCAACACGGCGTTGATGGGCGCCATTTTCAAAGGCGAGCTGAAAATCGCCCAGCGCCTGTTGGCCACCGACTGCAACCCCGACCAGCGCAACGGCGCGGGGCAAACCGCCGCCATGTACGCCGGGCTGTTCAAGCGCGTCGAGTTGTTGGGGGCGCTGCAAGCCAAAGGCGCCGATCTGAACGCCGAAGACCCGGTCGGGAACAGCGCTTCACGTTTAGCCAAGGGCGAAATCCGGACCCCAGCGTCGCGCTGAGCTATCATCGCGGTTTTTCGGTTGGAGGTTCTCACATGGCAAAGGCCAAGCGCATGTACGGCTGCACGGAGTGCGGCGCGACCTTTCCCAAATGGGCGGGCCAGTGCTCCGAATGCGGCGCGTGGAACACCCTGACTGAAACCATGATCGAGAGTGGCGGTGCCGCGGCCCCCACCGGCCGTGCCGGCCGTGCCGGCTGGACCGGGCAACAGGCGCAGATCAAGACCTTGGCCGAAGTCAGCGTCGAAGAGATCCCGCGCTTTTCCACCGCCTCCGGCGAACTGGACCGGGTTTTGGGCGGTGGCCTGGTGGACGGCTCGGTGGTATTGATTGGCGGTGACCCTGGCATCGGCAAGTCCACGATCCTGCTGCAAACCCTGTGCAGCATCGCCAGCCGCATGCCTGCGCTGTATGTCACCGGCGAAGAGTCCCAGCAGCAAGTGGCCATGCGTGCCCGGCGCCTGGGCTTGCCTCAGGACCAACTGCGGGTCATGACCGAAACCTGCATCGAAAGCATCATCGCCACGGCGCGCATCGAAAAGCCCAAGGTCATGGTCATCGACTCGATCCAGACGATTTTCACCGAACAACTGCAATCGGCACCCGGTGGCGTGTCCCAAGTGCGCGAAAGTGCGGCGCTGCTGGTGCGTTACGCCAAGCAGAGCGGCACGGCGATCTTCCTGGTCGGCCATGTCACCAAGGAAGGCGCACTGGCCGGGCCACGGGTGTTGGAACACATGGTCGACACCGTGTTGTATTTCGAAGGGGAATCCGACGGTCGCCTGCGCCTGCTGCGGGCGGTGAAGAACCGCTTTGGCGCCGTCAACGAACTGGGTGTGTTCGCCATGACCGACCGGGGGCTGAAAGAAGTCTCTAACCCCTCGGCGATTTTTCTCACCCGCGCTCAGGAAGAAGTCCCAGGCAGTGTGGTGATGGCGACGTGGGAAGGCACCCGGCCGATGCTGGTGGAAGTCCAGGCGCTGGTGGATGACAGCCATTTGGCCAACCCACGGCGGGTCACGCTGGGCCTGGACCAGAATCGCCTGGCGATGTTGCTGGCGGTGCTGCACCGGCATGGCGGCATTCCAACCCACGACCAGGACGTGTTCCTCAACGTGGTGGGCGGGGTCAAGGTGTTGGAGACCGCGTCGGACCTGGCGTTGATGGCGGCGGTGATGTCCAGCCTGCGTAACCGGCCGCTGCCCCATGACTTGCTGGTGTTTGGCGAGGTGGGTTTGTCGGGTGAAGTGCGCCCGGTGCCGAGTGGGCAGGAGCGCTTGAAGGAAGCGGCCAAGCATGGCTTCAAACGCGCGATTGTGCCCAAGGGCAATGCGCCGAAGGAGGCGCCGCCGGGGTTACAGATCATTGCTGTGACACGGCTGGAGCAGGCGTTGGATGCCCTGTTCGAATAACCAGTGCCGGACCACCCTTGTGGGAGCGGGCTTGCTCGCGAATGCGGTGTATCAGTCATTTAATAATTGGCTGAAGGACCGCATTCGCGAGCAAGCCCGCTCCCACATTGGATGTACGTTGGCGGCTAGATCTCCAGCAGGGCGCCCAGCTCGCGCTCCAGCTCTTGCTCATCACCCAGGTTCAACTCAACGAACCTACGCAAATGGCTGATCGAATCCAGATCAATGTGTTTGCACACAAAGCCCAATTGACCCTGATCTTCATGGGTCAGCCGCGCTTGCATCTTTATATGCGTCTTCTGGTCCAGGCGTATGTCGACGTCAAAGGGCAGCGCTTTATTCCCTTTCCAGCCTTCAGGCCGTTCCACCAACAATCCCTTGAGTGACAGATCCACCAGTTTCACCGGCCATTCGCTGCCGTTTTGCCGAAGTTCGGCAGTGGCATCAAAGGCGATCCGGCGAAAACGGCGACGTTCAGACGCATGCTCGGTCATGGTATAGCCCTCTGTGAATGGGAGGAGTGTAGCCCGGGGCCATCAAGGGGCGTTTATTTCGGCTTTTTTTAACGGTTGAAGGCTCTAGACCAACGTAGGGGGCTGGTCTTTAAGGCCAGTAGCGCTAAACTCGGGCTGGCTGTCCTTTCTGTCCACCCTGGCTGGAATATAAAAATGAAAAATAATAATAGCCTGCTACGCCACTTACCCTGGCTGGTGCTGGCAATTGTAGGAGCGTGCGCCCTGGGCGTAGTGGCCTTGCGCCGCGGCGAGGCGATCAACGCCTTGTGGATTGTGGTCGCTGCAGTAGCCATCTACCTGGTTGCATACCGTTACTACAGTCTGTTCATCGCCAACAACGTGATGCAACTCGACCCTCGGCGGGCAACCCCTGCGGTGGTCAACAACGATGGTCTGGACTATGTACCGACCAACAAACACATTCTTTTCGGTCACCACTTTGCGGCGATTGCCGGTGCAGGCCCGTTGGTCGGCCCGGTGCTGGCGGCGCAAATGGGCTATCTGCCCGGTACCCTCTGGCTGATTGCCGGGGTGGTGCTGGCCGGTGCGGTGCAAGACTTCATGGTCCTGTTCCTGTCCACCCGTCGCAACGGCCGTTCCCTGGGAGATATGGTTCGCGAAGAGATGGGCCGCATTCCCGGGACCATCGCGCTGTTCGGCTGCTTCCTGATCATGATCATCATCCTCGCGGTGCTGGCGCTGATCGTGGTCAAGGCCCTGGCCGAGAGCCCATGGGGCATCTTCACGGTGATGGCGACCATCCCGATCGCGATGTTCATGGGCATCTACATGCGCTACATCCGCCCGGGCCGCATCGGTGAAATCTCCATCATCGGCGTGCTGTTGCTGCTGGGTTCGATCTGGCTGGGCGGGCAGATTGCCGCTGATCCGGTGTGGGCCAAGGCGTTCACCTTCACCGGCATTCAGATCACCTGGATGCTCATCGGCTACGGTTTCGTGGCCGCTGTGCTGCCGGTGTGGCTGATTCTGGCGCCCCGCGACTATCTGTCGACGTTCCTGAAAATTGGCACCATCATCGCCCTGGCGATTGGCATCCTGGTCACCATGCCTGACCTGAAAATGCCAGCGCTGACCCAGTTCATCGACGGCACTGGCCCGGTGTGGAAGGGCGGCCTGTTCCCGTTCCTGTTCATCACCATCGCTTGTGGCGCGGTCTCGGGCTTCCACGCGCTGATCTCTTCGGGCACCACGCCCAAGTTGCTGGCCAGTGAAAGTCACGCCCGTTACATCGGTTACGGCGGCATGTTGATGGAGTCGTTCGTGGCCATCATGGCAATGGTTGCCGCTTCGGTGATCGAGCCTGGCGTGTACTTCGCCATGAACAGCCCGGCTGCCATTGTCGGCACCGACGTGGTCACCGTGGCGCAAACCGTCAGCAGCTGGGGCTTTGCAATTACCCCTGAGGCGCTCTCTGCCGTGGCCCACGATATCGGGGAAACCACCATCCTGGCCCGTGCCGGCGGTGCGCCGACGCTGGCGGTAGGTATCGCACAGATCCTGCACAGTGTGCTGCCAGGTGAAAACACCATGGCGTTCTGGTACCACTTTGCGATCCTGTTCGAAGCGCTGTTCATCCTTACGGCAGTGGATGCCGGTACCCGCGCCGGTCGTTTCATGCTGCAAGACTTGCTCGGTTCCTTCGTGCCTGCGCTCAAACGCACCGAGTCCTGGACCGCCAACCTGATCGCGACGGCCGGTTGTGTGGCGATGTGGGGTTACCTGCTGTACCAAGGCGTGATCGACCCACTGGGTGGTATCAACACCTTGTGGCCGCTGTTCGGTATCTCCAACCAGATGCTGGCGGGTATCGCGCTGATGCTGGCGACCGTTGTGCTGATCAAAATGAAGCGTCAGCGCTACATCTGGGTGACCATGTTGCCGGCTGTCTGGCTGCTGATCTGCACCACCACCGCGGGCTTCATCAAGCTATTCGACGCCAACCCGGCGATCGGCTTCCTGTCGCTGGCCAAGAAATACAGCGATGCCCTGGCTAACGGCCAGATCCTGGCTCCGGCCAAGAGCATCGACCAGATGCAGCACGTGATCTGGAACGCCTACACCAACGCAACGCTGACGGCGCTGTTCCTGTTCGTGGTGTTCAGCATCCTGTTCTATGCGCTCAAGGTGGGTGTAGCCGCCTGGGGCAACAAAGAGCGTACGGATAAAGAAGCCCCGTTCCAGGCTGTACCGGACGCGTAAACGAGGATTGCAAGCATGTTCAATGACATCAGTCGCCTCGGTAAATACCTCGGTCAGGCCGCACGCCTGATGGTCGGCATGCCCGACTACGACACCTACGTCGAGCATATGCAAACCAAACACCCGGACAAGCCGGTGATGGACTACAAGGCGTTCTTCCGGGAACGCCAGGAAGCCCGTTATGGCGGCAAGGGTGGGCCCAAGTGCTGCTAAGTTGGTAAAACTGCCTTACCTGTAGGAGCGAGCTTGCTCGCGAAAAACCCAAGGACACCACGTGCATCCAGACAGCACGCGTTATCGTTGACGTTCTTCGCGAGCAAGCTCGCTCCTACAGTTGTTTTTGCGTTCCCTTTTTTCAGGAGAATCTCTTTGTCCTCTCCCATCCCCGTCACCATCCTCAGCGGCTTCCTCGGCGCCGGCAAGACCACCTTGCTGCGCCACCTGCTCAAGGCCGAGCACGGCTTGAAAATCGCCGTGATCGAAAACGAATTCAGTGACGCCGGTATCGACACCCAATTGCTGGGCGACGAGCCGGTGCAAGTCATGACCCTCTCCAACGGCTGCGTGTGCTGCACCATCCACACCGACCTGACCAAAGCCCTGTACCTGCTGCTGGAACGCCTGGACAGCGGCGAGATCGCCTTCGACCGGCTAGTGATCGAATGCACCGGCCTGGCCGACCCTGCGCCGGTGGCCCAGACGTTCTTCATCGACGAAGAACTGCGCGAGCGTTATATCCTCGACGGCATCATCACCCTGGTGGATGCGGCCCACGCCGAGCACCACCTGACCCAGACCATCGCCCAGGCCCAGATCGGCTTTGCCGACCGCCTGTTGGTGAGCAAACGCGACCTGGTAGACGACGCCAGCTTCGACGCCCTCAGCCAGCGCCTCACCCGCATCAACCGCCGTGCGCCGATTCGTGTGGTGGACCACGGCAAGATTGATTTGGCCCAATTGCTGGACGTGCGCGGCTTCAACCTCAATGCCGGCATGAGCCTGCGCCCGGTGAGTGCAGCGCCTTCGGTCGACCGTATTTCCAGCCTGGTGCTGCGCACCGACCAGCCGCTGGATATCGACCGCCTCAGCGAATTCATGAACGAACTGCTGGAGGACCACGGCAAGCAGCTGCTGCGCTACAAAGGCGTACTGAATATTGCCGGGGAGGATCGACGCATGGTGTTCCAGGGCGTGTTGAAGCTGTATGGCTTCGACTGGGATACCGAATGGGCCGAGGGCGAGGCGCGGGAGAGTGTGATTGTGTTTATTGCCGATGAGTTGCCGGAAGACAAGATTCGCCAAGGCTTTGCGCGGGTCTACCAATGAACCCGGCTTGAAATGCACCCCAATGTGGGAGCTGGCTTGCCTGCGATAGCGGTGGGTCAATCACTGATGGGCTGGCTGCACAACCGCCATCGCAGGCAAGCCAGCTCCCACACTTGACCCTGTTTCAAATTGAAATC
>NZ_JAOTNW010000029.1:0-55398 GCF_036346515.1 Pseudomonas sp. AM4(2022)
CCTTGCTGGGTAAGGAGCTCGCTAATGAAAGATGAAGGATCGCGTAAAATCAGTCGATCCAGGCCTGTGATGGACAGTTCGTTCAGGGACTGATAAGTGATGGGTAAGTCGGGCTTACGCTCCGGATTGAGAGTCATCTGGATCAGGCTCAGCATCTGAATATTGAGCTTGATATACCCTAGGTCTATCAAGGCTTGTAGGGAGTCAGGGGAGTGATCTGCACCCAAGCTATGAAACTCCACAGGGTGTTGTGAAAAATACTTCCACCCTTCTGTCTCGCTGCGAAGCCCAGGAATGAGCAAGGTGACATCTTCAAGCGATTCAAGCAAAGGCACAAAGCTCGCGTCAGGATCGCCTTCGATATCCTCAATTTCATCTGCATTGAGTGAAGACAGAATACCGCGTAGAAGCTTTTGACGATTTTGCGGGCCAGAGAGCTGCTCACTCTTGGTCAACAAGGCTTGATAGAGAATCCCTTGGTGATGATAGATAGCACGCACCAGCCCTGGAAGGGATTCGCTATCCAAAAGCCCACTGACAACCTGTGCGACACGGTCAAGATGATCGATGCCGCCCTCAAGTATCGACTCCAGCTCTGAATGTTTTTTGCCAATACCCTTCAGTTTATCAGGGCCGCAAAGGTATCCGACGAGTGCAGCCAGTAAGCCTCTCCCGGCTGCCAAATCGGAGTGTGATAGCTTTGAAAGTACTAGCTCAGCGTTTACCAGTGGGCTATCAACATTAGGTGACTTGCCCGCACGCAAATCCAGGATGAGGTTCATGTCCTCCATACCCAACGCGCCCGCATAAAAATAACCGATGTACGCTGTGTAATCGGTGCCAAAAAAGCCAGCTCTGACCAAGTAGCTCATTGCTTTCATGGAGGCGAAGTGTGTGACTACCCTCTCATTGAAGGTGGTGTGAGCCAGAGCGCCTTTTAGTGGCATCCTCTGAATTTGCTCTTTCTCTTGACTCAACTTGCTAATAGCGGCGGCCAGCGACCCCGAACTGCTGGACAGCAAACTAACTTTTTTCAGATAAGAGGGAGATCCGTAGTTTAAGAGTTCCGAAAGCTTTATTCGCTTGCCGGTTTTATAGAAACGATAATCGTATCTACCTACCGCAATGTCAGCATCACCTTTCGAAATTTTCTCAAAGACTGTGTCGTCAAGGAACTGCAGCATGGTGTAGAAACCACCGTCTTCCACATCAAAATTAGGTGCATAATCAGCGCCTGTCAAACTTAGTAAGTCAAACCAAAGATTTTGCCGCAACTCCTTTACATTCTTGGCCACCAGTTCCTTGCGGAGCTTTGCTTCTGCTCTTGCAGTATCTATTTCGGCATCGACCTCAGCAACCCGGCCAACCTTCCATGACTCGAAAAGTTCAAATAATGCGTAAATAGTTCCAGCGCGCCGCAGTAGCGCGGCATACTCCTTAGGGTAAAGATTCCTGATAAATATTATTGACAACAGCTTATTTTTATCCAGATTAATCTCAGACGTTAGCAAGCTGGCATACATATCAAATTCATTGACAATGTTCTTCAACAACCTCATATCGTCTATGTAGTAGGAAACGGTTTCCACCAAAATAGGATTCAACCCATGGTAAAGGGTCTCATTTTTTATGTTGCGAACTGAAAGTAGCTCAATCAACTTTTGCTGAGAGTTCTCAAAGTTAACAACTGGAATGACAGGAATGATGACATCAAAAAACTTTGTCTTTTCATTTGAAACAAATAACTCATCACGCAGGGCGTACACAAAAAATATGGGCCTTTTGATCTGCGGAGAGTTCTTAATGATCAGATTGATTTCCCGGAGCCTGAAGAAAACGTCCTGAATACCGAAGCGGTCGAGGTCTTCGATCCAAACCACATCAATATTGCTTCGTTCAAAGCAGTAAATAATTTCATCTATGTTTTTGTGAAGAACTGATCCGTGGTTGGTAGCCTCCAGTTTTCCGCCCTTTACGGTGAGCCCATCTATATTGAACGCTGAGAACAGGCTCGTAGCACGATAAATCAACGAAACTATGCCAACGGTCACCACGAGAGCGGCCGCCCAGTCTGGAATCCTTAACAGGAGATCTACTAACCAGCTTGGCTCGAATGACCAAATGGTCGTTAGATTTTCTGCGTACAAACGCGCGCCACCAAGCACAACTGCGCTTAGAAACACCGTTGACCAAATGATCGATGATTTCGACGCCTGGACGATTCTCTTTAGACGGGTTTTGGGCAAGTCCTTTGCCTTCACCGTATAAAGCAGTTGCTGAACGATCGTTTCCTCGATCCGGTCGAGCAAGTTTAAATCGCTGGTTGTCTTTGGCTGGCCGGAGGAAACGTCCGTCTTCGCACTTTCATTGCCTTGGAGGGGGGGCACTGCTGCCGGTATTGATACTGATGCAGTTGTAGGTGATGGAGAATCAACCACGCCGTCTTTTCCGAAGGTGGCCAGAGACACCCAGGCGTAATTGAGCTCTCGATGCTTCTCTACAAACGTTCGAATCAGGCTACTTTTGCCAGCACCGTAGTCACCTGTGATCGCAATGTTTCGCACCTGATCGTTCAGCAGCGCATGGCGAAGCTCGCTCAGATAACGAGCCGACTGCTCGTCGGTCATGACTACGGGCGTCAATGGCTCGAAAACGTTCGGTTGCGCGTCATCGCTTGCTAGCTTGTGTGTCAGCAGCGCTCTGGACTGGAGCAGGGACGCGCGCCCCACTATCTGCTGAATCTTTGAGCGCACCGCGATGCCAATTCTACCTAACCGCTGAGTAACTACTTCCATTCCTGCATCCTTACTGAAAATCTTGATGGCCACTCGCGGTCAGGTTCATAAGTCACAGCGCAGCCCCCCTGATGTGAGGTGCTTCGACTTCTCCGACAGCAAAATTGAGAATGCCTGATGATATCGTATAGCCACACGGAGGAGTGAGTTGAAGCCCTTTGCTGATTTATTGGCGGAGCTCAGAACGCGCCCTGCTTACGCAGCATCATGATCGTAATGCCGTTTGGCTCTCGCATTTTGTAGGACAGGCAAAGAAATATGCAGATCAGGCACAGATGGCCGACCTGGTCTTTCCTCACCATGCATCTACAGGGTGCAAGACTGATTACCGATTTTATTGCGGGAGCTGTCGAAGAAGGTATTCGATCAGGCCGCCCGAATCTCATTGAATTACCGATCATGCCCTGAAGAAAAGGGAGCTTGCCCGCTGGGGGGCATAGCCGCCTTCTCCTTCAGATGGTGGCTTGACAAGTTAGTACACATGCAGCTGGCGCAATTCACCACCCTCCTCCTTGAGCCGCTCCAGATACACATCAACGTTCAGCAATTGATGAGGATCCTCTCAGGGTTTAGCACTCACACCGATTGCCCCAGCAAGAGCAGTGTCTTGCGGTCCGGCTCACCCGAATAAAACTGCTCGAGCGCTTGCTGATACACAGCGGGGCCGGACGGGACACTCTTGAACAGCGTAAGGCAGGAGCGAAATTTCAGGTCATCGGGCGAGCCGAATATCCGCTCGGCACTCACCCCTCGGTGCTGCAAAACGGCCGCGACGCATGCCTCCAGTCGTGGCCCCAGCAACTCATGCTGGAGGTAGGCACGAGCCTCGGCAAGGCCGGAAATCGCGAAGCGTCCGGCCATATCGGAGCGACCCAGCCCCTGCAATGGATGGAAGACGAACCACATCCAATGGCTCGTCTTGCGGCCCGCGCGCAGCTCGTCCATGACCCGACTGAACACCAGGCGCTGCGCCTCGACGAAACGGGACAGATTGAACGAATCCTGCATTATTCGCTCCTCCTACGATGAGCGCGTCGGTAATCTCAGTTCAGCGCACAGTCCGCCGCCTTCGCGGTTTCTCAAGGTCAGGGTGCCGCCGAGGGCTTGTGCCAGTTGCTGGGCGATAGCCAGGCCCAGGCCCGTGCCGCCGGTGCTGCGGTTGCGCGAATTTTCCACGCGGTAAAATGGCTCAATCACACGGGCCAGCTCCTCTTCGGCAATGCCGGGACCACGATCCATCACGGTCACCGAGAGGCTGTCGCCCTCCTCCGGCTCGACCCGCAGCTGCGCGGCACCGGCGAATTTGAGCGCGTTATCCGTGAGGTTTACTAGCACTCGGCGCAGCGCGTGGGGCCGCGTGTGAATCACTGCGTTGCTTTTGCCGCTGAGCTGCACGTCCTTGCCCATGTCCTGGTAGTCGAACACGAGGCTGTCGAGGAATGAATCAAGATCGGTACGGCGGCTTTCCTCGGTGGCGCCATGCACGCTGCGGGCATAGGCAACGCCTTCACGCACCAGATGCTCCATCTCGCCGAGGTCATTCCACAATTTGTCTTTGTCACCGCAGTCGTCCATCAATTCGGCACGCAGCTTCATGCGCGTGATCGGGGTTTGCAGGTCGTGGGAAATCGCCGCCAGCAGTTGCATGCGTTCTTTCAGATAGGTCGCAATGCGCGCCTGCATGGCATTGAAGGCGATGGCCGCGTGTGCGACTTCGGTCGGGCCTTGTTCATCCAGATGCACCGGGTGAGTGTTGGGATCAAGGTTTTCCACGGCCTGGGCCAGGCGGGTCAGCGGGCGTATGGCAATACGCACAGCCAGCCACGCGCATAGAATCATCAAGGCCAACTGGCCCAGCAAAACCACCGGCAGCCACGGCGACAATGGCACCATCGAGGGGCGCACGTCGATGGTCACCGGGCTGCCGTCGGCCAGTTTAAGATGGACCTGGAAATGTTTGATAGGCCCGGGAATGTCTGTCACGGTCATCGGGTAATCCTTGCCGATAGCCTCCTTGATCGAGGTCACTGCAATCGGCGTGTCACGCAGGGCGGTGCCTGGCGAGCCTTCGTCGAGCAAATAGCGGTAATTGCGTCGATCCAGTTGTTTCAACCAACTCATGCGTTCCTCGGCGGGCAAGCGATCAAGGATGGCAATGGACGTCGACACATCGGTTTCCAGGTTACCGAGCATGGTGTTTTTCGCGGTTTCGTAACGCTCGTAATACTGCACGCCGAAGGACAAGGCCTGCGCGAGGGTCAGCCCTACCAGAAAGATCAACGACAGCCGCGAGATGAGGGTACGAGGCCAATGCAGCGAAGGCTTCATGCCGGTGCTCCAAGCACTTGCACCGGCAGCGAGAAGACATACCCCTCGCTGCGTACGGTTTTGATGTAAGCCGGCTCGCGGGCATCGTCAAGCAGGCGTTGGCGCAGGCGGCTGACCAGCAGATCAATGGAACGGTCGAACAGGTCGGCGTCACGGCCCTGGGTCAGGTTGAGCAACTGGTCGCGATTGAGTACTCGTTGCGGATGGTCGAGGAACACCCGCAGCAGGCGATATTCAGCGCCGCTGAGGGCGACCATGGTGCCGTCCTCATCAAGCAGATGGCGGGCGGAGGTGTCCAGGCGCCAGCGCCCGAACCCCAGCAACCGTCCGGTTTCGGTAACGACCAGGTTGGGCGGCAGCATGCGCGTCCGGCGCAGCACAGCATTGATGCGTGCCAGCAATTCACGGGCGGCGAACGGCTTGACCAGGTAATCGTCGGCGCCCATTTCCAAACCGATGATGCGGTCGGTTTCGTCGTTGCGGGCGGTCAGCATCAGCACCGGCGTGGCCTTGTGTTTGCCGGCGCGAATGTCGCGGCAGAGCACCAGGCCATCGTCGCCGGGCATCATGATGTCCAGCACGATCAGGTCCACCGGCGTGGCCTCGAGAAACGAGCGCATCTGGCGGCCATCGGCAACCAGGGTCGTGCGCAGGCCGTTCTTCTTCAGGTAGTTGCCTACCATCTCTCGAATCTCACGGTCATCGTCCACGATGAGGATGTGATCAACGTGTTCCATGGGCCAAGCCTCTGTCATTGGAAATTGCGGCTCAGTCTATAGAGGCTGAGCCCGTTCGCCCGCGGCGGTTTGTATTGCAGTGTATCTGCTGTGGCGAAGGATACATGCAGAGGCAAAAACAACAATTTCCTAGGTTTTGTATGGCTGTGTATCGGGACGGGGTCCTGATACGAACCGATTTATCCGCGCCTGTTTTTGACACAGGCGAGATACCTCGCGGGCTTCTAATGAGCCACATCGAGGCCAACCCAAGCGCCTCGGCTCAACTGAACGACCCAACCCTTGAAGCCTTGAGGAAACGACCATGAACACCAATACCCTCTATGCCACTTGCCTGTTTGCCGCCCTGAATATCTGCACCTTCTCGGCCCGCGCCGAAGCCGACGTCACGCCGCAAACCTACACCTACGGCACGCATCTGGACATCCAGAAAGTGGTGGCATTGACAGAGGATGCCGGGGCGGCCTGCGGCATTGTCGATGCCCAACTGACCTACCTGAATTCGCAGGGCAAGACCGAGATCCTGAACTACCGCAAATTTGCTGAGTGCCACAGCGATAACTGAGCCCGGCCCACATTTCATCAGGAGACCCTTATGTTCCTCATCGCATTCCTGGGCGGCTTATTGACCGTCCTCAGCCCTTGTATCCTGCCGGTCGTGCCGTTTCTGTTCGCCGGTATCGACCGCACACGCTCCTCGATCCTGCTTACCCTTGGTGGCATGGTCCTGACCTTCGCGCTGGTTTCCAGCCTGGCCGTGGTCAGCAGTGAATGGGTGATTCAGGCCAACAACACCGGGCGTCATGGGGCACTGGTGGTGATGGCGCTGTTTGCCTTGTCGCTGATCTCGGCGCGGATCAGTGGCTGGCTGGCCAGCCCGTTCGTGTTACTGGGCAATCGCCTCGCCCCCCAGACGCGCAAAATGTCCGGGCCGCTGGGTTCGCTGATGATCGGCGTCGCCACCGGCCTGCTCTGGGCGCCGTGCGCCGGGCCTATCCTCGGTGTGATCCTGACCGGCGCCATGCTGCAAGGCGCCAATGCGCAAACCAGCCTGCTGCTGGTGGCCTACGGCCTGGGCGGTGCACTGTCGTTGGGTACGCTGATTTTCGCCGGACGCGGTTTAGTCAATCGCCTGAAGGCCTCGATTCCGGTCACGGGTTGGCTGCGGCGCGTCACCGGTTTTGCGGTTCTGGCCGCAGCGCTGATGATTTCTACCGGTGCCGACAAGACGCTGTTGGCCGGGGCGTCGTCCGAAGGCGTCAGCGTGCTGGAAAAAGGCGTGCTGCAAAGCGTCCCCAAAGTCGTCGAATACTTGGTAAGCAAGGCCAAGGCCGAACCCACCCTCGACAACGCCCAAGGCCCGATGCCGTCGCTGTCCGGCGCTGTGGAGTGGCTCAATTCGCCCGCACTGACCAGTGAATCGCTCAGAGGCAAGGTGGTGCTCGTCGATTTCTGGACTTACGACTGCATCAATTGCCAGCACACCCTGCCGTACGTGAAGGACTGGGCGCAGAAGTACGAGAAGGATGGCTTGGTGGTAATCGGCGTCCACACCCCGGAATACGGTTTTGAACGCATCATCAGCAATGTCAGGGATGAGGTGAAAAAGCTCGGCATCACTTACCCGGTAGCCATCGATAACAACTACGCGATCTGGCGCAACTTCGATAACCAGTACTGGCCCGCGCACTACCTGATCGACGCCAAAGGGCAAGTGCGTTTCACCCACTTCGGAGAAGGTCGCTACGAGACGCAGGAAAAGATGATTCAGCAACTGCTGCAGGAGGCGAAAGCTCCAGCCGCGTAACCCTTGAAAATCCATGGCCCCCAGGCAACGCGCTGTGGGCCATTAGCTTTTTCTGCTGCGGCCTGGGTTGCGCGACCACACTCTCCCGCCCACCCCAGGCTAATCGGACACGATGCTTTTGGCCTCAAGAAATGCTTGCAGCCCAAAGGCTCCAAACTCCCGGCCGACACCGGACTGCTTTACCCCGCCGAACGGCGCCAGCAGCTCTGGCGAAATTCTGTTGATCAACACCGAGCCGGCCTGCAGCTGGGTCGCCAGGCGTTGGGCACGTTCCGGTTGCCGGGTAAATACATAAGCCTGTAAACCGTAGAGACTGGCATTTGCAATAGCGATCACCTGTTCTTGCGAGTCATACGCAATGATCGATAGCACCGGGCCGAAAATCTCCTCTTGCGCGATGTCCATGTCATTGCTGACGTCGGCAAAGACCGTAGGCCTGACGAAATAGCCCTTGTCCAAGCCGGTCGGTCTGCCCTCCCCGCCGACAATCAACGTCGCGCCTTGCGCCTGCCCGCGGCGGATGAAAGCTTGTACGCGGTCGAATTGGGCGCGATTGACCAGCGGCCCGAGAGCCGTGGCCGGATCCTGCGGATCGCCGACGACCATCGATTCAACCAGGCTTTTGACGCGGTTGATAATGTCCTCGGCGTGCGTGCGCGGCACCAGCAGACGTGTGCCAGCGACACATGCCTGACCGTTGTTCATGAACGCAGCATTCAGAGCCAGGGGAATGGCGATGTCGAGATCGGCGTCATCCAGGATGATAGAGGCCGACTTCCCCGTGAGCGACAGGCTCACTCGCTTCATGGTCTCGATTCCGGCACGTGCAATGAGCTTTCCGGTGGCGGTGGACCCGGTGAATGAAATTTTCGCGATGAGTGGGCTGGCGCTGATTTCGTCACCCACATCACTGCCGCGTCCCAACAGAATATTGAAAACCCCGCTGGGTAACTCTGCGCGATGCAACGCTTGGGCGAGCACGGTGGTCTGCAAGGGGCTCAACTCGCTCGGTTTGATGACCGAGGCACAACCCGCCGCAATGGCCGATGCCAGTTTGCTGCATATCGTCCCGGCGGTGCTGTTCCAGGGGGCAAACAGCGCGGCGACTCCGACCGGCTCCATCACCACGGTAGCGTCACCGATCGAACGACTCAGGTCGAAGTGTTTCAACACCTGCCCCGCATTGGCAAATGACTGCGAAGCGTAGCGACTGACCCATTGCGCACGGGCGAACGGCGCACCGTACTCTTCGATGGCGGTGTCGCGAATTTCATTCGTGCTCGCCAGCACGGCAGCCTGCAACTGCTCGAGCATGTCGATACGCTCGGCTTTGGAGGTGCGGCCCATCGCGACTTGAGCATGCGAAGCCGCCGCGATAGCGCGCCTGGCATCTTCACGATCAGCCAGAGTGAGCGTACCGATGACCGCCTCGGTAGCCGGATTGATGCATTGCACCGTTTCATTGCCCTGGACGGGAACGAATGCTCCGTCAATGTAACTGTGATTGATCTTCCACATCGTGGCGTACCTGATTGATTGCGGTTGCCCGCGATAAGCACAACGCCCGGTATACCCAGGCGTTGGCCGCGTCGAATACCCCCTCTCCCGCGTTTCAGCGTTGCACAAGTTCAAAACGAATCCCGCCGGGCGCCGTGTAAAGCCCGCCTCGGCGTAGAGCGCTGAAAACGCTGCTTCGCCGTTGGCGTGTCATTTCGCCGTGGCGGCTTTTTCGATGAGGCGGGCAACCGGTTCCGGGTTCGAAACCATCACCACATGTGAAGCGCCCTTGACCACTTCAACGGCTTTGGCGGCGGCGCGCTTGGCCATGAATGCCATGGCTTGCGGGGGAATGTTCTTGTCCTTGTCGCCGTAGATGTACCAGGACGGAATATGCTTCCAGGCAGGGCTGCCGGACGCTTCGTTGAGCGCCGCTTCCGTTACCGGGCGTTGGGTGGCGGCCATCAATGCCGCCTCTTTCGCGGGGACGTCAGCGGCGAACTGGTTGTGAAATTTGTCCTGCTGGATGTACAAGTCCTTGCCCCCATCGGCCAGCGGTACAGGCGCAGCCAGCGTTGGGCCCAGCGTGCTGCCCGGGAATTTGCCGGCCAGCCCGGCGACGGTTTCCCCGGCCTCAGGTGCAAACGCACTGACGTAAACCAGGGCTTTGACGTTTGCATGATCGTTGGCCGCATCACTGATAACGTTGCCGCCATAGGAATGGCCGACCAACACCACCGGCGAATGAATGCTCGTCAGCAATGCCGAGATTGCCGAACCATCGCTCTTTACACCGCGCAATGGGTTGGCAGCGGCAACCACCGGGTAACCGTCCTTCTCGAGAATCTTCACGACACCATTCCAACTCGACGCATCGGCAAAGGCGCCATGTACGAGCACAATCGTGGGTTTTTCAGTTTGCGACCAGGCGTGTGTCGCCATGCCCAGGCTGACGGCGACGGCCAGTGCGGTTAATACTTTTTTCATTGGTGACTCCGGGTTTGGCGGGAAATCAGGGAGCGACGCGAGTGAAGACAAAGTCGTGATTACGCACTCGCGCCTGGTGACAGGCGAAGCAGGTTGCGTGTTGGGCTTCATCGGCCGGTTTACCGTTGATAAACCGCCCGAATCCCCAGCCACCGGTTGCTGCATATTTTTTCGAGTCCTTGACCATCACCTGCACGGTCGTGGCCGGCCCCGGGATGGACGCCGGCTCGAATTCCGGAGACTGCACATGTTTCCACGCCAGCTTTACCAGCACCGTGCCATCAGGGAATGGCAGCGTTGAGTCCTGATAAGCCTTGATGGCCAAGTCATTGCCCAGCACGGCTCGCAGTTCATTCAGGGGTGCTGCTTCCTGCGCCGGCGCAATCAGCGGCCATAAGCGGTAGTTTTCAGGCAATTTCACGCCATAGATCGGTGAGGCGTCGCCAGTACTGGCGTCGCCCGAGGCAACACCGGTAGCGCTCAACGCTGCGATTGCAAGGGCAGCCGACATCGCGGCCAGAAATTTCAGCTTCATCATCGCCATCCTCTCAGCCGGTTTTCAAAGATGATCGGCATCGATCACCGCCTGGGCGAAGGCTTTCGGCGCTTCCTGCGGCAAGTTGTGGCCTACACCACCGGTGATCAATCGGTACTCATACTTGCCAGTGAAGCGCTTGGCGTACGCTTCGGCAGGTGGGTGCGGTGCGCCGTTCGCATCACCTTCCAGGGTGATGGTCGGCACGCTGATGGATGGAAATGCCGCGAGTTTCTTCTCCAGCGCGTCGTATCTGGCCTCGCCCTTGACCAACCCCAGGCGCCAGCGATAGTTGAAAATCGACACGGCCACGTGATCAGGGTTTTGCAAGGACGCCGCGCTGCGCTCATAAGTGGCGTCGTCGAAATTCCACTGTGGCGACGCCAGCTTCCAGATGAGCTTGGCGAAGTCATGGGTGTTTTTCTCGTAGCCCAGGCGCCCGCGCTCGGTCGCGAAGTAGAACTGGTACCACCACTGCAGTTCGGCGGCTGGCGGCAATGGCGCCTTGCCAGCCTCTTGGCTGCCTATCAGGTAACCGCTCACAGCGACCAGGGCTTTCACTCTTTCCGGCCACAGTGCCGCAACGATATCTGCAGTACGGGCGCCCCAGTCAAACCCACCCAGTACCGCCGTCTTGATCTTCAGCGCGTCCATGAAGTCGATCAGGTCGGTCGCCAGCGCAGCAGGTTGACCATTGCGAACTGTCTTGGCCGAGAGAAAATGCGTATCGCCATAACCACGCGCAGAAGGGATCAACACTCGATATCCCTTGTCCGCCAAAGCAGGAGCGACATCAGCGTATGCGTTGATATCGTAGGGCCAGCCGTGCAACAAAATGATCACAGGGCCATCGGCTGGGCCGAGTTCCGCGTAAGAAACGTCCAGCAGCCCCGCTTTCACATGCTTAAGAGCACCGAGAGAGGTGTGAGCTCCCGGGGTGATAGCCCCAATGGTGGACGCGGGCACATCAGCCGCGCTGGCTTGGGAAAAACCGACAGCTACCGCCGCGAATTGCAGCACCGCTGCTGCCAACAGCGATGGGGCAAGACCCCGCAGGCGGCTGGATTTATTTTGATTGTTCAGCAAGGTCATCTCCATGGTGTTTCTCCGTAGCGAGCCGCCGAATAGCGGCCCGGTGTGTTGACTCGATTGCGTGTGAGCTACTGGGCTGTCTTCGTTGCGCTCAGCTTGGCGCGCAGCGGCCGGAAGGCCTCCCGCAACTCTTCGCTGAACAATTGAGGTTGCTCCCAGGAAGCGAAGTGGCCGCCCTTGTTAACCTGGCTGTAGTAGGAAAGTGATGGGTAAGCGCGTTGCGCCCAGCTTTTTGGCGCCTGATAAATCTCGTGCGGGAAGACCGTGATCGCCACCGGCACCTTGATGCTTGCGGTGTTCTGCGCGGCAGCGCTGAAATTGTTGTTGTTGTTTTCCCAGTAGAAACGCGATGACGATGCGCCTGCGTTCGTCAGCCAGTACAGGCTGATATCGTCCAGCATCTCGTCACGGGTCAATACCCGTTCAGGCTGGCCATCACTGTCCGTCCACGCGGCGATTTTTTCGTACATCCACGCCGCAGTTCCGGTGGGCGAATCGGCCAGCAGGTAACCGATAGTCTGCGGGCGCGTAACCATCATCGCGCCGTATGCTGCATTGCGGCCGAAGAAGGTGCTCAAGGAATCAAACGCCTTGCGTTCAGGCTCAGTGAGCCCGTCAGGGGCCGGGTCACCACTGTTGATCGGCTTGACCAATTCGGGCGGGATGGTGGCCGGCATGTTCAAGTGAATGCCCAACAGCCCCGGCGGATTCAGGCGGCCCAATGCATCCGATATGACCGAACCGTGATCTCCGCCCTGGGAAACATAATGGGTATAACCCAGACGTTTGACGAGCACATCCCAAGCCTTCGCGACTCGATCCGGCCCCCAACCCAATTCAGTCGGCTTACCGGAAAAACCGTGTCCCGGAATCGATGGAATGATCACGTCGAACGAATCTTCAACCTTACCGCCGTAAGCAACGGGATCCGTCAGCGGGCCGATAGTCTTCAGGAACTCAAACTGTGAGCCAGGCCATCCGTGTGTCAGAAGCAGCGGCATCGCGTTGGGGTTTGGCGAGCGAACATGGATGAATTGAATATCGACGCCGTCGATTCTCGTGATGAATTCAGGCAGCGCATTGAGCTTCGCTTCGGCCTTGCGCCAGTCATAGCCGCTACCCCAATACTTCACCAGCGCCTGGACCTGGGCCAACTGCACGCCTTGGGAAACGTCGTTGACGGTCTCTTTGTCCGGCCAGCGGGTCGCCGCAATGCGCTTTTTCAGATCGGCCAATTGAGCTTCATCGACGTGAATTCGATAAGGTCTAATCGATTCGGGACTGGTCGAGGCCGAGCTGGCAACTGAAGCATCGGCGGCCGGGCCAGCAGCCCAGGCACCACCGCTGCCGGTTATCAGGGCCAACCCCAAAACACCCATTCTCACGGAAGAAGCCAGACAATGGCGCCAGGTGAAACCGAACGTGGCTGCAGGCATTTTGAATTTCCTATAAGTCATTGGTCGACAACGTCGCGAAACGCGCAGAGATAGCCGCGAGTTAAATGAGTCATCCATTGGAGAAGGTTTGCGCCTTCTCGATGGGTTCATTTAAAGCCCCGCTGGTATCCCGTATGTGTCATCAACCGACTTAAAGGAATCGCTGTGTATCTATCCAAAGCGCAGATACAAAACGATACAAATGCGCCAATCGCTGCTAAAGACAGGGTTCCACTTCGTGATCTACCCCCTGCCCATTCACGCCTTGATCGATTTGGGTATCGCGATACGGCTACTGGTCTTAATTTCGCGTAAAGCCAGACTGGACTGGATGGACGCAATACCCACCTGATGCCTGAGCACCTGCTCGATAAAGTCACTGTAGCTATCAAGGTCCTCTGCTAACACTTGCAGCACGTAATCGGCATCCCCGGTGATCTTGTGACAGGACAACACTTCAGGCAGTTGAGCGATCACCGCCTCAAAATCATCGGGAGCGTGGTCGGCGTGGGTGGAAAAACGGATATGCACGAACGCCATGATATCCAGCCCCAGCATTCGTCGATCAAGGTTCGCCTGATAGCCTTTAATCACGCCCGCCTCCTCCATTCTCTTACGCCGCCTCCAACAAGGTGTCAGGCTTAACGACAAGCGCTCACTGAGCTCCGAGTTGGAAATACTCGCATCCTCCTGCAGCAACGCGAGAATCGCCAGGTCGGTGTCGTCGAGACTGATGCGTTTGGATGTTTTTTTCTGCATTACGTCATTCCTGAGTAAAAACGCCCGAATAATCCAGTAAACCACGAAAACAAAGCAAAGAAAGCGCATCAGAGCCGGAACAGAATATTTGCACTGGCTCACATCAACGGATGCGCACAATGTTTACAGTTTTCAGTGATTCCCACCGTTTGCACCACGGCACCGAATTGAAAGACGGCGTGCTCAAGCCGTCCTTCGAACAGCCCAGTCGGGCCGATACCGTCCACAATCGGGTCAAACAGGTAGGTCTTGGCCAGATCATCGAACCGCGGGCATTTGATCGGTCGTGCTATGTCAACGCGCACAGCGAGCGCTACGTAACTTTTCTGGAATCTGCCTGGTCTGAATGGTGTGCAACCGGGCGCACCCACGACGCCTTGCCGCTGGTATGGCCAGTGCGTGATCTGGCCAACGAGCAAGTTCCGAGTTTCATCGACGGCAAGCTGGGTTTCTACGCCATGGACGCCGGCTCCCCCATTACCGCCACCACCTGGCAAGCGGTAAAAACCAGTGCCGATATCGCGCTGACCGGACTGGCGCTGATCGATGAAGGTCACGACAGTGCCTTTGCCCTATGCCGCCCGCCCGGCCATCACGCAGCACGTGAATACATGGGCGGCTATTGCTATCTGAACAACGCAGCCATTGCCGCACAGCAGGCTATTACCCGAGGCGCCAAGCGTGTCGCGGTATTGGATGTCGACTTTCATCATGGCAACGGTACTCAGAATATTTTCTACGGACGCAGTGACGTCATGTTTGTCTCGCTGCACGGCGAACCGGCGGTGTCCTATCCGTACTACTCAGGCTACAGCCACGAAGTCGGCGCTGGTCACGGCGAAGGTTACAACCTGAACTATCCGCTGCCGAAGAACACCTCTTGGGAAAGCTACCGCAACGCCTTGCACCACGCCTGCAAGAAACTTCAGCAATTTGCCCCTGACGTGCTGGTTATTTCACTGGGCGTCGACACCTTCAAGGACGACCCCATCAGCCACTTTTTGCTTGAAAGCGAAGACTTCATCGGCATCGGCGAGTTGATAGCCGGCGTGGGCTGCCCTGCCCTGTTTGTGATGGAAGGCGGGTACATGGTCGATGAAATCGGGATCAATGCAGTCAATGTGCTGCATGGTTACGTGAGCAAACGGGCCTGAAACTCCGCAAACCACTACCGTCAGTAGCCATTACATCTCTATCAAGGTCACGTGATTCCCACTTTTCTACCAAAACTCAAAAACATAAAATCAAGAGGTTTTGTAATGAAATCGACTCCGTCCGAACGGGTTGAACAGCCCGCGCTGCAGCGCACGCTCAGCAATCGTCACATTCAGTTAATGGCCATGGGCGGTGCTATCGGGACAGGCCTGTTCATGGGGTCCGGGAAGATCATCGCCCTCTCTGGCACGTCGATCATCCTCATCTATATGATCATCGGTCTGTTCGTCTACTTCGTCATGCGTGCCATGGGCGAAATGTTACTTTCCAACTTGAACTTCAAAACCTTCGCTGATTTTGCCGGTGCCTATCTTGGCCCACGCGCAGCATTCTTTCTCGGCTGGTCATATTGGCTAAGCTGGAGCGTTGCAGTGATAGGTGATGCAGTTGTGGTGGGTGGATTTTTTCAGTATTGGTTCCCTGATTTACCCGCCTGGATACCGGCCATCGGCATGCTGATAACACTGTTCGCCTTGAACGTGCTGACTGTCAGGCTCTTCGGTGAAGTGGAGTTCTGGTTCGCGATCATCAAAATCATTGCCGTCGTTGCCCTGATTAGCGTGAGCATGGTGATGATTGCCAGCTCCTTTGTCTCACCCAGTGGCGTCACTGCGTCCCTGAACCACTTGCTGGATAAACAGGGCGCATTCCCCAACGGCTTTTTCGGTTTCTTTGCCGGGTTTCAGATGGCGATTTTCTCATTTGCGGGCACCGAGCTGATCGGCACCGCAGCCGCCGAAACGCGCTCCCCCGAAAAGACCCTGCCTAAAGCCATCAACTCGATTCCGCTCAGAATCATCTTGTTTTATGTGCTGGCACTGGCCTGCATTATTGCAGTGACTTCCTGGCAACAGGTTTCGCCCAACAAGAGCCCCTTCGTCGAGCTGTTTCTGGTTGCGGGGTTCCCCGCAGCAGCCGGTATCGTCAACTTTGTGGTGCTGACATCCGCCGCCTCATCGGCCAACAGTGGCGTATTTTCATCCAGTCGGATGCTGTTCGGGCTGGCCAATCAGGACAACGCTCCGGGGATTTTTCGGCGTCTGTCGAGCAACAGCGTGCCTCTGCTGAGTTTGGCGTTCACCACCTTGTTGATGCTGCTGGGCGTGTTGTTGCTGTTCATCGTTCCAGAAGTCATGACCGCGTTCACCATCGTCTCTACCGTGTCAGCAATTCTGGTGATTTTCACTTGGTCGACGATCCTCGCGTCGTACATTGCCTATCGCAACACTCGCCCTGACCTGCATGCAAAATCGACCTACAAGATGCCTGGCGGCGCGCCGATGGCCTGGTTCTCTTTGGCGTTTCTGGGCTTTGTTCTTTGTCTGCTGGCATTGAGACCAGACACCCGAATTGCCTTGATGGTCATGCCGGGTTGGTTCATATGGTTGGCAATTGCTTACCAGTTGACCTGTTCCAGAAAACCCAAGCCCGCTGACAGTTCGGCAAATCAATACACACGCGAAGGCTTGGTTTAAGGGCTATGGCTTACCGCCCTCGTACCTCCTGGCGCGGAACTCCAAGAAGTACGAGGGAAATCTTGTTGAGGTTCAGCGACCAAGCAATCTCTTCAGCACCAGTAAAGCAACAGCCCCGATTGCCAGTGCAGCAACCGGCTTCTCTTTGACGAATGTAGAAACGCTGTCCAGTGCGTCGCCATAAGTTTGCGTCAGTTGACCGGCAGCCTGGCGTCCAGCGCCCTCAGCTTCCAACTTCGAATCACCAAATAGCTTCCCGACTGCGCTCTGCGCTTTGCCAGCAACCTTTTCTACAACGCCTTCTACCTGTTCGCTCTTCATGATTAACCAAACCTTCGTGTGTAATTGAGTAACCCAGGAAAAACCTGGGTTTGAGGCAACGTGCAAAGCGTTAGGTGGACAGGCTTATTGATTAGTTCAAAGTTGATGAGCCTCACTTAGTCCAGATCAACCGATAAGTCTTCTTTCCTGTAGCGGCATCCTGATAGGGATTTTCGCCCTTCGCTGTCTTGTCCTCACCATCCATTTGAATCGAAGCCATCTTCATCATCCGGCCATACCCGTTGGCCTAGCCAAACGCCTCTTTGACCAAGCTGTCGAACATACTGTAGGCCGACAGCGCTTCACGACGGTAATCCTCGTCGTTGGCGTCCAGGGGTGTGACCCGCAAGGTTTGGATCTCGATGATATTGCTGGTTGCGTCATGCTGGTAGTGAAGCAGCACCGAGATACCGTAGTTTTCGCCACACAGGCTGTAGCAGACGTTCATATACTGCGGCTTGAGCAGCGCCAGGCCGTGCATCTGGCTATGGATCGCCAAGGCACAGACCCTGGCCTGGCAGGTCGCGGCGAATGCAGATTTGGGTAGTTTCTCGGCGTAGGCCGCGTCTCCGATCACATGCACGCCCGGTACTAACAGGGATTCCAGGGTCTGGGTGTTGACCGGACACCAGCCATGTTCGGCAGCAAGGCCGTTGTACCGTGAAAAATCATCAGCCTGCTGAGGCGCAATGATGTTGATCACTTGGCCACTGACCGGCCCTCCCTCGGTCAGCAGCTGCCCTTTAGCTTCGTCGAAACCTTGCACGGTCCCGCCCTGCAAAGCGCCGATCCACTGGATGTTGGCCTGCTCGGTGCCATAGCCATAGAAGCGTTTCCAGGCCTGCTCGAATTGCGCTTGCTTGGCGAACTTGGGCTTGGCGTCCAGAATGATCACGCGTGACTCGGGCTTGTGGGTCTTCAGATAATCGGCAATCAGGCTAGCCCGTTCATACGGCCCGGGCGGGCAACGATAGTCGTCCACGGGAACTGAGATCAGCACGTTGCCGCCGTTGGGCATTGCCTCCAGTTGCCGTCGAAGCAGGCGCAGTTGCTCGCCGCCGCCCCAAGCATGAGGTACACGCTGTGCCACCGCCTCGCTGTAACCAGCGATGCTGTCGTACTTGTAGCCTATGCCCGTGGCTACTACGCAACGGTCATAGCCGAGCATCGAACCGTCGGCGAGCATCACCTGCTTTCGTTTGGCATCGATCAAGCGTGCTTTTTGATGGACCACCTCGATCCCCTCGGCGCATAACTGCTCGTAACCAAATATCAGGGTTTTTTCGTCCCTCTTGCCTACCAGGTATTCGACCCCCAGCGGACAGCAGTGATACTGCCGGCTGGGCTCGACCAGCGTGATACCGACCTTGCTATCCAGACGCCTGAGTGTACGAGCGAAAGTTGCGCCGGCAAAACCGCCGCCGATCACCACTACGCGGTAGGACGGGACCGTTACGGGCGTCACGGTGCTCGCCAGGGCCCGGATCGAAGAGGCGCCGATGCCGGTGGCCAGCCACTTGAGCAACAGCCTTCGTTGAGGGTTCAGTGGCATAAAGCCTCCTGCGAGCAACCTTGCAGGTAACCTAGCAATTGCTGTAATTCCTCACCTGTGAGGGCGGACATCGCGCTGGCCATCTCCCTTGGTATCGTTCGTTGGCCTGTGGCCATATCTTTCAGCACGTCTTCCATGTACTGCGCATTTTGCCCTCTCAAATACGGCGTATCCGCCTGCCCTTCATGGCAACCGGAACAGTGTTGAACGTACAGTCCCTCCCCTTGCCCGGGTACCTTGGACATGGCCGTCGCCGGCGTGTCTTTCGACAGGCCGCTGTAATACTTGGCGAACTGCCGGAGTGTCCGGTCGTCGTACCCTTCCATCGCCCGGTTCATGATGGTGCCCTTGAGCGTGCCGTCGCGATACGCCGCGAGGGTCTTGTACAGGTAGGCCTCGGGCTGGCCCGCCAGTGAAGGAATAGCCCCCGGCGTACGTCGCCCCTCAAAACCGTGACAATTGATACAGCCGTTGCTCAACATGAAGGGCTCGCCGCGATTGCCGGCTTGCACACCTGGAACCGCAAAAACTAGGCCGATAAACAGCGACCCGATGACCACGTGCATAGGCTGGGACTCTCTCTGTTTTTTGTCGGTCGTTTTACTCGGTGAGCACGTTGCTCATGTACACCTTGGTGTGGCGCAGGTATTCCTTGGGAATGTGGTAACCGCCGTAGGCTTTCACATGGCCGTCTATGTAGCCGCTCATAGCCTCGCGTGAAGCAAATATTTGCTTGGCCCGCTCAAAGGTCGCCGGGTCCCGGTAGATCATCAGGTGGATCAACGGCTCGCCCAGTTCGGTGGGGATCAGGTTGATCACCTTGACCCCGTCCTTCGATTTGCCAGCATAAGTTTGCATGTAGGCAGCTTGAGAGGTGACGAAGGAATTCAGGAACGCCTCCTCCTGTCCCTTGGGCGGCTCGAAAATGATAGTCATGGCCTTGCTGGTGGAAGTTGCAGCCGGGGCTGCAGCTGTCGGGGCCTCAGTCTGAGCCCATGTTTGGCTGCCAAAAAAACACAGAAGGCTGACCAGTCCAAGACGTGCTGTGAGCTTGTTCATCGCTATCACCGTTATCGTAACTAATGGCTTATTTATTCTGTCCGGCCAGGCACGTTAGGCGCGCAGGCCTGAAAGGGGGCTTGAGGCTTTTCCTATTTGTGCAATACGACTGAAATCATTCGTCCGTCCAGCTCCGCCGTGGGGTTGGCGGTATCTCTGGGGGCAACCTGCACCGAGCTGATTTCCACCCGGCGATAATGTTCGAACATCACTCGCTGGTACTCCCGCGGCAGCAAGGGCCGGATGCAGAACAGGGCCAGACGCCCGCCATCGCCCAGTAGCGACTGTGCGGCGAATTTGAGGAACCTGAGGTTCTCGTCGTCAACCGCCGCCATGTCGTCGGCGAACGGATCGAAGAAGATCGCCGAATAACGCTGGGGCCCGGCGTCCAGCTGTTGCCAGTAGCCTGAGTGCAACTGAATGTTCGTGCGTGTGCCCTTCCAGCGCTCAGCCTGGACCAGCACCTGGGGGTGGGGTTCGACAATGGTATGGGACGCCGGGCCGAACTCCTGCAGAATGCTGGCCGAGATGCCCATGCCGAAGCCGATTTCCAGCAGATGGTCATCGGGCGTAAGTTTGAGGTCTTCGACCATCCTACGGATCAGTGGCCTCTCCCATTCATGCATGACGTACTCCTCGCCGATGCGCAGCGAGTCGCCTGTGTAAACCGCTTCTGTCGCCAAATAGTCCTTGCGTTGCGGGTCCATGAATACTCCTTTTCACTTCACTCAGGGTAGGCTCGGCGATCACGCCAACAGGGTGTCGGCGTCACCTGACCAATTTCAATTCGGGCCTGCCGACGAAGGCTTGCGCCGGGGTTACATTTGATTTCAGCAGCAGGGTCTGGAACCCGCCCTTGAACGGGACTCTGGCGAGGATCGCGATACTCAGTTCTTCGAGGTACAGCGAAAAGCTCTGTAACGTCTGCAGGGGCAGACCGGCTAGTACGGCGTAAGCGATTTCCAGCAACAACTGGTCGAGATAGATCACGAGGGTTCTTTCGCTGTGCCGACGGAGAATCGCTTCCAATTCGAGGGCAAGCGCATGAAACAGAGTATTAAGGCTCTCGCTGCCGTTACGACCGGCGTAGGCATCGAACAACCAGTCCATCTTGCGGGCCCCATGCACCTGCTGCGGATCGTAGAACTCCTGCTCGAAGACCAGCGTCTGGATCTCAAGGTTGCCAGCCAGCTCCAGCACGGGGGCATAGCAGGCAGAGCGGCCGGACAGCATTAGCAGGTCGCCATGTGCCCGTTGTAGCGTCTGTAGATGGCTTTGCAATAAAGCCTCGTCGAGCTGGCGCGCACGGCGCATGAGGATCACGTTCATCTCTTCAAGTTCCTGAAGCCAGCCTCGCAGGCCGCCAATGCCTCGATATGCTGTGTACGGGTAGCGCCGACAATACAAGCATCGACCTGGCGATGATGAAAGGCGTAGTCCAGCGCAGGCTCCAAAGGAATATCGCCGCCCGCCAGACAATGCACTGCGTAAAGCCGCGACCGGGCCTTGATCTGATGTAGATAGCCCGCGTAGCTCGCGCATTGCATATTCAAGAGGTTGACTGGCACCGCAGCGCCGGCGAACGGCCGTTCTTTCAACACCTGCAGGAAGCCGGCGCTGGGATGGAACCCCAGGAGAATCCGCGAGGCCGCCGGAATGGCCGCCTCCATCTGTCGCAGGATCGCCTCAAGCAGCGCGTATTGCTGTTGCGCCAGTAGTATGTCCAGCCAGTCGCCACCCAAGGTCACCAAACCAGGCTGGCAGCACCGGATGATTTCGAGGTCTTCGGCTATTTGTTGCGCATCGGCGGTGAAGGTATAGCCAAGTGCAGTGTAGTAGTACGCCGGGGTTGCCTGGACCTGACGGACACTGACGCCCTGCCCTGTTGCCTGCTCGGTCACCCGCAGAAGAAACCGCGAATGATAGATATGCCGCGTTCGTGGGCCGCCGGCCAAGGCATTACTGACCGCCTTGGCTGTGGGCCAGTCGCCGCTGGCCATGCCCAGGTTGGAACTGGCCAATACCCGGCGCGCGATCTCCTCGACCTGCTGCGCCGAGTAGGGGCTGCCGTAACGTTTGAGAAACCCCCGGTCACCCAGGTACAGAATCGGCTCATCCATGAGTACTTCCTTGCATCGGGCAATCAGCGAGTCAGCTCGTCCAGCTCGATGTTATGTTCCAGTCGGCAACGATGATCCACCAGTACCAGGGTATTGCCGCTACGCTCGGCATAACGGTGCAACGCCTGCACATGCTCCGGTAATTGCTCGGCGTGCAAAGCGCTGAACGGCTCATCCAGCAACAACAGACAGTGGCGGTCTTCCGGTAACGCACTCAGCCAGGTATGCATCCAGTTGCTTGCCCCTGGCTCACCGCCGAGCAGCGCCAGGGCTTCACGGTCCAGGTAATAGCGAGTTGATGTCGTCGCCTGCACCACGCCCGGCTCTTCGATGATCACGTCGGTTATCCCGGCCACGCCCTTCAGGTAGTCGCTCTTGCCGGAACCAGAGTGGCCCGATAACAAATACAGCCGGCCTCGCTGCAGGTTCAAGGCACGATAGGCACGTTGAGCGATAAAGGGCGCGATGCTCAGGCTCTGCCCGGCAATCGTCACGGCCACCAAGCTTTTGGGCCGGGCAAAGTGTTGCAGACGCGCCACCGACACCGACTGCGATTTGAAACCCGTGATGGCCAGAAATACATTGGCCAGATCGGAACGAACCAATAGCAAGGCCGTGACCGCCAGCACAAACGCTGAATCACTCGTTCGGTAGAGGCTACCCATCAGGACTATCAGGACAATCACCAGGTCGCTGAGCAACGCACAACTGGCCGCCGTGACGGTACGGGTGATCACACTGCGCATGCGGGTGGTATAGAAATACTTCAGCCCCTCGGCTAACGCTCCGCGCTGAGTGAACGTCAGCCAGTCACCCAGGCGTTCGAAACCCGCCCCACCGGCACGGGAGATTGCAAACGCCACATGGGCCGAGCGTAGCAGGGAATCGAATCCCTTCACGCTCTCCACCCGGGTACGATATAGCTCGTTGATCGAAAGCCGGTACAACACCGCCAGCAACCCGCTGAACAGCAGTGCCACGACAATGCCGAACAGGCCGAACCCCATCCACAAAGCCACGCCATTGCACAGCAACAGCGCAATGATCCAGGCGATGTCGTGGGCATACCAGGCGATGCGTTCAAATGTCGTGGTGACATCGCGCGAAACTGTCTGCAGCGCATCGGCCAGCCCTGTGACTCGGATGTCTCGCAGGCCATCGATGAACAAACGGGAAAAGCGGCTGCGCAACAGATCCTCGATGAACAGTCCGGCAGCGATTCCTGCGCCTACCCCGGCTATGGCATACAACAGAACCTGCCAAGGCGAGAAACCTGCCTCTGGCAGCGTCAAGTTGGCGGCATAGCTCATCATCAGCGCCGGCACCAACAACATCAGCACACCCCAACGACAATACTTGAAGAGATCGCCGAGGCTAAAACGCTCCCGCACCGGAACACCGTCCGACACCGTCGAAGCGGTACGCTCAGCGACCTGCTCCGGTGCCCCTTGGCGCTGCGCTATCGCGCTTGCAGCCGATGGGCTGAAGCTCACCCAGGGCAGACGGTCCAAGGCTCCTTTGACGGCAAGGACGGCTGCGGCGTCCAACACCGAAAGGTCGTGGTCGATATTCAGGGTTCCATTCTGGACTCGGGCCAGAAACACCCCACGCAGCAGTTGCAGACGCAGGCGCTGCCCGGTGGAGAGATTGCTTGCGTCCAGTTCAATGGGCAGTTGCATAACGTGCTGTGGGTCTTGCCCCAACTCGGGTACCAAGCGGAAAGCGCCCAGCAACGCCTGCAAGTCCTCGCGCTGACTATCCAGCGAGCCAGGAATCAGTTCGACCAGCGTTGCGGGCCATATCGGCCAGTCAGCATCGAACTCGATCACGCCGCAGGGCTGATCGGCGTCAGCGGTTCGAGGTACCGGCTGACTGGACGAATGCTGATACAGGCTATTAAGTGCCTCCAAGGAGCGGCCTACGGCCTTGTAACTCACGTACGCGCGGGGCAACGCGAGCACCGCCGCCAGCAACGGAATACTTAGCCAGAAAATCGCCCCGTCCCAGACCGAGGCTGATCCCGAGGTGCCCAGTAGTCCAAGCAATACGAAGGGAATCAAACGGCCGAAACCGATGATGTAGCTGTCGGCGCCACGCAGCAATGTGTCCAGGTTGCGAAGGTCACGTTCGCCCGCCAGTGCGTGCTCAATACTCTGCAAGGCGCTCTGGTCAGCGAACTGCTTAAGCCACGGCCCTTTGCGCAACCATGCCGAACACTGTTCGATACGCTGCGCGGTCATATCCATGATTCGCTGGTAGTTACGGTCCGAGAGCCAGGAAAGCAGATAAGAAAGCGGCAGGAACATACTGATCACTGCAACGGCCCAGAAGCCTGCCGTGCCGAAAATCAGCAATGCCAGCAGGATCGAAAGCAGCAGGAAAACCGGAATTGCCAATAGGTTAATGCTAGTACCGATGCCATCTAGAATGATGCTGAAATCCCGTGACACAACCCGTTCCAGCACCGAAACCTCAACGCGGGGGTGCAGCTTGCGCGCCAGAAGGCTCTCGAACTCGCGGCACAGCCTCAGGCAGATGTAGCGCTCCAGGTTGAGCTCGCTCACCACCAGCAAGAACCCACTGATGGCCAAGAACGCGAGGAGCGCGATATCCCACAGCACAGTATCGGCACTGCTTTGGGCGCTCACCAGTGTGCTCAGCGTGTAGATGAACAATAGTGGCACGCTATATTGCAACAGCGACACCAGTACATAAGCGCCGGTCGCCCACGGCGCAAGGCTGAAGGCCAGGCCGAAAAAGCCAGTGGCGAACGCTCGCTCTTCGCAGCGAACGGCCGGCCGATAGCGCAACGCTGGGGTAAAGCAGTACATCCACTTCACGACAGCGCCTCCTCGCAGTACACCCGACCAGGCTGCATGGCCTGCACACGCTGCAGGCAGTCTTGGATTTTGTGTAGATCGTAGTAGTGGGCGGGAATCTTTCTGCATGCACAGTAACAGGCCACCCACTCCTCCAGGCTCCACGGACATGAAGGCACCGCCCCCAGGAATCGGCTCAAGGACAAGATGTCGAACCACACGCTGCGCTGCAGGGAATGAGTCTCCAGGTCGAGGATGCGCACGCCATCCGGCGTAACGAGCAAATGCTCCGGCTTGCCATCACCGACGCTGATGCCCTGCAGGTCAAACGAGGGAAAACGACACCGGGAAGACAGGCAGGGATCGACGAACTCAGGGGTACCTTGCTGCCCCATGACACGCTGGATATTCGCCAGGGCCGTGGCGTGCATCGCTGCATAGGCCTTAATCACTTCAGGCAGGTCGGCCAAACCGGGCATACGGCCTTGGAGAAACTCCAGCACCAGTACCTGATGCTGCGAATCTTGATAACGCACGCCTGCGATCGGCCCCGAGCGGAACAACAAATAACCGCTAGTTTCTGCGGCATAGGCCGCCTCGTCGAAGTAACGCTTGATCACCACCTGCTCGCCCGAGGCCATGCACAGGCCTGAGCAAACCAGGGACTTCACCGACTGGCCGAGTACACGCAGAACCTGATAACGCTCGGCCAACAGCTCGGCAAGCGCCTGGTGCTGCAGCTCTACCTGATCTGCTGCGAGAAGTTCCAGATGCACGTGCTCAAACGCTCTTTGCCCGCTCATGACGCAGTCGCCAGCGACTGTTCATAACTGCGCAACGCGCGACCATAGTCCACTTGCTCGTTGTAATACTCGAGCCAGAACGCCAGCGGGCTGTCATAGCGATCGCAGACATACCACTGTGATGCCGACAGGTTGAGCAGTTCCCATATCTGCAACTCGCCGAGAATCAGTTGGCAAAAATCACTATGGTCGACACGGATACCGTAGGGATAGCGCTTGATTGCGCCCTCGCCTTCGTCCGGCACCTCGACGAACTCAACCTTTGACACATCCAGCAGCCACTGTTGGCCGACGCCGTCATCCCGGGTCAATTGCAGTACCGCACGGCATTGGCCAACCGGGCGCCCAAGGTAACTACTCTGGGTCATCAGCACCTGCCCGTAGTGGGTAATCAGCCAGGTTCTGGCCATGTCGTCGAGATGAGCCTTGATTTGCTGTGTGTCCAGCGAGATCAGCCGGCGTTGTTCTCGCGGCGGGCGGGGTTCTGCCTGCTCCTGCGAAACGTGGATCCAGTCCGCCGGTTCCCCAGGCTGTGCCGGCAACACGTCAAAGCTTTCGCCGGGTGTCAGTGAGTGCACCGCCCGCAACAACGATAGTTCGCTACAAATCTGCGCCAGTTCAAGGTTCGACCAAGGGTGGTGCATCTTGCCTAAAGGATCGTGATAACCATTGCCCGCGAGAATCAGGGTCGGTACTTGGTTCAGCCGGCGCATCGGCTTATGTACGATTTCGTCCAACAGGCGCAGGCCGGACAACCGGGTGTAGCGCTGATCGGGCAGCGGCAATAAGTTGTCCAGGCCAACCGGACCTTGCGCCCCGCTACTCTGGAAATTGTTAGTCATCACCATGACCTGCGGCGACGTAATGGCTGCGCTATTGACATCGGCAAAGTAGGTGTCGGCGATACGGGTATCAGACTGGATGAAAACCGCTTCGCGGCCTTGGTGCTCGACATGCAGCGACGCCACGCGGCTGTCCCAGAACAGTACCTCGGTGCAGGGCATGTAAAAGCGCAGGCTCAGCGCGCCGATGACAAACTCGGCCTGAGTATCGACTCGCTGCACCTCGTAACCGCAGGCGCGAGCAATTGCTTCGGCCGCGCCGGGAAAAAGCTCCGGGACATAGACCAGCCTGCGTTTGAGCAAATGCCCGAAGTCCGACGACAGGCGACGCAACGAGGCGGGGTGAAAGTGCTGCAGGTGCTCGGTGGTCAAGACAATGCCATCTACCGCGGGCATGCGCTGCAGGTCGACATTGCGTGCCGGGACTATCTCGAACTGCCGGTCGGCATCAGAACCGAAGCCACTACCCAGCACCGGGTCGATCAGCACGTGACTGTCGCCAGCCTGTAGCGACCAGCTTTCATGGCCGATCATTGTCAGCTTCATGGGCACGCCTCTAGATTGCGCATGTTGCGCCCGATGATTTTCGCCAATAGCTCCGGGCTGCCGTTTTCGCCGTAGTAGCTGTAGAAAAACGGGATTAAACCGTCAAAAATGCCACCCTCGAACCAGGACTGAACAGACACGCCCACGATGTCCCAGATCTGCAGGTCCCCCTCGACCATTCCGACAAAGTCCACAAGGGGCAGGCATACGCCAAAGGGATACTGCGCCACCAGCGATTCGAGCTGGTTGTGCTTCTCAGCCTCGAACTGGCCGCTGATGAGGTTCAGCGCATAGCTGTCCTGACGCCCCAAGGCATGCGATACAAAACTGAAAACGATTCTTTTCGGACCGAGCTTGCACCCCTTGTAGTGAGACATCGCCAACACCTTGCGCCCGGTAATAAATAGCATCAGGCTTTTCGCCAGGCGTTGCAGCTCGGCTTGCGCCCGCCGCAGCAGCACTTCATATGCTTGAGCGTCTTGCACGTCGGGGCATACCGAAGCGACCACCTCGACGGTCTTGCGTGCCTCGATGAATTGGTCCAGTTCCCCGATCAGCAAGTTGTGCTGCACGGTGTTCACCTGGACCCAGTCGATAACGCCCTGCTGGCAGGGCTCAGGGTCCAGGGCAAAGGCTTCGCCTGGCAGCAGGCCGACAATATTGGTGTCCAGGCTGAGCCGGTTGGCAAGCCTGCTCAATGTAGGCTGGTCGGAAAATGGAAATGCGGCGAACTCGCCCAGGCGCTTGATGAACCCGCCGCCGCACAGAGCGATGTTTGCGGGTTGCACCGGAAAATCGTCCATATAGCTGGTCAGCACGGCGCTCAGCACACCGATCCCCAGCGGACCGACCTTACGGTTGCTGTCACTCGCATTCTTGCCCCAGTTTTCCAGGGACTGAAAGGCTCCCGGAGGCGAGACCCTGGAGTTGTTCGAGACAATCACAAGCTTGGGGGGCGCCAGTCGTCCTTCGACGATATCGGTCTTGAACACTTCGGACACCAATGCGTCCACAGCAATGAAGATGCCATTGCTTGGCTGCTCCGCCTCCTCGATATGCACCTGTGTGACTCGGCTTTCCCAGAAAGCGGTCTTCGGATCCGCCGGGTAGAAGCGCAGGCTCAGGTCGCCGATCCGCATTGGCTCGGTGTCGTTGACTTGGGTAAGGCTGAACCCGAGGTCGCGGATGCATTGCTTGACCGGTTCGACGATGGTCGCACCCACCACAAACCTTGCTGAACGTGGCAACAGATTCAGCGACTGGATATCGAAATGATCGGAGTGTTCGTGACTGAGGAAAATCAGGTCTATATCGGACAGCGCGGTGGCATCGACAGTACGTGGCGGATAGATTTCGATCCGGTGTTCGCGGACCAGACCGAAGTCCTCACATAAGAGCGGGTCAATCAGGATCCTGGTGCTTCCATGTTCCACAAGCCACGTTTGATGGCCGATAAAGATCGCCCTCATGCCCACCTCCCTGGTTGACAATTGAATACGCGTTACCCAAAAAACGAAAAAGCAAGAAAGTCCTTTCTTGCTTTTTCGGGGTCAGCTCAACGGTGGTACGCGCAGCTCGCCGCCTTGGTTTCGCAAGCACCGGTCTTGGACTTCTTGATAGCGTCGCTCAAGGCCTGCAACTCTTCTTTGCTGAAGAGTACTTTGTCGTTGTCTTGATGGTTGGGTGCGGCCACACCCTGCTGGGTTTTCTGATTCATGACTTGCTCCTTGTCTGGCTGTTTCCAGGTACGCCTAAAGCGCAACGACGTCCTGTCCTGAACCAATATAACGGAGGAAACCGATTTTTCAAGAAAGAAACATATCTTGAGTGGTGACACGGTGGACTTTTTATGCATCAGAAAAAATTTGATACAAACTCGCCATTTGCAGCCGCCTCATCACTCTGCACTCGATAGATGTGCGAAACCACCCGCCTAGTCGCCTCCTCAACCGTTCCTTCATTCCGGCACAGCACCCAACCGTTATCGACGACAGCTCGTTCAAACGCCTCGGTACAAACAATCTGCTCCTCCAGCCTATGCATCACCGTACTGCTCAACCCCCGCGGTCGTGCTGCAGCCCTGGCCCACGAAATCTGGGCAGCGGTCACCACCCCCACATGCAGGTCTGGCACTCGCACCTGTCGATCAAGGTTCATCTGAAGAATGTCGGTAAACGGAATCAGCCGTCGAAACGCTGCATCGGACGGGTACCAGCGGTCCATCAGGATGATGCTGCCAGCAGGTTGTTTAGTCAGTACGTGCTGGGAGATCCAGCGACGGCTCTCAGCAAAGCGTTCACACACCTCAATCTCTAAGTCCCGGCTGGGGCTTCTGACGAGTTGGTTGACGAGGGCCATTGTTTCAGCCCTGTAGGGATCGCTTTTTTTCTCGCACAGTCGCACCACTTTTTGGTTGCCTGCCCTCAGTGCTTGTGTGACGGCCTCCAACAGCGTGGTCTTGCCGGTTCCCTTGGGCCCATCCAGTGAAACAAACAAACCACGATTCATTCAATCCGTTCCCACGGTGGACTTTACGAGCGTAGATAGTATCGCAATTGACTGACAGCCATCAGGCGATCAGCCTGGCCGTTGCAAGGTCCAGGCCTTGTGTGAGCACCCACCTCGCTACCGCCACAGTCGACCGATCACACGTTCGGCATCCGGCTTTCGGGCAACGCAGCCTCGTACCTCAACGCCCATGGCGCAATCAACCGCTGCGGGGTCTGACAGGTTTTGCGCTTAAGCACGAAGTTACGGCACTTTTCGGCAAACTGTTGGCGGTTATGCACCATGTCCAATTGCATCTGTGCCAACTCGTGTTCGCGGCAGCGTTCGAGCTGCTCACCCTCCAGCGTGGCTTTACGTGTGCGTGCGTGAGGATATTTTTCATCGGTCAGCACGCACTCGGCCTGTTGCAAAAGCCATAGGCCAAATGCCTGTGGGCAACGCGGGCCGATGGCCTGAACCATGCCGTACTGCTGGGCCTGGATGGCGCTGACGGGCAGGCATTCTTCGGTAAGCTTATGCGCGATTTCACTGCCCACGGCCCGTGGCAGGCTGTAGGTCCAGTATTCGGAGCCGTAGAGTCCCATGGTCTTATAGTGCGGGTTGAGCACCACACCTTCGCGGGCCAATACAATGTCGGCGGCCAGCGCCAGCATCACACCGCCTGCGCCTGCGCTGCCGGTCAGGCCGCTGATCACCAGTTGTCTGGCGGTGAGCAGCTCCAGGCACCCATCGTCGATGGCTTGAATGTTGGCCCAGGCTTCCAGACCCGGCACGTCGGCGGCCTGGATGACGTTGAGGTGCACCCCATTGGAAAAGCTGCCGCGCCCGCCCTTGATCAGCAACACTTGGGTATCTCGCGCCTTGGCCCAGCGCAACGCAGCCACCAAGCGCTGGCATTGTTCGGTGCTCATGGCGCCGTTGTAGAACTCGAACGTCAGTTCGCCGATGTGGCCGAACTCTTGGTAGCGAATGGGTTGATAGACTCGCTCGTTGAACGGCTGGCGGGCGATTGAGCTGTCCAACACCGGAACGCCGGCGAGCTTTTGCGCCAGAACGTGCCGTGCCGGCAGCTTGAAGGTCTCTGGGCCTTTGGGTTTGAGCGAGCCGATCCACAGGCTGTAATCTGCGGCCGCCACCAACACAGCGTCGTCCTGTACCGCGAGGATTTCTCCGGGAGTGCCCTGGCGGGCGTCCAAGTGCGCGTCGTAGAGGTAATATTGCCCGCCCGACAGGCTCGCCAACACGCCGGGCTGGCCATCGGCAGCGTCGATGCTGCGCTTGATAAAGGCTGCGCAATCGAACCAACTGAAGGTGCGGTCAGCCTGGGTCATGTTCGGCTGCAAGCGCCCGATGACACTGGGTTGGGTGTAATCGAGCGGTGTCGGGACGAAGCCCTTGGCGAATTTCGCCACGACGTCACGGATGCAAACCATCGCGGCGTCGCTCACCAGGCCATTGTACAGCTCGGATTTGCGCACCTGGTCGGGCATGTCGAATTCACAGGTGGACCATATCGGCCCTGCGTCCATTTCCTCCACCGCTTGCAAAGCCGTGACGCCCCAACGGCTGGCCTGCTGGGTGATGGCCCAGTCCAGCGCACTGGCGCCACGGTCGCCGACGATGCCCGGATGGATGATCACCACCGGACGCTTTGGATGGCTCCACAGTTGATGCGGCACACGGTCCTTCAAAAATGGGCAGATCACCAGGTCGGCGCCTGACGCCTCGATTTGCTGGCACACCGTGGTTTGATCGGTGAACACTACAACGCTGGGGTCGTGACCCGCCTGGCGCAAATCCAGCCAGGCCCGTTGGGTTAAACCGTTGAATGCCGATGATAACAACAGGATCTTGAGTGATCGCATGGCTGACTCTTCCTTGAGAATGTGCGACCAGAGTGCTCGTTGAGCCGTCCCTGGCCATCGATGGAAGCCCAAGGTTATAGAGCGGGCCAGCGGGGTTAGCTGATCAAGATCAATCTTGTGTCAGCCAATCGCGTTGCCTGTTCGAGTTGACAGCACCCGGCAAAACTCAACAACCTGCACCTCTCACCGCCCTGCCCTGAGGCTGCCCTTGGACTATTTCACCGCCCTCACCGCCTTCATCGAAGCCGCCGAAGGCAACAACTTCTCCCGCGCCGCCGAGCGCCTGGGGATCAAGGCCTCAACGGTTTCACGCTATGTGAAGGACCTTGAGCAGGACTTGGGCATCGCGCTGTTCAACCGCTCCACGCGCACCCTGCATCTGACCGAAGGCGGCCAGACCTTCCTGATACACGCACGCAGGGTGCTGGATGAGCTGGAACACGCCAAGGCCGCCACGTCTGCGCTGAACCAGCATCCACGGGGCGTATTGAAACTCAACCTGCCACCGGCGTTTGCGCGTCATCACATCCTGCCGGCGTTGAATGACTTTCTGGTGCGCTACCCGCAGATCAGCGTGGAACTGGTGCTGGATAACACCCAGGTCAATTTGATTCATGCCGGCGTCGACTTAGCCATCCGCATTGGCACGCTGGCCGACTCCAGCCTTAAAGCACGCAAGCTCAGCGACGGCCACTACCGCATGGTGGTCAGCCCGGCATTTGGCATGCGCCACCCTCCTCCGTCCACGCCCACGGACCTGGCCGGTGTGCCTGCGGTGCTGGGCACGGCTACCACCGGCGATATCAGTTTTGTATCCGGCGGCCGCGCGTTCCCGTTGCAGCATGACGGCGTTATTCGAATCAATGACCTGGACGCGCAACTCATCGCCGTGCGCCAAGGCTTGGGCTTTGCGCTGTTGCCGGACTGGCTGGTGGCGCGAAGTATCGAGGCCGGCGAGTTGGTAGTCTGGCTACCGGAATGGCATATCCAGGGCGTGGAGCGGGCGTTTTCCGTGTGGTTTGTCTACCCGCCCAAGCGCATCGTGTCATCCAAGGTCCGGTGTTTTATCGACTTTATCGTTGAACGACTGGGCGAAACACCGGACTGGAAGTGACTCAACTGAAGCGGATATCCAGCGCACGCAAGTAGGTTTGCAGCCCCGCATCCTGAATCGGGATCAGGAACGCCTCGCTATCCGATTCATTAAAATGCGCATGCCAGTAACCCGGTGGCGTGACGAACGCCAGGCCGGGCGACCAGTCGACCCGCTGCGGGTTACGGATGTGCCCATCCGCGTCCAGCTCGGTGCCCACCAATGAATAACAGCCCTTGGGGCAATCAATAATGAAGTCCAGTGCAATCGACTGATGCCGATGGGGTTTCTGCACCGATCCCGCCGGCAGAATCCCGTACATGGCCCACAGCACGTGGGTCACCGTGCGCGTCTGCGGGAAATGACGGTTGCCCAGCAGGATGCTGATGCGGCTGCGGTCCTGTGCCCTGGGATCATCGGCCGCTTCACGCAACTTCGCGTTGGCCAGTGCTGCTGGGTACAGGGTCGGTGCAAAGCGATCGGTGCTGGGTGTCACCCCAAGGTAACGCAGCAACGGCTCATCGTGCACATAGTAAAGGCGTGCATCCTCGCGGGCACTGAAGTGCGCCTGCTGTAATCCCGGCAGGGCGATAAAGCAGCCCTTGGACCATTGAATCTCATACTCGCCCTGGACCACGCTGCCCTCCCCGGCAATCACGTAGAACACCTGGGAGGTGGCGTTGGGTTGCAGGGTCAGCGTGTCGCCACGGTTAAGGCGCATGAAGTTCGCGCATAACCCGGGGCCTGTTGCAGGGCCTTCGCAGCCCAAAGCCTCGCTGAGGTCCAGCGGTACCACGCGCGAGGGGCCATTGTCATACAGCGAGGCGGGAAAGCTGTGGTAGGGAACGCGGGAAATCAGATTGGCACTGATGGGATTCGCCGCCTTGCTGTACTCGAAGTACTCGGCGTCCACTTGGTTGATATCCGTCAGTGCGGGGTCTAATTCACGGTTCATCAGGCTCACCTCAGTCTTGGGCTGGATCGCGCAGCGCGGTTGAAGCGCTGCACGGGGTGAGTGGACTATAGGCATTGCGCGCTGGCGGATGAATGCCTGTGACGGCACAGCAGTTATGCGAAACGGGGCAGTTAACGCAACTGAAACCAGGTGGTTTTCAACTGCGTGTACTTATCAAACGAATGCAGCGACAAGTCGCGCCCGAACCCCGACTGTTTGCCGCCGCCGAAAGGCACGGTCACATCCAGCGCATCAATGGTGTTGACCGACACAGTGCCGGCATTCAGGGCACGGGCCACGCGATGCGCACGGTTCAGGTCATCACTCCACACCGATGCCGCCAGGCCGTAGAGGCTGTCGTTGGCTTGCTGTATGGCCTGCTCTTCGGTATCGAAAGCACTCACCGCCAGCACGGGGCCAAACACCTCCTCACGGGAAAGGCTCATGTCAGCGGTGACGTTGGCGAATATCGTCGGAGGGATGAAGTTTGAACAACCCTCGATGTTCAACTGTTGGCCACCGGCCAACAGCGTGGCACCGTCTGCGCGAGCCTGCCCGATGGCTTGCAGGATGCGTGCGGTTTGCCCGCTGTCGACGATTGCACCGGCGGCGCTGGTGGGGTTGAGTGGGTTGCCGGGCATCCAGGCACGGGACTTGTCGATCAGACGCTCGATGAACTCGTCGTGGATGCAGCGTTGCACGTAGAGGCGCGAATTGGCCGAACACACCTCGCCCTGGTTGAAGAAAATCCCAAAGGCCGCCTTCTCCGCCGCCAGGTCCAGGTCCTGACAGTCTGCAAACACCAGGTTCGGGCTCTTGCCGCCACACTCCAGCCACACCTGTTTGAGGTTGGACTGCGCGGAGTACTGCATGAAGTACTTGCCCACTTGGGTAGAACCGGTAAACACCAGGCAATCGACGTCCGGGTGCAACCCCAGGGCCTTGCCGGCGCCCTCGCCCATTCCTGGCACCACGTTCAGCACACCCTCGGGGACGCCCGCCTCCAGCGCCAGTTGGGCCAGGCGCAAGGCAGAAAATGGCGATTGTTCGGCGGGCTTGAGCACCACGCTGTTGCCTGCCGCCAATGCGGGTGCCAGTTTCCAGGCGGCCATGTCCAGCGGGAAATTCCACGGCACCACGGCTGCAATCACGCCCAATGCTTCGCGGGTAATGGTCGCCAACGCGTTGTGGGCAGTCGGCGCGACCTGATCGTAGATCTTGTCCAGAGCTTCACCGTACCAGGCGAAAACATGGGCCGCGCCGGGCACGTCGACGTTATAGGCGTCCATTACCGGCTTGCCCATGTTCAGGGAGTCCAGCAGTGCGAGTTCTTCGCGGTGGGTCATCAACAGGTCAGCGAGTTTGAGCAGGATTTTCTTGCGCTCGCCCGGGGGCATGCGCCGCCAGGAGCCGTTGTTAAACGCGCGGCGTGCAGAGCGCACTGCCAGGTCGACCTCCGCTGCACCGCAGGCGGCGACCTGCGCAAGCAAGTGGTTGGTTGCCGGGTTGATGGTGTCGAAGGTCGCCCCGCAGAGTGCACCTACGGGCTGCCCGTCGATCAGGGCGGTGCTGATGAAGGTTTGGCGGGCAGCGCGTTGCTGCCAATAGTCGAGGTTGAACATGCTGTACTCCTGAATTGGGCCGTAAGACTTTTGTAGGAGCGAGCTTGCTCGCGAAGAACTCACAGACGCCGCGTTCATCCAGGAAGCACGCGTTATCGTTGACGCTTTTCGCGAGCAAGCTCGCTCCTACAGATGAACCGAGGTGGGGCCTGTTTATTCGGCCATTTGCAGGTCCGGCATGCGTACCCGGAACCCTCGGGTGAGGCACAGCAAACACAGCAGCCCCAGGCCCATCCAGCCCAGGCCGATGGTGAACGACAGGCCCGACAGGCTCGTCCACAGCCAAAGCGTGCTGAGAAACCCCAGGCCTGGCAGGGCGGCGTACAGCAGATAGTTGCGGGAACCACGCAGCTTCTGGTCGCCCAGGTAATGCTTGATCACGGCCAGGTTCACTGCCGAAAACGCGAACAGTGCGCCAAAGCTGATCATGTTGGCCACGGTGTCCAGGCTGATAAACAGCGCAATCAGCGAGAACAGGCTGACCAGCATGATCGCGTTGGCCGGCACGCGCTTTTTCGTGACCAGCTTGCCCAATACCCTGGGCAATGCACCGTCGCGGCCCATCGCGAACAGCACGCGGGACACGCTGGCCTGAGAGACCATCGCAGAAGCAAAGCAGCCCGCTACATAGGTTGCGGTAAACGCACTCACCAGCAATTCACCCCCGACCCTACGCATCACATCGACCGAAGCCGAGTCGGGATCGGCGAAGCTGTCCCATTCCGGGAACACCATCTGAGCGCAATACGACACCACCAGGAACAGCAAACCGCCAATCAGCGACACCGCCATGATCGCCTGCGGAATGGTACGGCGCGGGTCCGGCGTCTCCTCGGCCATGGTCGATACCGCATCAAAACCCAGGAACGACAAGCACAGCACTGCTGCGCCGGTCATGATCAGCGGCACACTGAAACCTTCATGGTGAAACGGCTTGAGCAGCGACACCGGCTCGGCTTGCCCGCTGAGGTTGTGGATCGACAACGCCACGAACACCACGATGAACACCAGTTGGGCCACGATCAGCACCCAATTGACCCGGGTAATCGACTCGATACCCACCAGATTGAGCGCCGTCACCAAGGCAATGGAGCCCAATACCCATACGGCGGTGGGCACGCTGGGAAAGTATTCGGACAAGTAGATGCCGATCAGCAAATAGCTGAGCAGCGGCAGGAAGATGTAGTCCAGCAGCAAGGTCCAGCCGGCGATAAAGCCGAAGGAGGCGCCAAACGCCTTGCGTGTGTAGGTGTAGACCGAGCCCGAATACGGGTGCGCCTTGACCATGCACCCATAGCTGTAGGCCGTCAGCAGCATGGCAGCCAGGGTCAACAGGTAGGCGGTGGCCAGGTGCCCTTTGGTCATCTGGGTTACCAGGCCGTAGGTGGTGAACACCGCCAGCGGCACCATATATGCCAGGCCGAACAGCACCAGGCCGACGAGGCCCAGGGGTTGTCGAAAGCGGCGCGATGAGGTCGGTTGGGTTGGGGTTTGATGGGCGGGAGTATCGGCTACGTTTGTTATTGTATTCATTGCTGACTCCTGGAAAGTGGAATGCAGGGCGCCGCGGCGTTCGATCAAATCGACGCCCTTGATGAGTCATCCTTTGGGAGCGGTGGGCAGGCCGCTATGGGGCGCCCACCCGGTTCAACCGAAGCGGCATGCAGGGGCTCAGCCTTTCATAGCTTTCCCGCGATCCGCGCGGTGCGGTCCACCGCAATGCGGGTCTTGTCGACCAGCTCATCGAGCTCCGCGCGACTGGCCACCAGGGCCGGCGCCATGATCATGCGGCCCAGGGTCGAGCGAATGATCACGCCTTCCTCAAAGCCAAAAGTGCGGCATTGCCAGGCCAGGTCGTTTTCATTGGCAAAGCGTTTGCGCGTGCCCTTGTCCTCGACAAACTGCAAGGCTGCCAGCAGGCCGGTGCCCTGGATCTCGCCGATCAGCGGGTGGTTGCCAAAGACTTCGTGCAGGAGCGCGTGCAAATACGGCCCGGTGTCGTCCTTCACCTGACGCACGATCCCTTCGTCACGCAGGGCCTTGAGGTTGGCCAGGGCCACCGCCGCCGCAACCGGGTGCCCGGAATACGTCAGGCCATGGGCAAACACCCCGCCTCGCTCCACCAACGCTTCGGCCATGCGCTTGCTCAATACCAAACCACCCATGGGCAGGTAACCTGAGGTCAGGCCCTTGGCGATCGACAACGTGTCGGGTTCGAAGCCGAAATACTGATGGGCAAACCACTCACCGGTACGACCGAAACCGCCAATCACTTCATCAGCGCACAGCAGCACATCGTATTGGCGACAGATGCGCTGGATCTCTGGCCAATAGCTTTCCGGGGGGAAAATCATGCCCCCGGCGCCTTGGAAAGGTTCAGCGATAAAACCGGCGACGTTTTGCGCACCCAACTCCAGGATCTTTTCTTCCAGTTGCAGAGCGCAGCGCCGCCCGAACTCGGCCGGGGTCAACTCACCGCCCTGGGCGTACCAATAAGGTTCATCAATGTGCGCGACGTCCGGGATCAAGCCGCCCATTTCGTGCATGAATTTCATGCCGCCCAGGGCAGACGCCGCCAGGGTGGAGCCGTGATAGCCGTTCCAGCGGCCGATCATGATCTTCTTCTGTGGCTTGCCGAGCACTTGCCAGTAGCGGCGTACGGTGCGGATCAGCACCTCGTTGGCTTCGGAACCGGAGTTGGTGTAGATCACATGACTGTAGTGCCCTGGCAACAGGCTGAACAGCAACTCGGACAGCTCGATCACCGCCGGATGGGTGGTGTGGAAGAACATGTTGTAGTACGCCAACTGATCCATCTGCGCCGCCGCCGCAGCCGTCAGGTCCTTGCGGCCATAACCCAGCTGCGTGCACCACAGGCCCGACATCCCGTCCAGGTAACGCTTACCCTCGCTGTCCCACAGGTACAGGCCCTCACCGCGGACCATTACGCGTGGGCCTTCGGCATTCAGCGCCTTTTGATCCACAAAGGCATGGATATGGTGGGCCGCGTCCGAGGCCTGATAGTCCCGGGTCTGGCGTTGCGGTTCAAAGGGTAGGTTCATGGCATTTTCTCTTGTTGTGGGTGGTCATGCAGCCGGTCAACGGCCTTTGCTCATGTAGCGCTCAAGGGGGTCTTTACTCAGCCCGCCCTGGGCCTCGGCCAACGAGTCGATAAACAGGGAAAACAGCTCCGATTGCGTGCCGATGTCGAGCTTGCTGTAGATGTGCTTGCGGTGGGACTTGATGGTGTCTTCGGAGACCCCAAGGCGCTCGGCCAGTGAACGCGTGGAGTGGCCGCGCAGGATCAACTGGGTGATCCGGCATTCGCGCTCGGTCAGCAGCGACGAGCCGAAGTTGTTGAGTGCCGAGTGAATACGCTGTTCCAACAGGCTTTCGAAACGCGCCCCCTGATTCTCCAGGCCGACGAAGTGCTTGCCCAGCACCGCCAGTACCCAAGGCGCTATGCGCTTGAATTGCTCGGTGGTGGTCGCGTCGAGCTTCTGCGTAAAGGCCAGCGACACCGCCAGGCTCAAGCCGTTGCTGGCCTGCAGGATGTAGTTGAGCTCATCCTCCAGGTGCGAATGCCGGTAAAACGACTGGTAGTACTCGCTGTGCTCGAAGTGATCGGGGGCTACGTCGGCGAGGTCGTAGCAGCCGGAAGCCGCGCCCTCCACGCAGGCGCCGTAGAACGGGTCGAGCAAGTAAAAACCGGAGAGGTACTGGCGCACATTGCCCTGGGGCAGCCATGGCCCGTCCAGTTCGAACACTGCGCTGGGCATGCCGTCGTGGGGGTACAGGTACAAGGTCGTGGCCTGAATGGGGCGGATACACCCCAGGGCATCGAACAACGTGGCGGCAAACCCCGCGTGCCCGATGCTCTCGGTCACCCTGGCTATTTGTTCGAACCACTGGGCTGAAGACAGTCGATCATTTTCCACTTCGAAGACTCGCCGTCATAACGGTTGGGTGCGACACCAGGTCACTGGCGCCAGGGACTGAAGTGATAGTCCCACACCCGCAAAGTCATCGAAATCACCCCTTAGGGTGAGGGAGTGCGCGCAAACCTCGGAATCGCCAAGCCCAGGCTTTCACGCAAGGTCGAGCCCTCGTAGGCCGTGCGATAAACACCGCGCTCCTGCAGCAAAGGGATCACCTCCTGAGTGAAACGCTCGAACTGCCCAGGGTGCCCGATGTAGATATTGAACCCATCCACCGCCCGCGCCTCGAACCAATCCGCCAGTTTCTGCGCCACCGTGGCAGCGCTGCCCACGAACGCGCCTGGGCGCAATTGCCGGCCAAATTCGACGGCCTGGCGCAGGGTAAAGCCCTTTTCCCGGGCCTGGTCGGCAATGCGTTTGGCAGCGGTGAAAAAACTGCTGCGCGCCGCCTCCAGGCTCTCCTGCGGGAATGGCGCATCCAGGTCGTACTGGCTGAAATCATGCCAGCCAAAATTGCGCCCGAACTCCTTGAGTGCCAGCGCAAAACTGTGGTCGAGTTGATGATAGTGCTGCTCGATTTCCCGGGCATGGGCATCGGTGTCGCCCACGTAGATTTCCGCACCGGGCATGATCAGTACCTGTTCCGGATCGCGCCCCCGTTGTGCCGCCCTGCCCTTGATATCCCGATAAAACGCCTGGCCCTGCTCGATACTGGCCGCGTGGGTGAAGATCACATCGGCGGTGGCGGCGCCCAGGTCGCGGCCTTGTTCGGAGTCGCCAGCTTGGAATATCACCGGTTGGCCCTGGGGGGAACGCTGGATATTCAACGGGCCCACCACCGAGAAGTGTTCGCCCTGGTGATTCAAGCTGTGCAGCTTGCTCGAGTCGAGAAACTGTCCGGTGGCACGGTTGCGCACAAACGCATCATCTTCATAGGAGTTCCACAGCCCCTGCACCACCTGAACATGTTCGGCGGCACGACCGTAGCGGGTGGCGTAGTCGTAATGTTCGTCGCGGCTGTAATTGCCGGCGGTACCGGCATCGCCACTGGTCACCACGTTCCAGCCGGCGCGGCCTTTGCTGATCAGGTCCAGGGAGGCCAGGCGCCGGGCGACGTTATAGGGTGAGTTATACGAGGTGGTCAGCGTACCGACCAGGCCGATATGCCGCGTGCTCACGGCCAGTGCCGACAGCAAGGTCAGCGGCTCCAGGCGATTGAGGTAATGGGAAGGTGAACCTTCGGTGATGAACTGGCTGTCGACGATGAACATCAGGTCGAACAATGCCGCCTCGGCCTGGCGCGCTATCTCGATGTACCAATCGACGTTGACACTGGCATCGGCCGGCAATTGCGGGTCAAGCCACAGGTTATGGCGGCCCGGCCCACCGCAGCCCATGGTCAGGGCGCCCAGTTTGAGCTGTCTTTTAGTCATTGCGCAGTAGTCCTTCAAGCGGTCAGGGCTGGGTCGTGGCGACGGTGGGCTGCAAGGCGGCCGCGAATGAAGGGTCGAACAACGTGGCGGCCGAGTAAGACTTGACCAGGCCCAGGCCGGCAAAAAAGTCCACGGTCTTTTGCGCCTCGATGGGCGCCTGAGGCGTCAGCGGCTCGACGGTGGTGCGTGCGCGGGCAAACCAGACACGGGCGATTTCGGCATCAGCGCGGGTGCGCTTGGCCCAGGCATCGGCATACGCGTTGGCGTTGGCCGGGCTTTGACGGGCCCAGTCGCGGGCTTTTTTCAGGCGCTGGAGAAAGTCGCTGATGGGCTCACGCTTGGCCTCCACAGCACTGGCGTTGGCGGCAATGAAACTCTGGGCCGGGATCAAGTCTTCAGCGGTTGCCAGCACCCGCGCACCTTGGCGTTCCTGTTGCGTGACGTAGGGTTCCCAGGTAGCGATCACGTCAACCGCACCGCCTTCCAGCGCGTGGGAGGCATCCAGGGCGCTGAGGTAACGCCATTGCAGCGAATCCCGTGCAACCCCGGCCTTGTCCAGCGCGGTCAGCAACAGTTGCTGGCTCCAGGAGCCCTTCCAGATCGCAGCACGCTTGCCTGCCAGATCGGCCAGGCTGTGGATCGAGGAGTCCTTTTTTACCAGGATGGCTACGCCGTCGAGATTCTGCCGGCTGACGGCAATCACCTTGATCGGTGCGCCCAAGGCGCCCAAAAACAACACCGGGGCATCCCCAAGCAGGCCCAGGTCCAGGCTGCCGACGTTGAGCGCTTCGGCCACCGGCGACCCGGCCGTGAACTGCTTCCAGTCCAGCGTGTAAGGCAGGTCATCCAGCACCCCCGCCGCTTCCATCACGGCCTGGGCGTTGTAGCTCTGGTCGCCGACCACCAGGGTTTGAGCCTGCGCCGTCAGGCACAGCAAAGAGGCGGCCAACCCGGCCGCCAGGGTTTTGAGGTAACGCACGTTCGTCTCCAGATGCCTTGTGGGGCATTCAAGTCGATCCGCACGCACGGTCTCGGTTTTAAAAGGTTATTGTCTGTAGCTATGGGGTGTGAGGGCTATTTTTGCGGGCTGAAGGCGAGATGTAAAATACTGATTGCGCATAACCTAATTCAATAATAATGCGTAGATCGCATCACGCTAGCGCGGAAATTCAATCCGAGCCACCAAGCCCGAACTACGCCGATTGCTCAGGCTCAGTTCACCGCCCTGCTCACGCACAATGGCCCGCGCCGCCGAGAGCCCAAGCCCCACCCCACCGGTATTGCGGTTGCGTGAGGTCTCAAGGCGAAAGAACGGGTCGAATACGCGCTCCAGGTCCGCTTCGGGAATCCCCGGCCCCTCGTCGCTGACCTCAATGCACACCCTCTGATCGTCAACACTCAGCGCAATGCTGGGGTGCCGGGCGTACTTGGCAGCATTTTCCAGCAGGTTGACCACCACCCGTTTAAGCCCCAGCGGCCGGCCGTGATAGACCAGATGGGGTGGCCCCCGGAAGTCGACCACCAGTTGCTGGTCGCGATAGTCGTCGATGATGGTTTGCAGCAGTTCAGACAGATCGAATGCAGTGCTGTGCTCCAGCACCGTATCGTCGCGGAAAAACGCCAGCGCGGCGTTGATCATCGACTGCATTTCCTCGACATCACGAATCAGCTTGTGCTGATGGTCCAGGTCCTCCATGAACTCGCAGCGCAGGCGTATCCGCGTCAAGGGCGCGCGCAAGTCATGGGAAATGGCTGCCAGCATTTGGGTGCGTTCGCCGATGAAATGCTGGATCTGCGCCTGCATGGTGTTGAAGGCGATGGTGGCTTGGCGTATTTCGTCGGGGCCTTCGATGTCGATGGGCGGTGCGCGCAGATCGCCACCGAAGCGTCTGGCGGCGCTGGCGAAACGCTGCAATGGCTTGGCCAATTGCCGGGTGGCGACCCAGGCGACCAGCAAGGTAGCGATCAGCCCCAGGATGATGATGACCGCAATCCGCGTGGGCGCGCTCAGGCCCCAACTGCGTTCGGGCGGGATGAAGGCCAACCAGCTGCCGTCGCGTAACTGCATCAGCGCCACATAATGCGCGTCGGGGCTGCCACGCGGCCAATCGTCCGGGCTGTACACCTGAATGGTGCGCCCGGTGCCAAACAACGCCTGTATCCCGGGGACTTCGCCGGCTTGTAGCACGTTGCCGCCGCTGGGCAGGCCGAAATCCACGGGGTCGGTGTGCCAAGTCACCTGCAACCGGGTATCGCTGGCCGCTGCCGCCAGTTGCGAGCGCAATGGCGCAGGCGCGGCCTCGATCACTTTCAACGTCGCGGCCATCTGCTCCAGCAGCCCCGTGCGGTCGATGGGCGGGCGCGCCCACACTCCGGCGACCTGCACGAACAAGGCATTGAGGGCCAGTGAGGTGAGCATTGCGGCAAGAATGGTCAGGGCGATCCGCCGGTTCAGCGTGTCGCGGCGCAACAGGCGGTGGATCATGAGCGGGTCACCGGGGCGGTGAACAGATAGCCGCCATTGCGCACCGTGCGGATCAGGTCCGGACGCTTGCAATCGGGCTCGATCTTGCGTCGTAGCCGGCTGACCTGCACATCGATACTGCGGTCGAAGGCGTCGTGGCCCTGGCCGTGGGTCAGGTCGATCAACTGGTCGCGGGTGAGGATGCGCTGGGGGTGTTCGAGAAACACCACCAACAAATCGAACTCGCCACCGGACAGCGGGATCATGACGCCCTCGGGCGAACGCAGCTCGCGACAGGTGATATCCAGATGCCAACCGGCGAAGGCAATCACCGGGCGTGAGCGCTCGTCGGCCGCACTGACCGACTGTCCCGCACGCCGTTGCACGGCGCGCAGGCGGGCCAGCAACTCGCGCGGGGCGAAGGGTTTGGTCAGGTAGTCGTCAGCGCCCAGTTCCAGGCCAACAATACGGTCGCTCAGCTCGCCCATGGCCGTGAGCATGATGATAGGAATGCCGAACTGCGCCCGCACTTTCTGACACAGGCTGAGGCCGCCTTCGCCGGGCAACATGAGATCAAGAATGATCGTGTCCGGCCGCTGCTCGGCGATGGCCGCCCACATGGCCTCGCCGTCGGCGGCCACGTCGACTTCATAGGCGTGCTGGACGAAAAATTTCTTCAGCAATGCCAGCACTTCCACGTCGTCATCAACGATCAGCAGTCTGCTCACGTTCACAGATTTCCCAGGCCAAAAAAAGACGACATCTAAAACCATTCCGGCGCCGGGGTCATTTATTTCAATCGAGCAACATTCCTTCGCCACGGACACAACCCGGACATCTTTGGGCAAAACCTGTCGGGCATGCTGCACGCCTTCCACTCAAGGAGACGCCTATGAAAGTTTCGAGCAGCAGGTACACCGAGCAAGCAGCAGGCGATGCGCGGCCATTGGTGCTGAGCCAGCGCACCTCCTCCCCCGCACAGGATAGCCCGATGCTGTTCCAGGAATCCTGCCTGGGGCTGAACGCGGACCGTATCGTGCTGCGTCGCTACTTCGAGCACTACAGCCCGCAGGCCGGGCGCTGGGTCGAGTACGCCCACTCCATTCCCATCGCCGAGCTTGTCCACTGGATCATGACCCATGGCCAGTTGCACATCGAATCCTCACACGACAAGCCAAACGAACAGGCAACCCATTGATGGCCCGTAAATGCTCACTCCTGCTACTGATGGCGGCCACCCTGAGCCTGATGGCTTGCAGCAGCAACAAGGTCGAACCCGAGCGATATACAGGCTTTCTTCATGACTACAGCCTGCTTAAAGAGCAACAGAGCCCGTCGGGCCAGACCGTACAGAGTTGGGTCAGCCCGGCCTTGAAGCGTGGCCGCTACAAGCAGGTCTATCTGGCGCCCAGCCAGTTTTTCCCGGCTGTTGAACCCACCGCTCAGATCCCGCAAAGCACGCTCTCCCACGTCACTGGCTACTACGACCTGGTACTGCGCTCGGAACTTGGCAAATACGTTTACCTGGCCTCAAAACCTGGCCCTGACACCCTCACAGTACGCCCCGCCATCACCCGCATCGCCACCAGCCCCCAGGGACTGCGGTTTTATGAGTGGCTGCCGATCACCCTGGTCGCAGCGGGCGTGAGCACCGCCACTGGTATCCGCGATCGAGACAGTGAAATCGCCACGGAGCTGTCATTGGAAGATGGTTCGACCGGTGATGTCGTGGCGGCCATGCTGCGTAAAGGCACCGGCACTCCCCTGGCCAATGACAAGCAAGTCATGACCGCCGACAACGTCAAGGACGTGCTCGACGGCTGGGCCCGCGACCTGGGTACGTCGTACAGTGCAGTCGCTCGATAACCCTCGCCTTGCTCAAACGTCATAATCACAGGGGCATCTGCGTGGTAATCTCCCGGCACCACGAATAGACATTGATCGTCACTTGACGATGACCAAAGCCAGGAAAGACCATGCCCAAGATTTCTCACTCAGCGCTACGCCGTAACTTCCGTGACCTGCTGGCAACGCCCCTGTGCGTTGAAACCGCCTCCGTATTCGACCCCATGTCTGCCCGCATCGCGGCTGACCTGGGGTTTGAAGTGGGAATCCTGGGCGGCTCGGTCGCCTCCCTGCAGGTGCTGGCGGCCCCCGATTTTGCGTTGATTACCCTGAGTGAGTTCGTCGAGCAAGCCACCCGCATCGGTCGTGTTGCCCAGCTGCCCTTCATCGCCGACGCCGACCATGGCTACGGCAACGCCCTGAACGTGATGCGCACCGTCGAAGAACTGGAACGCGCCGGCGTCGCGGCGCTGACCATCGAAGATACCCTCTTGCCCGCGCAATTCGGGCGTAAATCCACAGACCTGATTTCCGTCGAAGAAGGCATCGGCAAGGTCAAGGCCGCGCTGGAGGCACGTGTCGACCCGGCGCTGTCGATCATTGCGCGCACCAACGCGGGCGTGCTGCCCACCAGCGACGTGATTGCGCGTACCAAAGCCTACGAAAAGGCCGGCGCTGACGGCATCTGCATGGTCGGCGTCAAGGACTTCGACCACCTGGAACAGATCGCGGAGAACCTCAGCGTTCCGCTGATGCTGGTGACCTACGGCAACCCACAACTGCACGACAGCGAGCGCCTGGCCAGCCTGGGCGTACGCATCGTGGTGGCCGGGCATGGCGCCTACTTCGCCGCGATCAAGGCCACTTACGACAGCCTGCGTGCCCAGCGTCAGCTGACCCACAGCACTTCGAACCTCAGCGCGACGGAATTGACCCACACCTACACCTTGCCTGAGAGCTATGTGGCGTGGGCGGAAGAGTTCATGGATGTAAAAGAGTAATCACTCACTCACGGCTCAGCCGTTGGCGCATCCCTGCGCTGGCGGCCGGGCCGGGCTGTACCACACACTGATCCATCGCCACCAACCCACCTTCCGCCGTCGCCATCATCGGCTGCACCGGTCGGCCCGTCTCGCGTTCCACCACCTCGACACTGATGCCCTCCTCGGCGTAATGCCGATTGCCCCACGCCACCAACGCCATCAGCACCATACGAAAGTCTTCGCCCCTGGCCGTCGGCACGTATTCGCAGCGTGGCGGCCGCTCGCTGTAGGCACGGCGCTCCAGCATCCCCGCTTCTACCAAGCCATTAAGGCGGCGCGTGAGCATGTTGGGCGCGATGCCCAGGCTGCGCGAGAACTCGTCGAAACGGCGCAAACCGTGCAAGGCGTCGCGCATGATCAGCATGCTCCACCACTCCCCTACCCGTTCAAGGCTACGGGCGACGGGGCATTCGGCACTGATGAGGGATTTGCGCTGCATAGGTATTCCTGTGTGCGAGTACAAACTTGTATGACACCATGTTACTTTCATGATGATAGTGACGTCCATACGCTGTGTATCCTTCAAGCAACAGGAGTCGATTGAGCATGAGTAAACGTATCGTCGTGACGGGCATGGGCGCACTGACGCCGCTGGGGTCGAGCGTGGAATCCACTTGGCGGCGCTTGCTGGACGGGCAGTCGGGCATCCGCCGTTTGCCGCAAGAGTTGATCGGGGATCTGGCGGTCAGCATCGGCGGCCAGGTGCAAAGTGTGTTGCAAGACCCCGAAGCCGGTTTCGATCCTGATCGACTGTTGGCGGCCAAGGAACAGCGCAAGATGGACCGCTTTATCCTGTTCGCCCTGGCGGCCGCGGATGAAGCCCTGAAGCAGGCCAATTGGGCCCCCAAAACACCCGAGGAGCAGGCGCGCACGGCGACTATCATCGCCTCCGGTGTCGGTGGTTTCCCGGCCATTGCCGATGCGGTGCGCACCACTGACAGTAAGGGCCCGCGTCGTTTGTCGCCCTTCACCATTCCATCGTTTCTGAGCAACATGGCTGCCGGGCATGTGTCGATCAACTATGGCTTGAAAGGCCCTCTGGGTGCGCCAGTAACCGCGTGTGCCGCCGGGGTTCAGGCTATCGGCGACGCAGCGCGAATGATCCGCGCCGGGGAAGTCGACGTCGCGGTATGCGGCGGTGCCGAAGCGGCGATTCATCGCGTCAGCCTTGCCGGCTTCGCCGCAGCGCGGGCGCTGTCCAGCGATTTCAATGCCACCCCGGAGCGCGCTTCGCGACCCTTCGATCAGGCGCGCGACGGCTTTGTGATGGGCGAAGGCGCCGGCATTCTGGTAATTGAAGAACTGGAGCATGCACTGGCGCGAGGTGCTCAGCCGATTGCCGAACTGGTGGGCTATGGCACCAGTGCGGACGCCTATCACATGACCGCAGGGCCTGAAGACGGTGACGGTGCGCGTCGAGCAATGACTCAAGCGTTGCGCCAGGCGGGCATCGAGGCGTCGCAGGTGCAATACCTGAATGCCCACGCGACCTCCACACCTGTGGGCGACAAAGGCGAACTGGCGGCGATCAAGACGCTATTCGGTACCGGCGGCAGCCCGGCGATCAGCTCAACAAAATCCGCCACCGGCCACTTGCTCGGTGCTGCGGGAGGCATCGAAGCCGTCTTCACCGTACTTGCCCTGCGTGACCAGATCGCGCCAATGACACTCAACCTGGAAAACCCGGACGCCCTCGCCGACGGCCTGGACATGGTGCGCGATGAGGCCCGGCCCATGCCGATTGAATATGCGCTGTCCAATGGCTTCGGCTTTGGCGGCGTGAACGCCAGCGTGCTGTTCCGACGCTGGCTATGAGCCGGGGTTTGCCCCTAGGGTGAATTTCACCGACCATGGCGCCTTTCTGTTCCTGCCAACACGAGGTGCCCATGGCCAACCACGACCTGTCCTATACCCCTGACCCGGACGCCGACTCCATCTCCTCCGATGTAATCGGCTTCAACGGCATCCTGGTCTCCACCCAGATTCCCACCCGCGCCGATGGCAGCCTGGAGTTGGGCGATATCACTCTGCAAAGCGAGTGCACCCTGCAAGCGCTGAAAGTCGCGCTGGAAAAAGCCGGCAGCTCTATGGACCGGGTCATGCACCTGACTATTTATCTCACCGACATGGCCGACCGCGCGGCGTTCAACGAGGTCTACAAGCGCTTTTTCGCCAAGCCCTGGCCAGTGCGGGCAGCAGTAGGCGTTGCCGCCTTGGCGGTGGAAGGTATGCGGGTAGAAGTGACGGCGATGGCTGCCAAGGCTTGAATCTGTAACGACTTTAGAACCGAACTGATCGGAATGTCGAACTCGGTCAGAAAGGTGGGAGCTGGCTTGCCTGCGATAGCGGTGGTGAATGTTCCATCGCCATCGCAGCATAGGTATTTACACAACTTTTTAGTTGTAGCCGTCAACGGTAACCATGATGCGAAACGAGTCGCTCTTGATCTTGCTCTGCTTTTGATCTCAGGCGCCCCGTTAAACCACGCTGGCCGGAATTCGACAGGGATTTGGGGGGTAAACCGGCAGGGATGCCGGTTTAGCTGCCCCGCGCCATGGATGGCGCGTGGCGGCGGCCCCCCAAATCACTGGCGGATTACGGGCACACCGAGCCTGGGCGAGGTGCCGAGTGGTGGGGCAAGAGCGTTTTGCTTACTTTGCCGCTTTTGCAAAGTGAGCCGCCGTTGGGCGGAACCCTAAGTGGCCGTTACCGCAGGAATGGATATGTACTCGGTATAACAGTGTCGGCTGTCATGCCGCCTTCGCGAGCAAGCCCGCTCCCACAGTGGGATCGTGGGGTGTCAGGTAGATAAGCATCGGCTGGAAGGCCGTCATCGCAGGCAAGCCAGCTCCCACATTTGGATCCTGGGTGTCAGGTAGAGATGCGTCGGCTGTCAGGCCGTCACGGGAGCAAGCTCCCTCGCCACAGGTCCAGCGTCGCCCCAAAGTTGTGTAGATACCTATGGCCATCGCAGGCAAGCCACAACGGGTCTTCGTTGCGTTGAGCATTGCGTTCGCTTAACGGACTTGCATTAGGCCCGACAGCCCTGCGGTAGATGCCGCCCAGGCATTTCACGGCTACAATGCGCGCCTCAACCGTGACAAGCCTGACTAAAAAAACTATGTCCTTGCCCAAGCATCACCTGGAATTGCTCAGCCCTGCCCGCGATGTCGCCATTGCGCGTGAGGCTATCCTGCACGGCGCCGACGCCGTTTATATCGGCGGGCCGAGCTTCGGCGCTCGCCATAATGCGTGTAACGAGGTGAGCGATATCGCTCAACTGGTGGAATTCGCCCGCCGTTACCACGCCCGCGTCTTCACCACCATCAACACCATCCTGCATGACAACGAGCTGGAGCCCGCACGCAAGCTGATCCATCAGCTCTACGATGCCGGTGTCGATGCGCTGATCGTGCAAGACCTGGGCGTGATGGAGCTGGATATTCCGCCGATCGAGCTGCACGCCAGCACCCAGACCGACATCCGCACCCTGGGCCGGGCCAGGTTTCTCGACCAGGCCGGTTTCTCGCAGTTGGTATTGGCCCGCGAGTTGAACCTGCAAGAGATCCGCGCCATTGCCGACGAGACCGATGCCGCCATCGAGTTCTTTATCCACGGCGCCCTGTGCGTGGCGTTCTCCGGGCAGTGCAATATCTCCCACGCGCAAAATGGCCGCAGCGCCAACCGTGGCGACTGCTCCCAGGCCTGCCGCCTGCCCTACACCCTGAAAGATGACCAAGGCCGCGTGGTGGCCTTTGAAAAGCACCTGCTGTCGATGAAAGACAACAACCAGAGCGCCAACCTGCGCGCCCTGGTCGAAGCGGGCGTGCGTTCGTTCAAGATCGAAGGCCGCTACAAGGACATGGGCTATGTGAAGAACATCACCGCCTACTACCGCCAGCGCCTCGACGAGATCCTCGAAGACCGCCCGGACCTGGCCCGCGCTTCCAGCGGCCGTACCGCGCACTTCTTCCTGCCCGACCCGGAAAAAACCTTCCACCGTGGCAGCACCGATTACTTTGTCAGCGACCGCAAGATCGACATCGGCGCCTTTGATACCCCGACCTTTACCGGCCTGCCCGTAGGCACCGTGGAAAAAGCCGGCAAGCGCGACTTGCAGGTGGTCACCCATGAGCCGCTGTCCAACGGCGACGGCCTCAATGTGCTGATCAAGCGTGAAGTGGTGGGATTCCGCGCCAACATCGCCGAGCCCAAGGGTGAGTTCGAGGAAGACGGTGAGAAGCGCTACCGCTACCGCGTCGAGCCCAACGAAATGCCAGCCGGCCTGCATCAACTGCGCCCGCATCACCCGCTCAATCGCAACCTGGACCACAACTGGCAACAGGCCCTGCTCAAGACGTCGGCCGAGCGCCGTATCGGCTTGTCATGGGTCGCGTGCCTGCGTGAAGAGCAGCTGCAAATCACCGCGACCAGCGAAGAAGGCATCAGCGCCAGCGTCACCCTGCCCGGCCCGTTTGGCGTGGCCAATAAGCCGGAACAGGCACTGGACACCCTGCGCGACCTGCTCGGCCAGCTCGGCACCACCGAATACCACGCCACCCGCATTGAGCTGGATGCGCCGCAGGCGTTCTTCATCCCCAACTCGCAGCTCAAGGCGTTGCGCCGTGAAGTGATCGAAGCACTGACCGCCGCACGCGTCGCCGCGCATCCGCGGGGTGGGCGCAAGGCTGAAACTTCGCCGCCGCCGGTGTATCCCGAAGCGCACCTGTCGTTCCTGGCCAACGTCTACAACCAGAAGGCCCGGGACTTCTACCACCGTCACGGCGTGAAGCTGATCGATGCGGCCTTCGAAGCGCACGAAGAAACCGGCGAAGTACCGGTGATGATCACCAAACACTGCCTGCGTTTCTCGTTCAACCTGTGCCCTAAACAGGCCAAGGGTGTGACCGGGGTAAAGACCAAGGTGGCGCCGATGCAATTGATCCACGGTGACGAAGTGCTGACCCTGAAGTTCGACTGCAAACCCTGCGAGATGCATGTGGTGGGCAAGATCAAGGGGCATATCCTCGGCCTGCCGCAGCCAGGCAGCGCGGTGGAGCATTTCAACCCGGAAAACCTTATCTACCAGGGCACGCACTAACCGCTTTTGTAGGAGCGGGCTTGCCCGCGAAAAACCTGAGGACGCCGCGTGTTAACCAAATGCGCTGCGTTATCGTTGGAGTTTTTCGCGAGCAAGCTCGCGCCTACCGAGGTTGCGGGGCCACCACCAGCCCCGCTGCAACCCCGCCGCTGCCAGCAGAATCGCCGCCACACCCAGCCATTGCAGCCACCCCAGGCGATGCCCGAACGCGATCCAGTCCACCAGGATCGCCGCAATCGGGTAGATGAACGACAACGCGCCGGTCATCGCCGTGGGTAGCTTCTGAATGGCCCCGTACAGCAACACATACATCAAACCGGTATGCACCACTCCCAATGTCGCGAGTGCCGCCCAGGCAGTGGTCGACACGGGCAAGCTGTGCCAGGGCACCAGCGGCGCCAGCAGCACGGCGCCGGTGGTCACCTGGATCAACGCCATCAAATGCGGCGGTACGTCCTTCAGGCGTTTGATGATCAGCGCCGCCACCGCGTACAAAAATGCCGCGCCCAAAGCCAAGGCAATGCCAGCCAGATAATTCCCGCCGCTAGATTGCTCACCATGGGCGGTCACGATCGCCAACATGCCCAGGAACGCCACACTCAGCCACGCCATTTTTTGCACGGTGATCTTCTCACCGAGAAACACCGCCGCCAGCATCACCAGTATGAACGGCTGCACGTTGTACACCGCCGTGCTGATCGCGATGGACGCAGAGGAATAGGACTCGAACAGCAACAGCCAGTTACCGACGATCGCCACGCCGCTGAGCACTGCCAGCCCGAGCTTGGCCCAGTTGAGTAACTCCAGGCGCAAATACCCCAGCAACGCGCACACCAACAGCAGTGTCAGCGCGCCAATCACGCAGCGCCAGAACACCACCTCAAGCACCGACACGCCCGACACCAGCACAAACCAGCCAATGGTGCCGGAAATCAGCATGGCGGCGATCATTTCCCAGGTTCCGCGACGGATTGATGTATCCATGATTGAGGCTCCTCAAGTGAGGCTCAATTATGGCAATCTGCTCGACACGGCTACAGCGACTAAAAAAGGCAAAACCCAGGATTCACCTTTTCTTATTAGGCAAACCTCATGATCGACACCATCGACCAGCAATTGATCGCCGCCTTGATGGACGACTCGCGGCTGTCCCTCAAGGCCCTGGCAGGGATCACCGGGCTCTCCTCGCCCAGCGTCAGCGAACGCCTGCGGCGCCTGGAAGAACGCGGCGTGCTGACCCACTACACCGTCGACATCGACCCCAAACACTTCGGCTACCTGCTGCAAGCCATCGTGCGCATCCGCCCCCTGCCCGGCAAACTGCAGGAAGTGGAGCGCCAGATCCAGGCGATCCCTGAGTTCACCGAATGCGACAAGGTCACCGGCGAGGACTGCTTCATCGCCCGCCTGCATGTGCGCACCATGGACCAGTTGGACAGCCTGCTGGACCGGATCAATGGATATGCCGAAACCAATACTGCGATTGTGAAGAAAACCCCGGTGAAACGGCGCTTGCCGCCGTTAGGCGATCGCTGAGGTTTGTGATTAGCGCCATGCCAAGGGAATGTCATGGCCAAACACAGTCAAGTGTGGGAGCAAGCCCACTCCCACAGAATGCCGAGGGCATGGCCTCAGCGACTACGCTCCGGCTTGATCGCCACATCAGGCACCGGCTTATACAGCGGGCCATAGTCCACCAATAGCTCATCGCCTTTCTTGATGTCATTGAGCGCCACATAGAACGTCAGGTTTTTCCCCACGGCGATGGAGATAACGTTATTGGCCTTCCACGCTGGCCCGTCGCCCAGTTGCGAGGTATTGATCAGGCTCAGGGTATTGCCGGTGTGCAGCGCACTCACTGAGCGATTGCCCGAGCGGGTTCCGAACAGGTAAGTGAGCACCGCCCGCGAGCCTTGTTTGCGTTGCTCCTGAAACAATGACGTCTCGGTAGCATGGTACTTGCCTGCGTAAGGGCCCAGCACTTCAAACTGGGCGATGTCGCGGCGAGCCCACACCGAAGCGCCGCGAGCCGGGCCACCATCCTCCAGCGCCGTGACCACCTCCAGGGTCTGGTCAAAGCGCGGCTGATGTTGGCCTTCGGTACGCAGCCAGTCTTTGATCGAGGCCTTTATTTGCGCGGACACCCGCTGCTTGGTGGGGTTATCGAGCCCGTCGAGCAGGCCATTCCAGTGAGTGATACGGATATCGTCGATGGGGCCCTCCAGTGCCCGGGTCAAGCTGAGCCTGGGGTTGTCCGGGTCTTGCAGAATCGGCAGCGTGTTGTCGATGTGATGGCGAGGCAATGTCGGGAATTCGCTGGGCTCTACCTTGATCACCACGGGCGGGACTGCCGAAGACGGGCCTGGGACCTCTGTGCCGTGTGGCGTGCCGTCGTGCGGGGTCATATCCGCGACCTTGGGTTGCGGCGGGTCCAAAGGGTCTGTTGCCGGTCGTTTTCGTGCGGTATCCACAGCCGGTTGCTCAGGAACGGGGCGCGGCTCAATGCCTTGCTGTAACCGTCCGAGACGTTGCGAGGCGAGCGCTGTAAACGAGCCGTCAGCCCTCACGTAGTTTGCCCACTGACCTGGATTTAGCCCATGTTTCTGTATGAACTTCTCTGGCGTAACTGAGTTGCCGGGTTGCCCGGATTGCTTTTGCCAATCACACAAATGGTCGTCGGTAATCCGGTTATAGGGAATGCCGGTCGCTTGATTCTGCAGCGCTTCACCGATTGGCCTCAAGCTACCATCAGCCCGTATAAGGTTTTTAAAGGTACTCGGACTCAGCTGATGATGTCCGGCAAATCCCTCCATGGTCATGGCCGCCCGATCTCGCTGTAACATGTTTTGCCAAGCAAGGAGATGTGTATGGGTAACCTTATTGAACGGTGTATTGGGGGCGCGATCGTGCACTATTACGCCGGTTGCACTCAGTTGCCCATCTGGTTTTACGTAGTACTCAAAGGTGTTCTGGTTCAGAAAATGACGGCGCGCAAAGCCCCCAGGGGTCACTTTCAGCTGTTCATCACGCGGTAACGCCACCCAAGCTCTTAAATGCGCCGCGGTGATCCTCGTCTGGCGCGCCCCCGACATCTGGATATTCAACTCGATGGGCGGGGTTGCCTCCATTTTGGATTGCCGCCGCGCGGGGGGCCGTACCGTGTTTTCCCCGGAATTGAGGCGCTGCAAAGTCTCCTCTTTGAAGGAGCCGTCAGACCTGACGTGGATTTTCCAAGAGTTAGGGCTGAGTTTGTGTTGGCGTATAAACGCTTCCGGCGTAATTACATTATCCGGTTTTTCCAAGAGCTTTTTCCATTGGCGTAAGTGCTCATCGGTAATGACTTGATGAGACACACCAGTGACCCTGTTCAACAGGGCTTGACCGGATGGCCCCAAGCTGCCATCGGCACGCACATACGCTCTGAACGCAGCAGCACTAATGTGATGCTGACCAGCAAACCCATCCATGGTCATAGCATTGCGCTTCTCTTGTGTCAGGCTTTGCCAGTCATTGATGTGGGTTTTGGTCACCTTTTTCAAGGGAGTATCAACAGGGCGATCACGCACGATCACGCCGGTATCGCTCAACTGGCCGCCGGGCTTCACGTAGTACTCAAAGGTTTTGATGGGGAGGTTATTTTTCTTGGCAAACCCCCGGGGAGTAAGCGTTTCCTGTTCCCTGCGTGGCAACAGCTCCCAAGCCCGCAAATGTTCAGCGGTGATCTGCCCGCCACCGGGTGCCCCCAGGCGTTGCCATTCGTCGCCTTGTACATGCTGGACCAGCAACTCGGTTTGCCGGTTGTTGTGATAAACCCGGGCCTGTACGGTGCCGTCTTCCGTGCGAGACACCTGGCGCACCTCATACACCGCGGTGTCACCGTTGCTGTCGGTATGGCGTATGTGCGAGGAGTGCCCATCGGCGGCTACATACACGCCCTGGCTGTTGCGTGGGAGCCCTGCGATTTGGGATTCGGGCACTTTGAAGTGCCCGAACAACTCATGGCTCAACTCACTTAGCCCCTCGAAGCTCGCAGTGTCCACCTCACCGTCGACAGCCTGGGTTGCGGCCTTGAACTCATCGAGCGGGCCGCCATAAGGCCGCATCGCGTCGACATCGAATGAATACCACTTGCCGCCCTTGAGCACCGCGGCCCCCTCCACCGTCTGGCCTGCCACCTTCACGGTGCCCGTTGCGGCAGCCTCGTACTGTTTGCTGATCGCCTTCAACACGTCGTAACTGCCGGTGGCGCCTCTGAGCTTGTTGACCGCCTTGACGCCTTTGGACAGTACATAGAGACCAGCGCTACCCACCAGCCTGGGCAAATCGCCCACCCCGCCCACGGGGTTGAGCATGTCAATGGCCGCCACGCCGATGACCTTGGCCGCCCGCAATGCCTTGACCCCAGTGGACAACGCAGAACGGCCGACCTTGAGCAGTTTTCCGGCGGTAGCGGCGCCAGTGGTAAGAAAGCCGAAAACATCCAGCAAGAGATCGAATGCGCCCGCACCGTACTGGCCGTTCTGAAAACTGACAATGGCGGACCTGAACGGGATAAGGTTCAACAAAAACTCGCTCAACTGCGCGTTCGCCGTGTCCAAGGCGGTTTGCCCACGGGCCTGCTGTTTGATCGCGGGATCGTCGAGGTCCAAGTGTTCGACAAACGCCGTGGCAATCCCATGGGATCGAGCACTGGTAAAGCTATCCAAGGGCGCGTTATTCAGCGGGCGCTCACGACCGAGATCAGCGGCTTGATAACGAGGTGTGAACGCCTTAGTGGTAAAAACTTTGTTGGCCACCTCAGAACGT
>NZ_JAOTNW010000030.1:0-54475 GCF_036346515.1 Pseudomonas sp. AM4(2022)
AACGCCAACTTACAAAGCCTGCACAGCGTTCCATTGAAGCCTTTTGTACAGATACCCGAATACCAGTCGAACCTTGCGTGTTATCAAGGTTCACAGGTGGTGCGCCGTGTATTTATCTCCACGGTTATGTACCTCACAGACACCCACGTAGCGTCTGAGCTGTGAAACAAAATAATCCCCTGGAACAGGCCCTGCCGCCTGTCCGGATTCAACCGCCCCGGACTATCATGCAGATAGCCCTACCCCTCACCGCAAGGAGCCGCTCGGAACGCCGATGCGCCAGATCTGGAAATCTTTTCGAGCCCTTTATTTCGCCTCCTTGATGATGCTGATCGGCTCCGGCCTGCTTAGTACTTATCTGGCTTTGCGTCTGGCAGCAGACAATGTCGACAGCCTGTGGGTCGGTGCGCTGATGGCTGCCAACTATTTTGGCTTGGTGCTGGGCGGCAAGCTCGGGCACCGTCTCATTGCCCGGGTCGGGCATATTCGCGCCTACGCCACCTGCGCGGGCATCGTCGGTGCAGCGGTGCTGGGTCACGGTTTGATTGATTGGCTGCCAGCCTGGATTGTGCTGCGGATGATCGTGGGCCTGGGAATGATGTGCCAGTACATGGTCATCGAGAGTTGGCTCAATGAGCAGGCGGACGCCAAGCAGCGCGGCGTAGTGTTCAGCGGCTACATGATTGCGTCCTACCTTGGGTTGGTGCTGGGCCAACTGATCCTGGTCATGCACCCACATCTTGGGCTTGAGCTGTTGATGCTCGTGGCGCTGTGCTTTGCGCTGTGCCTGGTCCCGGTGGCAATGACCCGGCGCATTCACCCGGCCCCACTGCACCCGGCCCCGATGGAGCCACGCTTCTTTATCAAGCGCGTGCCACAGTCGCTCAGCACCGTGTTGGGCGCTGGGTTGATCGTCGGTTCGTTCTACGGCTTGGCACCGCTCTACGCCTCTCAGCAGGGCCTGACGACTGAGCAAGTCGGTCTGTTCATGGGTAGCTGCATTTTTGCTGGATTGGTCGTGCAGTGGCCGCTGGGCTGGTTATCGGACCGCTATGACCGCGCGCTGCTGATTCGCTGCTTTGCCTTGTGCCTGGCGATAACGGCCTTGCCGTTGGCGATCATGACCCAGGTACCGCTGGAAGTGCTGTTCGTGGCAGGCTTCTTCTGTTCGCTGGTGCAGTTCTGCCTTTACCCCCTGGCGGTGGCCTTTTCCAACGACCATGTGGAAGGCGATCGTCGGGTATCACTGACGGCCATGTTGCTGGTGACCTACGGGATCGGCGCCAGCGTGGGGCCGTTGTTGGCCGGTGTGGTAATGAAGCTATTCGGCAGCCAGATGCTCTACGCGTTTTTCAGCCTGTGTGCGCTGATCCTGGTGTGGCGTATTCGACCCAAGGCGGTAACCAACCTGCATCAGGTCGACGACGCACCACTGCATCATGTGGCGATGCCCGATAGCATGTCCAGTTCGCCTTTGGTGGCTGCCCTTGACCCGCGGGTGGATGAGCAGGTGGTGCAGGAGCAGATGCAAGTCACTGTACCTGATCCAGAGCCCGTCCCTGAAACCGAGGAGTCAACGAGCGAAGAACCGCACGAGCCACCAGACCCGGACGAACATCCCCATGACTTAAGCAGGGCGCGCCCCTGAACGAAAAAACGGGCAGATCCCATCAGGATCTGCCCGTTTTTTATCTCAGCGTCTAACGCTTAAAGATCGTCGTCTTTATCGAAGCGCCGAGCTTCACGCTGCAATTGGTAGACAAAGCGTTCCACCTGTCGCTGCACCAAACCACTCATGTTGTGAAAGCGCACGCCGGCAAAGGTGGTGTTGATCTTGTCTTCGAAGTGCAGGTAGCGCAGTTCCACGGAGGTGGTCATGCTGCCAAAGGGCAGGGCAGCAATAAAGCGATCATAAACCTGGCCCAACTGCAGGCGCTCGGAGATATCGCCTTCAAAGCGCAATTTGCAGCCGGTTGCCGAGATGTCCAGCAGCTTACCGCTGATAGGTGCCTTGAGCTTCTCGCCACCCAACTGAATGTCCACCAACTGCGCAAGCTTGAGTGCGGCGCGGAAGGCATTGCGTCGTTGATGGTAAACCACTTCGTCGGGCAGGCTGCCGCTGTAGATGCGGTGGCCGCCTTTCTCGCTGATGGTCAAGGTGCCATTGCTTTCCCAGGCAACCCGCACGCCCTCATGGAAACCTTCGATACGGAAGGCTTCGCCATTCTCAAGATAGCGTTCACCGTCACGGGGAATCATTTCGTCCAGTACCAGCGTCTTGCTGTCCCGGTCGATGTCCACTAGGTAGCTCTGGAAGCGCTGGCTGCGTTCGTGGAAAGTGATGATCAGCGGGTCATGGCTTTCTTGCAGCATCCGCAACGTGCTGGCGATTTCCAGAGGCGTGGTGAGCACCTTGGGTGGCTGCGGTGCATCTTCCGCATTAAGGGCGTTGAACACGGTTCTTCCATCTCCAGGCAAAATACGACTACACGCAAGAACCGGCATTTTGCCAGTATGTAGCGCGCCTTGGATAGGTCACGCTGTAAACCGGTGTCAGGCTTGGCTGCGGGTGCTTGGCTTGACCAGGCGTGAGGTGGAGCCTTGTGCGTTATACAGGGCCGGAGGCTCTCCGCCATGCAGTATGCGCAGCTGATTGGCGGTCGTGGCTTGCTGAAGCTGGATCGACTGACCGTTGAGCAGGTTGGCTTCCTGGCACTGGGCGAGCAAATGGTTGAGTTCTTTGCTCTGTGCCAGCAGTTGATCGCCGACTGAAGAGTGGCTGGCCAGTTGTGCCAGGCCATCGTGGTCGGCAGGCAGGCCCAGGCTGATCAGAATCTCGCTGCGTTTCTTGCCGTGCTGTTCGAGCAAGACAATCAGCGACTGTTTGCGCGCCAGGATTTCTTCCAGCAAGGGCATATCCCGGCCGTATAAGGCCAGGGATTCTTCCTTCAGCAGCTCGAGCAATTGTTGCGTCGGCGCCAGATCATCAATGATCAGTTGGAGCAAATGTTCGTCGTGGTGCATGGCTGGCCTTGGGTTTTAAGCGTCCAAAAGCCCTGCGCAGGCCTTTGCCTAGCGCTCGGCTTCGAAGTTGAGCAGCTTGCTGGCTACACGGTTGCTGTCGACTTTATAGCTGCCATCGGCGATAGCCTGTTTCAACTCGGCCACGCGGGCTTTATTGACGACGGGTTGGTCGCGCAGCGAGTCAGTGACCTTCTGCAACTGTTGAGCCTCATTGCTCAGGTGTACCGATTCCCCACTCTGGCTAGCGGCGGCCTGCTCTGCTTTGGCAGGCAAGGGCTGCGGCTTGGCTTCTACGCTGTCCTTGGCACCGCCGGTGCGCGTATTGCCGGGCAAGGCCGGGGCGTTATTCAAACGACTGAAATCAATGACCATGTTGAAAAAACCTCTGGGTATTTGGACGCTTGCCATGTTTTCGGCCATACCCGGGCAAACTTTAGGCTCGATTGACAATAAACCTGTTCGGCTCAATATCCAGCACACAGTGTAGGAAAAGCTGGCATTTGATTCCAGTCATCTATAGCGCTACCTCCACCTGGCCTGGCGCCGTGACCCGCGCCTTGATCACGCGATTGGAGTTGAGGTTCTTGACGCGGATCTGTTCGCTCATGCCGCCGTTGGACAACGCCTCGCCCGGCATCCTGACGTTCAGCCCGCCACTGCTCGCGGAAATCACCACCTGGTCACCTTTGCGAATCACCTCGGCCTGTTCCAGATGAACCAGTGTAAGGACTTGGTCGGTGACCACGGGCCGCGTGAGTTTCTGCCCGACGGCCTGGTCCAGTGACGTCAGGTAGCCCTGGTTGATCAGGCTGATGTCCCTCTCGCGCAGCGCCACATCGTCGTAGCCGATGATGCCGGTGCGCTTCAATGGCCGCGCCACTACCACTACGTCGCGAAACAGCTTGACCTGCGCCGGCACAAATACCGTCCAGGGCGAGGCGCCCTCACAGCGCACCTTCACGGTCACACGGCCGATAGGCTGGGCGGGGCTTTCCAGAGTGGCTGTCAATTCCTTGTCGCACATTGGCATGCGCAAGCGTGGGTCCAACTGGTTGACTTGGATTTCATAACGCCCCGGTGTCTGGGTGGTCGCCAGATAATCTTCTACAGTGAACTCAAGAAAGCCTTGGGTGACGCCGATAAGTAGATCAGGCAGGGTAACGTTGTCGGCGCGGGCCGTGACGCCCAGGCCCGAGACAAGCAGCGCCATCGCGGCGCAGAGCAGTCTGCGGTAGCGTGAGCGGCCAGGGTGTCGGGAAACTGTCGTTTTAATATCCATACTCAGTAAATAGCAAAGCTCGTGCCGTTTAGTGTTGGGTACGCGTCGTACCCCTAGGATTTAGGAGTCTGGGCATGGCAGGTGTAATGGATTCAGTAAACCAGCGCACACAGCTGGTAGGGCAGAATCGCCTGGAGTTGTTGCTTTTCCGCCTGGATGGCAATCAGTTGTATGGCATCAACGTGTTTAAAGTGCGTGAAGTGCTGCAATGTCCCAAGTTGACGATCATGCCCAAGTCCAGTCCGGTGGTGTGTGGTGTGGCCAACATCCGGGGCGCGACCATTCCGATTCTTGACCTGGCAATGGCCACGGGGGCCGCGGGTTTGCAAGATCGCCAGAACCCTTTCGTGATCATCACCGAATACAACACCAAGACCCAGGGTTTCCTGGTGCGCTCGGTGGAGCGCATCGTCAATATGAACTGGGAAGAGATCCATCCGCCGCCCAAGGGCACGGGGCGCGATCACTACCTGACGGCGGTGACGCGTGTCGACAACCAGTTGGTAGAAATCATCGACGTGGAGAAGATCCTCGCCGAAGTGGCGCCCACCTCGGAAACTATTTCCGTCGGGGTGGTGGATGCCGAAACGGCACACAAGGCGGTTTCGCTGCGCGTATTGACCGTGGACGACTCTTCCGTGGCGCGCAAGCAGGTTACGCGTTGCCTGCAAACCGTCGGGGTGGAGGTGGTGGCCCTCAATGACGGGCGCCAAGCCCTGGATTACCTGCGCAAGCTGGCGGACGAAGGCAAGAAGCCCGAAGAAGAATTCTTGATGATGATCTCTGACATCGAGATGCCGGAAATGGATGGCTATACGCTCACGGCTGAAATACGTAACGATCCACGCATGCAAAAATTGCATATCATCCTGCATACTTCATTGTCGGGGGTATTCAATCAGGCAATGGTCAAGAAGGTCGGTGCGGATGACTTTCTGGCCAAATTCCGTCCTGATGACCTCGCATCCCGGGTAGTCGACCGGATCAAGGCAGCAGATCACGGCTAGGGGATGTCCCCCGGCGGTCACACGATTTAAGAGGCGGCATCATTGTCTACGGGTAATTTGGATTTCGAACAGTTCCGGGTCTTCCTGGAAAAAGCCTGTGGCATATTGCTCGGTGAAAACAAGCAGTACCTGGTATCCAGCCGTCTCAACAAGCTGATGGAACAGCAGGGCATCAAGTCCCTGGGTGAGTTGGTCCAGCGGATCCAGGGGCAGCCGCGCAGCGGGCTCAAGGAAATGGTGGTCGATGCCATGACCACCAACGAAACCTTATGGTTTCGCGATACCTATCCCTTTGAAGTGCTCAAGAACAAAGTGTTGCCCGAAGCCATCAAGGCCAGCCCGGGCCAGCGCCTGCGTATCTGGTCGGCAGCCTGTTCCTCAGGGCAGGAGCCGTACTCGATCTCGATGTCCATCGATGAGTTCGAGCGGACCAACATGGGCCAGTTGAAAGCCGGTGCGCAAATTGTGGCCACGGACCTGTCCGGCACCATGCTCACCAACTGCAAGACCGGTGAGTACGACAGCCTGGCCCTGGGCCGAGGTTTGTCCCAAGAACGCCTGCAACGCTACTTCGACCCCAAAGGGGCGGGGCGTTGGGCGATCAAGGCGCCGATCAAGAACCGCGTCGAATTTCGCTCGTTCAACCTGCTCGACAGCTACGCCAGCCTAGGCAAGTTCGACATGGTGTTCTGCCGCAACGTGCTGATCTATTTCTCGGCTGAAGTGAAGAAAGACATCCTGTTGCGTATCCATGGCACGCTCAAGCGTGGAGGTTATCTGTTCCTCGGTGCTTCCGAGGCATTGAACGGCCTGCCGGATCACTTCCAGATGGTGCAATGCAGCCCGGGGATCATCTACCAGGCCAAGTAGTCCGCACGCGATCAAAAATGTGGGAGCGGGCTTGCTCGCGAATGCGTTCTGTCAGCCAGAGATAAATTGGCAGACCCACCGCATTCGCGAGCAAGCCCGCTCCCACATTTGTTATGTGCCAGTCCTACTGAAAGCGGCAAGCCCCATTGCCGCTTTAATGGCACTACGCGGAAATCGCTTGCCGCTTTTCTGGCATAGCCGCTGGCAACTCCCCTCTAATCCCTTGATATACGGGCTCCCGCAAGATTGGCATGCACCTTGCTATAACCCTGCTAACGAACAGCAGGTCAGCCTAAAGGTTTCCGCCATGAGCATCAGTTTCGATAAAGCGCTCGGTATCCACGAACAAGCCCTGGGCTTCCGCGCCCAGCGTGCCGAAGTCCTGGCCAACAATATTGCCAACGCCGACACCCCGAACTACAAGGCTCGGGACCTGGACTTCTCCGCCGTGCTCGCCGCACAGCAGGACAAGACCAAGAACGGCACCTTCGCCTTGAACATGACCAACAGCCGTCATATCGAAGCGCAAGGCTTGAGCAAGGGTGACGAGTCGCTGCTGTATCGCACGCCGATGCAGCCGTCGATCGACCAGAACACCGTCGACGCCCAGCTGGAGCAATCGAACTACGCCGAAAACTCGGTGAACTTCCAGGCTAGCTTCACCCTGCTCAACAGCAAATTCAAAGGGCTGATGTCAGCCCTGCGTGGAGAGTAAGCCATGTCCCTGTCCAGTGTTTTCAATATTGCCGGCAGTGGCATGAGCGCGCAGACCACGCGTTTGAACACCGTCGCCAGTAACATCGCCAACGCCGAGACCGTCTCGTCGAGCATTGACCAAACGTACCGCGCCCGCCACCCGGTGTTCGCCACCATGTTCCAGGGTGGTCAGGCGAGCGGCAGCGATTCGTTGTTCCAGAACCAGGACGCCGCCGGCTCCGGCGTGCAGGTGTTGGGCGTGGTCGAAGACCAGAGCAACCTGGAGGCCCGTTACGAGCCCAACCATCCGGCTGCGAACGAAAAGGGTTACGTCTACTACCCCAACGTCAACGTGGTCGAGGAAATGGCTGACATGATCTCCGCCAGTCGCTCGTTCCAGACCAACGCGGAAATGATGAACACCGCCAAAACCATGATGCAGAAGGTCCTGACCCTGGGTCAGTGATAAGGGGCGCCAAATAATGGCCATCGTTGATACGTCAAACAACACGGCAGTCCAGGACCTGTTCAATTCCAAGGTCAAGGACGCTTCGAACAATGTCTCGAATGTTTCCAAAGCGGCCACTGGCAACCAGTCGCTGGGCAAGGACGCATTCCTGCAGTTGCTGGTGACCCAGCTGAAAAACCAGAACCCGCTGTCGCCCCAGGACAACGGCGCGTTCGTGGCCCAACTTGCCCAGTTCAGCAGCCTGGAAGGCATCAACACCCTGAACGACTCGGTGAACAACATCTCCAGCAACTTCAGCTCTTCGCAAGCGCTGCAGGCTTCGTCGCTGGTGGGGCGGTCGATCATTATCCAGACCGACAAAGCCATGGTTGATACCAGCAAGAGCATGAACGGTTCGGTGGCGGTGCCATCGGCGGTGGGCAACGTGTCCGTCAAGATCACCGACAAGGACGGCAACGTCGTGCGCACCGTGGATATGGGCGCGCAGAGTGCCGGCAGCCAGAGCTTTATCTGGGACGGCAAGAACGACAAGGGTGAGGTCGCCCCAGCCGGCACCTACACCTTCAATGCCTCCACCAAGAACGACAAAGGTGACGCGGTGGCCCTGGCCACCTCGCTGCCGGCCACGGTAACCAGCGTGACCTTGAGCAAGACCGGCGGCGAAATGCTGCTCAATCTTGCAGGCGGCATGGGCAGCGTCAAGCTGTCGCAAATTCAGACCATCGGTACATAGAGCCGGCTATATACGGCAGAGGGAGAGAAACATGTCTTTTAATATCGGCCTTAGCGGCCTCTATGCGGCCAACAAACAACTGGACGTGACTGGCAACAACATCGCCAACGTCGCGACCACTGGCTTCAAGTCATCCCGTGCGGAGTTCGCCGATATCTACGCGGCTTCCAAGCTGGGCACCGGCCAGAACAGTATCGGCAACGGTGTGAACCTGGCGGCTGTGTCCCAGCAGTTCACCCAGGGCGACGTCAACGGGAGTGGCGGCATCCTCGACATGGCGATCCAGGGTGGTGGCTTCTTCGTGCAGAAGGGCAGCGACGGCTCGCTGGAATACACCCGTAGCGGTGCCTTCCGTGCGGACAAAGACGGCTATATCACCAACAATACCGGCACCTCGCGCCTGCAAGGCTATGCCGCGGACGAGAATGGCAAAATCACCAAAGGCGGTCTGGTTGACCTGCAGCTGAACCTGGCGAACCTGCCACCGAAGGCGTCTACCAAGGTGGACTCTTCCAGCAACCTGAACTCCTCGTCGCCGGTGATCGATCAGTCCAAGAACCCGTTTGATCCAACCAAGTCCGAAACCTTCACCACGCAATACAGCACCACCTTGTACGACTCCCAGGGCAACGCGCACCCGATGGTGCAGTACCTGGTGAAAACCGATGCCAACCAGTGGCAGGCCTACACCTTGATCGATGGCCGCAATCCTGATGGTTCGGCTCCTACCGGTACCGGTGCTGACGTGAAGGCGCCTGTGCCGTCGACGTTGAGCTTCGATGGTGCTGGTAACCTCAAGAGCATCGTGACCGGCGGAGTTGCCGGTAACACCTTGACCATCAAGGATTGGGTACCTGGCACGGTGACCGATGGCGTATGGAAGGCTAACGATGCGACGGCGAACAAGGACGGCATCGCCATCAACATGGGCACCGTCACCCAGTACAACTCAGCCAGCTACCGTAACCCGCCAGTCACAGATGGTTACGCCACCGGCCAGATCACCGGCCTGAAGATCGATGGCAGTGGTGTGCTTTTCGCCACCTTCAGTAACCAGCAGAGCAAGGCCATCGGCCAGATTTCCCTGGCCAGCTTCAACAACGAGCAGGGCCTGCAGCCCGCCGGCGGTACAACCTGGAAAGAGACCTTCGCGTCGGGCCAGCCGGGCTTCGACGCACCGGAATCTGGCACGCTGGGGTCGATCAAGGCCACCTCCCTGGAGAACTCCAACGTGAACCTGACCAACGAACTGGTGGACCTGATCAAGGCCCAGAGCAACTACCAGGCGAACGCCAAAACCATCTCCACCCAAAGCACCATCATGCAGACCATCATTCAGATGACCTGATACCGCTACTCAAATACCTGCACACAAAAAGCCCCTCAAACGAGGGGCTTTTTTTTGTGCGCGCGTTACTAGTTTACCGCTTGTTTCCTTTCGCCTTTTTGCTGGAACGCCCAACGTCCATTGCGCCACCGACGGGTCACGGGCGCATGTCGCCCATGGACCATTGGGAGAGAGGCATGGCGATATACAAGCAGTGGGAGGGGGCGCCATCAGGTAGCCATTGGTTTGTTCGGAATAACTACAGCGCCGGTCTGTACGGACGCAAAAGTCAGTCGGATGAACCCGGGGGAGGCAAGTCCTCTGATGCTGAATCGGTGAGGCAACTGCTCAATGAGTTGAGGGATGCCGAGAAAACATCCAAGAGCCAGACCGTTCAAGACCTTCGTGACAAGTTGAACGAGAAGCGCGAAGAGCTGGGGGATGAAAAGTTCAAGGAGATCATGCAGGAGTTGATGGAGAAGGCAGACGTCTCCTGGCTGGAGATGCTGCGGCGCCTGATGAATGAATGGTTTCCGGAAACGGACGATACATCACCCACGCCTTCGCCGCCTTCTCCTGGCCCGTCGCCAGGTGGTGGCGGTGGCGGTGGTGGCAGGCCAAGCCCCGGTAATTTCGGGCCCAGCGAGCCCATGAGTAATCTGCCGATTACGGAAGGTTCCAAGCACTTCAACTACAAGCCTGATCAAAGTAACCCAGGGAAAAAACCGGACAACATCTGGAGTGGATTCAGCCAGGGCCCCGATGGCAATTGCGTCACGGTTTCAGCGATAAAGGGCGCAATGATGAAGTTTGGTCAAAAACCCACTGACGTTTTCAAGGAGGTAAAAGAGACGGCAGACGGTTATCACGTGAAGATGCGCGACGGCTTCGAACTTAATCTATCCAAGGATGAATTAAAGCAGGCGGCCAGATATGCGCAGTTCAAGGGTGACAATCCGGGCATGCTGACCGATGCCAACTTCATGTTTGCAGCGAGCGCGAAGCGGGCACAGATGGAAGGTAATGGCCTGGACGACAACCCTAGCCAATCAAAAAGAAGCTTCGCTCATGCGATGCAAAGTTTGAACAACGGCGAAATGCCCCACGAAGCATTGGATAGGCTGGGGTTGAAAGGGCTTTACAGGCAGTCTTCAAGCAGTGAGCTGGCGAGCGGCAAGCTCGGTGTCGTGGCCTACGATCGCCATTCGATGGCGGTCATAGACGGGCGCGTGGAGTTGTGGGGGCGCAGAGGTGGCGCGCCGAAGCAGGGTATTGCGTACGCGTTTCTCTAAGGCGGTCAGCAAAAAGCCCGATAAACCCTATGCAGTCGGGGTCTATCGGGCTTTTTCAAACCAGAGGGGCAATCCCCCTGGACTGGCTCAGCTTATTGGCAAGCTTCGCAATCCGGCTCGTCAATCGCGCAGGCCTTTGGCACAGGTGCCGGGCCGGCGGGTGCTGCGAGTACCGAATCATCACCATGGTTGCCGCTGGAAACAGCGTTCAGCTTACCGGTGTTGATGGTCGACTTCTCGGTGCTGGTCGCGGCCAGGGCACGGAGGTAGTAAGTGGTTTTCAGGCCACGGTACCACGCCATGCGGTAGGTCACGTCCAGCTTCTTGCCCGAGGCGCCGGCGATGTACAGGTTCAGGGACTGGGCCTGGTCGATCCACTTCTGACGACGGCTGGCGGCGTCAACGATCCACTTGGTGTCCACTTCGAAAGCGGTTGCATAGAGCTCTTTGAGTTCTTGCGGGATGCGTTCGATCTGCTGCACGGAACCGTCGTAGTACTTCAGGTCGTTGATCATGACCGAGTCCCACAGGCCGCGAGCCTTCAGGTCGCGAACCAGGTACGGGTTGATCACGGTGAATTCGCCCGACAGGTTCGATTTCACATACAGGTTCTGGTAGGTCGGTTCGATCGACTGCGACACGCCAGTGATGTTGGCGATGGTGGCGGTCGGTGCGATGGCCATGATGTTGGAGTTACGAATACCTTTCTGCACACGGGCACGTACCGGCGCCCAGTCCAGGGTTTCGTTCAGGTCAACGTCGATGTACTTCTGGCCACGGGCCTCGATCAGGATCTGTTGCGAGTCCAGCGGCAGGATGCCCTTGGACCACAGCGAACCCTGGAACGTCTCGTAGGCGCCGCGCTCGTCGGCCAGGTCGCAGGAAGCCTGGATCGCGTAGTAGCTGACCGCTTCCATGGACTTGTCGGCGAACTCGACCGCTGCATCGGAACCGTAAGGGATGTGCTGCAGGTACAAGGCGTCCTGGAAGCCCATGATCCCCAGGCCAACCGGACGGTGCTTGAAGTTGGAGTTCTGCGCCTGTGGCACCGAGTAGTAGTTAATGTCGATCACGTTATCGAGCATGCGTACGGCGGTGTTGACGGTGCGTTCCAGCTTGGCGGTGTCCAGCTTGCCGTTGACGATGTGGTTCGGCAGGTTGATCGAGCCCAGGTTGCAAACGGCGATCTCGTCCTTGTTGGTGTTCAAGGTGATCTCGGTGCACAGGTTCGAGCTGTGGACCACGCCCACGTGCTGCTGCGGGCTGCGCAGGTTGCATGGGTCCTTGAAGGTCAGCCATGGGTGGCCGGTTTCGAACAGCATGGACAGCATTTTGCGCCACAGGTCTTTGGCCTGGATGGTCTTGAACAGCTTGACCTTGCCTGGGTACTCGGTGAGGGCTTCGTAGTACTCGTAGCGCTCTTCGAAGGCCTTGCCGGTCAGGTCGTGCAGGTCTGGCACTTCGGATGGCGAGAACAGGGTCCACTTGCCGTCATCGAAGACGCGCTTCATGAACAGGTCAGGGATCCAGTTGGCGGTGTTCATGTCGTGGGTACGACGACGGTCATCACCGGTGTTCTTGCGCAGCTCGATGAACTCTTCAATGTCCATGTGCCAGGTTTCCAGGTAGGCACATACAGCGCCTTTGCGCTTGCCACCCTGGTTCACGGCAACGGCGGTGTCGTTCACCACTTTCAGGAAGGGTACGACGCCCTGGGACTTGCCGTTGGTGCCCTTGATGTACGAACCCAGTGCCCGCACCGGGGTCCAGTCGTTGCCCAGGCCACCGGCGAATTTGGACAGCATGGCGTTGTCGTGGATCGCGTGGTAGATGCCCGACAGGTCATCCGGCACGGTGGTCAGGTAGCAGCTCGACAACTGAGGACGCAGGGTGCCTGCGTTGAACAGGGTCGGGGTCGACGACATGTAGTCGAAGGACGACAGCAGGTTGTAGAACTCGATGGCACGGTCTTCTTTGTTCTTCTCTTCGATCGCCAGGCCCATGGCCACGCGCATGAAGAACACTTGCGGCAGTTCGAAGCGGATACCGTCCTTGTGGATGAAGTAACGGTCGTACAGGGTTTGCAGGCCCAGGTAGGTGAACTGCTGGTCACGCTCGTGGTTGATCGCCTTGCCGAGTTTTTCCAGGTCGAAGGTGGCCAGGATCGGGTTCAGCAATTCGAATTCGATACCTTTGGCGATATAGGCCGGCAGGGCCTTGGCGTACAGGTCGGCCATCTCGTGGTGAGTGGCGCTGTCGGCGACTTTCAGGAAGCCCAGGCCTTCGGCACGCAGGGTGTCCATCAGCAGGCGGGCGGTTACGAACGAGTAGTTCGGCTCACGCTCTACCAGGGTACGGGCGGTCATCACCAGAGCGGTGTTGACGTCGGTCAGGGCTACGCCGTCGTACAGGTTCTTCAGGGTTTCGCGCTGGATCAGGTCACCGTCGACTTCTTCCAGGCCTTCGCAGGCCTCGGTGATGATGGTGTTCAGGCGGCCCAGGTCCAGCGGTGCGAAGCTGCCGTCGGCCAGGGTGATGCGGATCGACGGGTGCGCTTGTACGGCGGCTTCTTCGGCCGGGGAGCGTACGGCACGTTCCTTGGCGCGCGAATCACGGTAGATCACGTAGTCGCGGGCTACTTTCTGCTCGCCGGCACGCATCAGGGCCAGTTCAACCTGGTCCTGGATTTCTTCGATGTGGATGGTGCCGCCCGATGGCATGCGACGCTTGAACGTCGCGGTGACCTGTTCGGTCAGGCGGGCAACGGTGTCGTGGATGCGCGACGAAGCGGCTGCGGTGCCGCCTTCAACTGCAAGAAACGCTTTGGTGATGGCGACGGTGATTTTGTCATCGGTATAAGGAACGACAGTGCCGTTACGCTTGATCACACGCAGTTGGCCAGGTGCAGTGGCGGACAGATCCAGGTTCGAATCAGCGGCCTGCGGCACGGAGCCTTGCGGGTTCTCGCGAGTTGTGTCGGTTTGCATGAGGGGGTGTCTCCACATTCTATATTTATTTGGGCACCATCACGGTGCCCACCGTTCCGTCCTGAAGCACTTACAGCAGGCCTGGGCCTGGCATAACAACTTCGGGACAGGAGGAAGGGAGCTCATCGCGCCGCTTCCATGCCGAAGTCTTTGGTTCGGGGCCGGGGAGCCCTTAGCCGTATTCCTGGTGGGTGACAGTGGCCCCATTCAAGCCCTGCAACACCCGTACCGTTTTCTGCCAATCGGGCTGGAAAACGGTTGCCATCCGCGTGCGCGGTTTGGGCTTTCAAAAAATGCTTTGGTTCAACCAAGCACGAGCAAGAAAGCGCTTGAGTTTCTTGTCTGATCTGTGTTTGGTCTTTTCGCTGAAAACCCTACATGTAGGGTTTTTTTAGCGCCGAGGTACAAGATAATGCGTTTTCGGGGGCTTAGCAACGCACTACCTGTGGATAACGCTGTGGGTAAAATGTGTATGAATCATGGAACACCCGTGTAGGCCGCATTACTACTGGATTACGCCGTTTGTCACCGAATATTCCCGGGTAGAAACCGCTGGCGGGAATTTTGAGGGCGCGAACCCTACCACAAAAAATCGCCATGACCGAATGGATTTCCCGGCTTGTGTTCAAGGGCCGGTGCATGGCTACAATCGGCCTTGATCTGGGCGATAGCGTGCTTGCTCCATATGACAACTGTAGGAGCGAGCTTGCTCGCGAACATCGTCAACGATAATGCAGCAACCCTGGATAAATGCGGTGCCCTTGCGTTCTTCGCGAGCAAGCTCGCTCCTACAATAGAGAACCGAGGTAGCGCATGGAGCAAGAAGCCTGGCAGATACTGATCGTCGAGGACGACGAGCGACTCGCCGAGTTGACCCGTGAGTACCTGGAAAGCAACGGCCTGCGTGTGTCGGTGGAAGGCGATGGTGCCAAGGCCGCGGCGCGCATCATCGCAGAGCAGCCCGACCTGGTGATCCTCGACCTGATGCTGCCCGGCGAAGACGGCCTGAGCATCTGCCGCAAGGTGCGCGAGCGTTATGACGGCGTGATCCTGATGCTCACCGCGCGCACCGACGACATGGACCAAGTGCTGGGCTTGGACATGGGCGCCGACGACTATGTGTGCAAACCCGTGCGCCCGCGTTTGTTGCTGGCGCGTATCCAGGCGCTGCTGCGTCGCAGCGAACCGGTGTTGCCCGTTGCAGTGGAAAACCAGCGCCGCCTGCAGTTTGGTCCGCTGGTGGTGGACAATGCCTTGCGCGAAGCCTGGTTGCATGAGGGCAGCATCGAACTGACCAGCGCTGAGTTCGACCTGCTGTGGCTGCTGGTTGCGAACGCCGGGCGCATCCTGTCCCGCGAAGAAATCTTCATAGCTCTGCGCGGTATCGGTTATGACGGCCAGGATCGTTCCATTGACGTGCGTATCTCGCGCATTCGGCCAAAGATCGGCGACGATCCGATCCACCCACGCCTGATCAAGACCATTCGCAGCAAAGGCTACCTGTTCGTCCCCGAAGCTGCTGCCGATATGCCGCTGTGAACTCGATCTTCTTGCGCATCTACGGCGGCATGTGCGCGGCGCTGATCCTGGTGGCGTTACTCGGCGCCCTGGCACTGCACCTGCTTAATGACGTGCGCAGCGGCCAGTACCGTGAGCGCCTGGCCCACGGCACCTTTGCGTTGATGGGCGATAACCTGCAACCCATGAGCGCCATTGAACGGCAGCGCGCCTTGGCGGTGTGGGAGCGTTTGCTCGGTATTCCGCTGGAGCTGCGCACATTCACCGAGGCGCAATTGGACCTGGGCCAGCGCAACCGCCTGCAACGCGGCCAGGTCCTGGTGGAACAGACCGGGCCTCATGCGGCGCGGGTGCTGCGGTTGGTCAGCGAGCAAGAGCAATTGGTGCTTACCGGCGAAGTGCAGCAGATCAGCGAGCAATTGGCCCGTGCGACTATTTACCTGCTGGCCGACGAACTGGTGCGTTTCCCGGTGGCCGAACAGCCTCAGCGCCTGGCCGACATCAAGCACGCCAAGGGTTTTGGTTTTGAAATGCACTTGACGGCCCTTGACCAGGCCGACATGGACGACGACCAGCGTCGTCGCGTGGCGGAGGGCGATACGGTGATGGCGCTGGGCAAGGGCGGCGATTCGATTCGCGTGTTTGCCGGCATGGTCGGCACCCCGTGGGTACTGGAGATCGGCCCGCTGTACCAGATGAACCCGTACCCGGCGCAGTGGCTGATCCTGATCACCTTGATTGGCCTGACCCTGATCGGCTTGATCGTCTATCTGCTGGTGCGACAACTTGAGCGCCGGCTCAAAGGCCTGGAGGCGGCGGCCACGCGTATCGCCAAGGGCAATCTGGAAGTGCGCGTGCCTGCCCGCGGTGCCGACTCGGTCGGGCGGCTGGCGGCAGCCTTCAATGGCATGGCCGAACACCTGCAGCAATTGCTGGCGATTCAGCGCGAGCTGGTGCGCGCGGTCTCCCACGAGCTGCGCACGCCAGTCGCGCGCCTGCGTTTTGGCCTGGAGATGATCGGTGACGCCGCCACGCCCGAGGCGCGGCGCAAATACCTGGAGGGTATGGATGGCGATATCCAGGACCTCGATGGCCTGGTGGACGAGATGCTCACTTATGCCCGCTTGGAGCAGGGTGCGCCGGAGCTGAATTTCCAGCGCGTGGACCTTAATGCATTGCTCGACCAGGTGATTGGCGAATTATCGCCATTGCGCCCGCAGGTCACCGTCACCCGGGGTATTTGCCTGTCCTCGGCACATTGGGATGACGCCTGGGTCGACGCTGAACCGCGCTACCTGCACCGCGCCCTGCAAAATCTGGTGAGTAACGCCATGCGCCACGCCAGAGGCCAGGTGCTCATCAGTTATCAGGTAGGGCAGGTGCGCTGTCGCATCGATGTGGAAGACGACGGCCCCGGTGTGCCGGAAAGCGCCTGGGAGCGGATCTTCACGCCGTTCCTGCGCTTGGATGACAGCCGTACCCGCGCCTCTGGCGGGCATGGCCTGGGCTTGTCGATCGTGCGGCGGATTATCTATTGGCACGGCGGGCGGGCGTTGATCAGCAAGAGTAACAACCTGGGCGGGGCATGCTTCAGCCTGAGCTGGCCCAGGGATCAAGATAAGCCCTGACTCCCTAACTGTAGGAGCGAGCTTGCTCGCGAAAAACGTCAACGATAACGAGTGCTTCCTGAATGAACGCAGCGCCTGCGAGTTTTTCGCGAGCAAGCTCGCTCCTACATTGCGATAGCCACCAGGCTCAACAACTGCTCGCTTTGCACCACAAACTGCCCTTCCAGCTCTTTGCCATGCTTCCATTCTTCCGAAAGATCGGTCAGCAACCGCAACCGCACCCCCCCAGCCGCTGACCATTCCAACACCTCGGCATGCTCGAAATAAAAGCGCTTGTGCACGATCGGATAGAGCGCCTTGAACAGGCTTTCCTTCACCGAAAACGTCAGCGTCACCAGCAAGGCGTGTTGCTCACGGGGCAGGGCGGCCATGCGCTGGAGCTCATCGGCCGTCAAAATTTCCCCGGCCAGGCGTTCGGCCCGTTCCACTGCGAGCAGGTTCTCCAGGTCCATGCCCAGCCCGCGCCATTGCGCCTTGTGCCCGACAATCGCCGCAGCATGCCCGGTGCTGTGGGTGATGGAGCCACTGATATGCCCTGGCCAGACCGGGGCGCGGTCTTCACCGATGGCCGGGATGCAGGGCAGATGATCGAGTCGTTGCAGCGCTTCGCGGGCGCACAGGCGACCGGCGAGAAATTCCGCCTGGCGCTTGGCGACCGAGCGTTGGATGCTCGCGGGCGGTGGCACATCGCAGCGCTGGAAATCGCCGGGGTTCAATAGAGCCGGGTCGAATCGCGTGCTCAAAAACACCGTGCCCGGCAAAGAAACCGGCAACGGCCAATGATCATCGAGTGGGGTGCAGCAAGCGGGTAGGGGCGTCATGTGCGGTATTTTGCCGAGTTGGCGGGCCAGTGGATAGTCCGGTGCAGTTCAGCTGCGGTTCAGAGCCTGTTCAGGGGGAGTTCAGGGGCGCCTGCGTAGTCTGGACCCCACAGCCTAAACGCGTATGAGGTAACCACCATGACTGCGATCAAAAAGCTGATGTTGGCCTTGACCATGCTCGGCGCCACTGCCGGCGTGCAGGCGTCCGATGGCGCCTTTGCGGCCTTTGGCAGCGAGAAAACCAAAAAATCCAGCAACCTGATCCATCGTGTCAGCTTCGAAGATGCTGGCACTCAGGCCGCGCCGTGGGGCCAGGCCCTGGGCGCTACCTCTGCGCAACCGGACTATCGCAGCGGCTACACGCACCTGACCGGCCACTACAATGGCATAAAACTGCGCCCCCAAGAGCTGCAGGGCCGCTATGATATCCCCCTGTCGGCTAGTTGAATTGCAGTGGAGAACCTTATGAAATTGCTGGTGGTGGAAGATGAGGCGCTGCTGCGTCATCACCTGTTTACCCGCCTGACCGACAGCGGGCATGTGGTCGAAGCCGTGGCCAATGCCGAAGAAGCCCTGTACCAGACCGGCCAATTCAACCATGACCTGGCGATCATCGACCTTGGCCTGCCCGGTATGGGCGGCCTGGACCTGATTCGCCAGTTGCGCACCCAGACCAAGACCTTCCCGATCCTGATCCTGACCGCCCGCGGCAACTGGCAGGACAAGGTTGAAGGCCTGGCGGCCGGGGCCGACGACTACGTGGTCAAGCCGTTCCAGTTCGAAGAGCTGGAGGCGCGCATGAACGCCTTGCTGCGTCGCTCCAGCGGGTTTACCCAATCGACTATTGTTGCCGGGCCGCTGCTGCTGGACCTCAACCGCAAGCAAGCCTCCCTGGACGAGCAACCCTTGGCGCTGACCGCCTATGAGTATCGGATCCTCGAATACTTGATGCGCCACCATCAACAGGTGGTCGCCAAGGACCGCTTGATGGAACAGCTGTACCCGGATGACGACGAGCGCGATCCAAACGTGATCGAAGTGCTGGTCGGCCGCCTGCGCCGCAAGCTGGAAGGGCCGGCCGGGTTCAAGCCGATCGACACCGTGCGTGGCCTGGGCTACCTGTTCAATGAGCGCTGCCGTTGATTCGTTCGCTACGTGTGCGCCTGATGCTGGCGGCCGCCACCCTGGCCGTGCTGTTTATGCTCGGCTTGTTGCCGGCCATGCAAGGCGCATTTAGCCTGGCGCTGCAGGATTCCATCGAACAGCGTCTGGCGTCGGATGTGACCACTCTGATTTCCGCGGCGCGGGTCGACAATAACCGCCTGCTGATGCCGGCGCAGTTGCCCGATGAGCGTTTCAACCTCACCGACAGTCGGCTGCTGGGCTATATCTACGACCGTGAAGGCCATCTGGTATGGCGCTCGCGGGCGACCCAGGAAGAAAACATCAACTACAAACCGCGCTACGACGGGCGGGGCAACGAGTTTGCGCGGATTCGCGAGGCCAATGGCCAGGAATTCTTTGTGTATGACGTCGAGGTCCGGCTGCTGGGAGGCAAGAGCGCGGCGTTCAGCATTGTCGCCCTGCAGCCGGTACGCGAATACCAGCTGACCCTCGAAGGCCTGCGTGAAAACCTCTACCTCGGGTTTGGCGCGGCCTTGCTGGTGTTGTTGACGTTGTTGTGGCTGGGCCTGACCTGGGGCCTGCAAGCCCTGCGGCGCCTGAGCCATGAGCTCGACCAGATCGAAGGCGGCACCCGCGAAAGCCTCAGCGAAGAACACCCCCGCGAACTGCTGCGCCTGACCGGCTCCCTGAACCGCTTGCTGCACAGCGAGCGCGAACAGCGTGCGCGCTACCGCGACTCCCTCGATGACTTGGCCCACAGCCTGAAAACCCCGTTGGCGGTGTTGCAGGGCGTGAGTGAAGACATGGCCCAGCGCCCGGAAGAACGTAGCCAGGCGTGGGTATTGCAATCGCAGATCGAACGCATGAGCCAGCAGATCGGTTACCAGTTGCAGCGTGCCAGCCTGCGTAAAAGCGGCCTGGTGCGCCACCAGGTACGCCTGGAACCGGTGGTGCAAAGCCTGTGCGATACATTGGAAAAGGTTTATCGCGACAAGCGGGTCACCGTGACCTTTGATCTGCCCCAGGGCTGTGAGGTGCCCATCGAAAAAGGCGCCTTGCTGGAGATGCTCGGCAACCTGCTGGAAAACGCCTACCGCCTGTGCCTCAAGCAAGTGCGTATCAGCCTGCTGGAAAATCTCGATGGTATCGAGCTGTGTATCGAAGATGACGGCCCTGGCGTACCACCGGACCAGCGCGCACGGATCCTGCAACGCGGCGAACGGCTCGACCGCCAGCACCCGGGGCAGGGGATCGGGCTGGCGGTGGTCAAGGACATCATTGAAAGCTATCACGCGCGGTTGACGCTTGGGGATTCAGCGTTGGGTGGGGCGGCGTTCAGGATTCACTTTCCTGCCTTGTGATCTGCAGTGGCCTCATCGCAGGCAAGCCAGCTCCCACAGTTGATCGGGTTTACACAATTGGATGTGTGACTGCATTCAAATGTGGGAGCTGGCTTGCCTGCGATGAGGCCCTCCCAGCCAATACACCTCTAACTCTCCTGCGCTCTGTAGGCCCCCGGCGTCAACCCCGTCCACTTCTTGAACGCCCGATGAAACGCCGACGGTTCGGAAAACCCCAACTGCTCGGCGATCTCCTGCAAAGACAAATCCGCCCGCCCCAAGTGGTAAATGGCGATATCCCGGCGTAGCTCATCCTTCAATGCCTGAAAACTCGTGCCTTCTTCGCGCAGGTGGCGGCGCAGGGTCTGTGGGCTGATGTGCAGGTGCTGGGCAACGGCTTCCAGGTCTGGCCAGGGCGTGCGGTCGCGGCTCAGCAAGCGGCGCAACTGGCTGCTCAGGCTGTCGCCTTCATCCGGCCGGGACAACAAGTCGGCAGGGGAGCGCTGCAAGAAGTGCTTGAGGGTGCGTTCGTCCTGCAACAGCGGCAGGCTCAAGTAGCGGCTGGGAAACACCAGGCTGCTGGTCGGCGCACCGAACACCTGAGGGCAGGGGAACAGCAGGTCGTATTCACCGGCATGGGCCGGCATCGGGTAACTGAAGGTGGCCTGCTGCAGCCGGATACGCTGGCCGATCAACCAACTGCCCAGGCGATGCCAGATCACCAGCAGGCATTCACTGAGGAAGTGGTCCGGATCCCATAGTTGCGAGTCGTCCAGGCTCAGGCGCGCCATGTCGCCTTCTTTGGTCAGCTGCCAGCGGGGGCCTTGCGGGAACAGGCTATAAAACAATAAGCCGCGCTCCAGCGCCTTCTCCAGCGTGCGGCAATGGATCAGCGCGTGGCACATCATGGCGAAGGTGCCACGTTTGCTCGGCCCTTCGGCAAACCCCAGGTATTCGTCATCCAGCCCCAGCCAGAGCATTTGCAATAACCGGGTAAATTGCTCCGGAGCGATGCGGGCGCGGGGCTCGGTCAGCAGTTCCGGGGTGATGCCCACCTGCTGCAACACCCCCGAGTAGTCAAAACCGGCCCGGCGCGCACCGCCGAGGGCCGCTCGGGCGTAATGGCTGGCGATGGTACGTTCACGCATGCAAGGGCCTCGTCCATGGAGTGGCGGATGGTAGCCATCACCCGGCGGGGCGACAAGGCGGATATCCGCCAAATTGTAGGACGAGACAGGATGAGTGGGCGGAAATCCGCCACCCTGCTGCACGTCCCAGAGTCGCCCGTAAACCCCAAGCCCTGATGTCTAAAGGCCTTCAGCGCGTTTAAGCGAAGTGGCACGCTGTTTGCGATAAGGATTACAGCGCAGGCTTGTTCCTACAGGCTTCGCAAACAACAAATCCCTCCAGTGCAGGAGGGTTCGCAATTCAAGTGCCGTGGGCAATGGCGGATATTTGCCACACGGGACGATTGAGGAACTTTGCAATGACGACTCGTCAGCCAATCTACAAATCCCTGTATTTCCAGGTGATCGTCGCAATCGTTATCGGTATCTTGCTCGGCCACTTCTACCCGCAGACCGGCGTGGCCCTCAAGCCACTGGGTGACGGCTTTATCAAGCTGATCAAAATGGTCATCGCCCCGATCATCTTCTGCACCGTGGTCAGCGGTATCGCTGGCATGCAAAGCATGAAATCGGTAGGCAAGACCGGCGGCTACGCGCTGCTGTACTTCGAAATCGTTTCCACCATCGCCCTGCTGATTGGCTTGGTCGTGGTTAACGTGGTGCAGCCGGGGGCCGGCATGCATATCGATGTTGCAACCCTGGATGCTTCCAAAGTGGCGGCCTACGTCACCGCCGGTAAAGACCAGAGCATCGTCGGCTTTATCCTCAACGTCATCCCTAACACCATCGTCGGCGCCTTCGCCAACGGCGACATCCTGCAAGTGCTGATGTTCTCGGTGATCTTCGGTTTCGCCCTGCACCGCCTGGGTGCCTACGGCAAGCCGGTGCTGGACTTCATCGATCGCTTCGCCCACGTGATGTTCAACATCATCAACATGATCATGAAGCTCGCGCCAATCGGTGCCCTGGGCGCCATGGCGTTCACCATCGGCGCCTACGGTGTCGGTTCCCTGGTGCAGTTGGGCCAGTTGATGATCTGCTTCTACATCACCTGCATCCTGTTCGTGGTGCTGGTGCTGGGCGCTATCTGCCGCGCTCACGGTTTCAGTGTGTTGAAGCTGATCCGCTACATCCGTGAAGAACTGCTGATCGTACTGGGCACCTCGTCTTCGGAATCCGCACTGCCGCGTATGCTGATCAAGATGGAACGCCTGGGCGCGAAGAAGTCCGTGGTCGGCCTGGTTATTCCAACCGGTTACTCCTTCAACCTCGACGGTACGTCGATCTACCTGACCATGGCGGCCGTGTTCATCGCCCAGGCGACCGACACCCACATGGACATCACTCACCAGATCACCCTGCTGCTGGTGTTGCTGCTGTCGTCCAAAGGCGCGGCTGGCGTGACCGGTTCGGGCTTCATCGTACTGGCCGCCACCTTGTCGGCCGTTGGCCACCTGCCGGTTGCCGGCCTGGCGCTGATCCTGGGTATCGACCGCTTCATGTCCGAAGCCCGTGCCCTGACCAACCTGGTGGGTAACGCAGTTGCCACCATCGTTGTGGCCAAGTGGGTCAAGGAGCTGGACACCGACAAGCTGCAAAGCGAGCTGGCGTCTGGCGGTACCGGTATCTCCGAAACCCGCGAGCTCGATGACCTGGGCGTGGCTGAAGGCCCGGCGCCTGTCGTCAAGTAAGTGGCTGCTGGCGTGAACTGACGCCAACGCTATCCGTAAACGCCCCGACTGGTTCGGGGCGTTTGCGTTTCTGGCGGGATACAACGGATATTTTTGGTTTACAGTGAACGCGACAGTACTTACCGGAGGCCTGATGGACAGTGTGGATCTGAACGTCCTGCGCAGCGTGCTGCAATGGCGTCGCGCCGGGCAGCGCGTGATGTTGTACAGCGTGGTGCAAACCTGGGGCAGTGCGCCGCGCCCGCCGGGCGCAATGTTGGCCCTGCGCGGTGATGGCGTGGTGATTGGCTCGGTGTCGGGCGGTTGCATCGAGGATGACTTGATCGCGCGCCTGCAAGACGGCCGCTTGCCTGCTGACGGCCCGCCCGTGCAGTTGGTGACCTACGGCGTCACACGCGATGAGGCGGCACGTTTTGGCCTGCCCTGCGGCGGCACCCTGCGGCTCACCGAGGAGCGCGTGGAAGAGTGGGGGTGGGTCGAAGCGCTGCTGGCGCGTTGTGAAGATCATCAGATTGTCGCTCGCGAGCTGAACCTGGCCACCGGCGAAGTGACCTTGAGCGCCGCCAGCAAGACCGACGTGGTAAGTTTCGACGGCGAACACTTGCGCGCCATCTACGGTCCGCGCTGGCGCCTGCTGTTGATCGGTGCCGGGCAGCTGTCGCGTTACGTAGCGGAAATGGCGCGCCTGCTGGATTTCGAAGTGCTGATCTGCGACCCCCGCGAAGAGTTCGTCTACGGTTGGGAAGATCAGCATGGCCGCTTTGTGCCGGGCATGCCCGACGAGGCGGTGTTGAATATTCACACCGATGAGCGCACGGCTATTGTCTGCCTGACCCACGATCCACGGCTGGATGACATGGCGTTGCTGACGGCGCTGAACTCCACGGCGTTCTATATCGGCGCCCTGGGTTCGCGGGTCAATACCCAGAAGCGCCGGGAGAACCTGGCGGCGCTGGGCTTGTCGGCGGATGCGATTGCGCGCTTGCACGGGCCGATTGGTTTGCATATCGGCAGCCATACACCGGCGGAGATTGCCCTGTCGTTGATGGCGGAAATTGTCGCGATCAAGAACGGCGTGGCACCGATGCAGAAAAAACCTCTGGCGGTAGCGGCGCAGTGACCGTTACAGCGATTGTGTTGGCAGCGGGGCAGGGCAGTCGCTTTCGCGCCGAAGCCGGGGCGGATCAAGACAAGTTACTGGCTGCTTGCGTGGGGCTGGATGGCGTTATCCGGCCGGTCATCGAGCAGGTGCTGGTTAACCTGCCCGCGACGCTTGTTGAACGCTGGGTGGTGACCTCACCGGAGCGCCTTGAGGTGATTCGTTTAGCTGACGCGCACGGTTGCAAGGTCCTGCTGTTGGAATCGGCCGGTATGGGCGACAGCATTGCCGCCGCCGTTGCGGCCAGCGCCTCGGCGGATGGCTGGCTAGTGGTGCTGGGTGATATGCCGTTTATTCGATCCGCGACGATCGAGCGTGTGCTGGCCGATCCGGAAAACATCACAGTACCTGTGCATGCCGGGCAGTATGGGCATCCGGTGGCTTTTGGTCGTGTATTCGGGCCTGCATTGATGGCGTTGACCGGGGACCGTGGCGCGAAGCCTTTGTTTGCACAAGCACAGGTGCGGGGCGTACAGGTGGATGATCCTGGGGTGCTATGGGATGTGGACGTGCCGCAACGGTTGAGTTTCAGCGTCGAGCGCTCCTACAGGCATTAGGGCAAGCCCCTCCCGCACTTGAACAGCCGTGTGTTCGAATCTTTTGCAAAAAAAAGCCCCGCCTGATTGCTCAGGCGGGGCTTTTTAGTGGCGGATGGAATCAGACGAGGGGTTTAGGCTCTTCTTCCACGGCCTTGTGCTCTACCGCCTGGGCAGCCGCTGCGGCAGCTGCTTCGGCTTCCTTGCGGCGACGACGCACTTCACGTGGGTCGTTCGGCGCACGGCCATTTTCGGTGAGGGCGCTGGCAGGTGCAGCTTCAACTACAGGGGCGGCCACTTCGGCAACCACCGGGGCTTCAACTTCAACCACGGGCGCAGGCTCCACAACCGGCGTCGGCTCAACCACTGGGGCTGGCTCGGCGACGACTTCGGCAACCGGTGCCGGTGCTTCTTCTGCCACAGGGGCAGGTGCTGGCGCTTCAACCGGTGCGGCAGGTTCGGCAGTCCACTGGAAGGCGGCCTGTTCTTCGCGAACTTCACGCACAGCCGGGGCAGCTTCTTCGACCACCGGAGCTTCTACAGCCGCTTCGACTACTGGCTGAGGCTCAGCCAATGGAGCTGGTTCAACGGCAACCACGTCGGTTTCCGGCTGTGCATCGCGAACCGGTGCGACTTCCACTTCCGCAACCACTGGGGCTTCGACAGGGGTCGTGGCTTCAACGATTGGCGCTTCAACAGCCGGCGCTTCAACCGCTGGGGTCTCGGCCACTGGCGCTTCTACTGCAACGGTGTCTTCGACAGCGGCGGTAGCGCGTTCGGCTTGCTCGTGAGCCTGAGCTTCAGCAGGTGCGCTGATGACCGAGCTGGCAACGGCAGCGGTAACGGCCAAACCGGCAGCCAGTTCGGCGCCTGTTGGTTCGTTGTGGGCAGCTTCTGCGTTTTCGCCGGTTTCTTCCGAACCTTCGATTACGTTGCCGTTGGCATCACGCTGACGCTCACGACGGTTGCTGCGACGACGCTGACCACGGGAGCGGCGGCGTGGACGATCGCCTTCGGCGTTGTCCTGGCCGTCTTCCTGCAGTTGCTCTTCGCCGGTCAGTACTTCTTCTTCGCTGGCGGCAGCGGCTTGCTCGGCGCGTGGTTGACGCTCTTCACGTGGCGGGCGCGGTTGGCGCTCTTCGCGTGGTGCGCGCTCTTCACGCGGCTGGCGGGCCGGGCGTTCTTCGGTGGCAACGGCTGCGGCAGCGGCAGCGGCAGGTGCCGCGTCCAGAGGTTCGCGCAGTTCACGCACGCGTTCTTCACGCTCGCCACGCGGCTTACGATCTTCACGTGGAGCGCGTGGGGTACGTGGGGCGCGTTCTTCACGCGGTGCACGTTCTTCACGAGCTACGGTCGGGGTGTCTTCACGGGCTTCGCGAGGCGCACGCTCTTCACGTGGTGCCCGTTCTTCACGCGGAGCACGTTCTTCGCGAGGCTTGCGCTCTTCGTCACGGCGGCCGTTGCGGTTACGGCTCTGCTGGCGACCGTTGCGACGTTCTTCGTTGCGCGCCGGGCGCTCGGCGGCAGGTTTTTCAACCACAACCGGGGCAGCAGGCTCTTCCTTGGTGGCGAACAGGCTGACCAGCGACTTCACCAGGCCCTTGAACAGGCTTGGCTCAGGCAGGGCGGCTGGCGCGGCAACCGGGGCGGCGGCTTCGGTCGGTACCGGTGCGTTGGCGCGGGCCGGCGCAGTCTTGACGGCCGCTTCCTGGCGAACCAGGGTGCGGGTCGCAGCGGCTGGCTGGACTTCTTCGACTTCGGCAGCAGCTGCGGCGATTTCATAGCTGGACTGGCCGCTGTGGGCTTCCGGGCTGTCATCACGCAGGCGCTGAACTTCGAAGTGCGGCGTTTCGAGGTGATCGTTCGGCAGGATGACGATACGGGCACGGGTGCGCAGTTCGATTTTGGTAATCGAGTTGCGTTTTTCGTTGAGCAGGAAGGCGGCAACCGGAATCGGCACTTGTGCGCGTACTTCGGCGGTGCGGTCTTTCAGGGCTTCTTCTTCGATCAGGCGCAGGATCGCCAGGGACAGCGATTCAACGTCACGGATGATGCCGGTGCCGTTGCAACGCGGGCAGACGATGCCGCTGCTCTCGCCCAGGGATGGACGCAGGCGCTGACGGGACATTTCCAGCAGGCCGAAGCGCGAGATGCGGCCGACTTGCACGCGAGCGCGGTCAGCTTCCAGGCATTCGCGGACTTTCTCTTCCACGGCGCGCTGGTTCTTGGCAGGGGTCATGTCGATGAAGTCGATCACGATCAGGCCGCCGATGTCACGCAGGCGTAGCTGGCGGGCGATTTCTTCAGCCGCTTCCAGGTTGGTCTGCAGGGCAGTTTCTTCGATGTCGCTGCCTTTGGTCGCACGTGCCGAGTTGATGTCGATGGACACCAGGGCTTCGGTCGGGTCGATCACGATGGAGCCGCCGGAAGGCAGTTCGACTACGCGCTGGAAGGCGGTCTCGATCTGGCTTTCGATCTGGAAACGGTTGAACAGTGGCACGCTGTCTTCGTACAGCTTGATCTTGCTGGCGTACTGCGGCATCACCTGGCGGATGAAGGTCAGGGCTTCGTCCTGGGCTTCAACGCTGTCGATCAGCACTTCGCCGATGTCCTGGCGCAGGTAGTCGCGGATGGCGCGGATGATCACGTTGCTTTCCTGGTAGATCAGGAACGGCGCGGAACGATCCAGGGACGCTTCTTTGATAGCGGTCCACAGTTGCAGCAGGTAGTCGAGGTCCCACTGCATTTCTTCGCTGCTGCGGCCAAGGCCTGCAGTGCGCACGATCAGGCCCATGTCGGCCGGTGCAATCAGGCCGTTCAGCGCTTCACGCAGTTCGTTGCGTTCTTCGCCTTCGATGCGACGGGAAATACCGCCGGCACGTGGGTTGTTCGGCATCAGTACGAGGTAACGACCGGCGAGGCTGATGAAGGTGGTCAGGGCCGCGCCCTTGTTGCCACGTTCTTCTTTTTCGACCTGGACGATGACTTCCTGGCCTTCGCTCAGGACGTCCTTGATGTTCACGCGGCCTTCAGGGGCTTTCTTGAAGTATTCGCGGGAGATTTCTTTGAGGGGCAGGAAGCCGTGGCGCTCGGAGCCGAAATCGACAAAGGCAGCCTCAAGGCTTGGTTCGATGCGAGTGATACGGCCTTTATAGATGTTGGCCTTTTTCTGCTCGCGTGCACCAGATTCGATGTCCAGGTCGTAGAGGCGTTGGCCATCTACCAGTGCAACACGCAACTCTTCGGGTTGAGTTGCGTTAATCAGCATTCTTTTCATGTTGTACCGTCGGTTTCCGGGCTGCCGGAAACGGCGTTCGGCACACACGACTTCTCACGGTCGGTGTCAGGTGCGTCAAGAGTGGTTGGCCACTCCAGTGTCCAGCAAAATCGGCCAATTGGGCCGGTATCGCGACGGACGCGTCCTGCTCGTTAGCGGTGGTGACAAAGGCACCACTTCAACAAAAGCTAAGGTCAGGAGGAGGAATCAACCGGCGACTGTGGACGAGATGAAGCGTCTAAAACAAGCCTAGTGCTACACAGTCCGACGGTTGTGCATCTCCACCCTACACGTATCCCTGATAATTCGGGTGCTGCCGCGCGCAGAATCCGCAGCGGGTTGGCATTTACCGTGTTCTCCAATGGGGAGTCCACGCTCATGGCTAAACAAGACTAGGTGTGGGCGGTTGCGCTCTCACTCAGCTCTTAACAGGCGTTGTTTCCGAAGCATTCGCCATGGTCTGGCTCAAAACTGACTGCACTTTGTGAACTGGCCGTAAATATCGGCGCAAAAGGCGAGTATTCACTCTGCTTTCTGCACTCGCTTCAGGCCTCATGTCACCTGCGCTTGTTACAATCTTGAGCCTTCCTGGGTGGCGAAAGCCCCGTAGGACGGCCTCGCGTCCTGATGAATTGCGATGGTCAGGGCCGGCAGTTTGCCGCATGTCCTCTGTCCAGGCCGCTTTTGGCGGCGTTCGCGACTATAGCAGTAATGATTAAGTGCTTCAATTCCATAAAAAATTGTTATCATCGCCGCCATGACGACTACCACCCCCCCGACCCCCAGCGTCCAGCTGCTTGAGGTCTCGCCGGAATATGCCGGCCAACGCATCGACAATTTTCTCCTGGCCAGGCTCAAAGGCGTGCCCAAGACCTTGATTTACCGCATTTTGCGTAAAGGCGAAGTGCGCGTGAACAAAGGGCGCATCAAGCCTGAGTACAAGCTGCAGGCGGGCGATATCGTCCGTGTGCCGCCTGTGCGCGTGCCTGAGCGCGACGAACCGGTACCGCTGGCCCAGGGGTTGTTGCAGCGCCTGGAGGCGTCGATCGTGTTCGAAGACAACAAGCTGATCGTGATCAACAAGCCTTGTGGCATTGCGGTTCATGGTGGCAGTGGCTTGAACTTCGGCGTGATCGAAGCCTTTCGTCAGTTGCGCCCGGATTGCAAGGAGTTGGAACTGGTGCACCGCCTGGATCGTGACACCTCCGGCCTGTTAATGATCGCCAAGAAGCGCAGCATGTTGCGCCACTTGCACACCGCCCTGCGTGGTGATGGCGTGGACAAGCGCTACATGGCGCTGGTGCGCGGCAACTGGGCCAGCTCGATCAAGAGCGTGCGTGCGCCGTTGCAAAAGAGCAACCTGCGCTCCGGCGAGCGCATGGTCGAAGTGGACGAGGAGGGCAAAGAGGCCCTGACTCTGTTCAAGGTGCTGCGGCGCTTCGGGGACTTCGCCACGATGGTGGAGGCCAAGCCGGTCACCGGCCGTACCCACCAGATTCGTGTACACACCCTGCATGCGGGCCACTGCATCGCGGGTGACACCAAGTACGGCGACGAGGATTTCTCCAAGGAAATTCGCGACCTGGGCGGCAAGCGCCTGTTCCTGCACGCCTACATGCTCACCGTGCCGCTACCCGATGGCGGCGAGCTGAAATTGCAGGCGCCGGTCGATGAAATGTGGGCCAAGACCGTGGAGCGTTTGAGTGTCGCACCTTGACTACAAGCTGCTGATCTTCGATTGGGACGGGACGCTGGCCAATTCCATTGGTCGCATCGTCGAGTCCATGCACATGGCGTCGACCCGCTCGGGCTTTGAGTTGTGCACGGACCTGGCGGTCAAGGGCATTATCGGCCTGGGTTTGCCTGAAGCCATTCGCACCCTGTACCCCGACATCAGCGACGCTGAGCTGGTGGCGTTTCGGGAGCACTACGCCGACCACTACATTGCGCTGGAAGCTACCCCTTCGCCGCTGTTTGAAGGCGTGGTGCAATCGCTGGAAGCGTTTCGTGCCGAGGGTTATCACCTGGCGGTCGCTACCGGCAAGGCTCGTCGCGGCCTGGACCGTGTGCTCAAGGCTCACGGCTGGGAAGATTACTTTGATATCACCCGCGCTGCGGATGAAACCGCCAGCAAGCCTCATCCCTTGATGCTGGAGCAGATCCTTGCGCACTGTGGCGTTACGCCACGCGAGGCATTGATGGTTGGCGATGCGTCTTTCGACCTGATGATGGCGCGCAATGCGGGCATGGACAGCGTCGCCGTCAGCTACGGCGCCCAGTCTGCCGAGGCGTTGCAGCAATACGAGCCGAGGATGAAGATTGATCATTTTTCCGAACTGCAGGCCTGGCTCAGCCGGGCCCTATAAGTCTTTGCTGGGGTTAATGGCATGAGTGACGAGTGGAAGGCGCCTGAAAAGGCTGAGAGCAGTGATGATAAAAGCTGGAAGCTGCTGGAGAAGACCCTCCTGGCCAGCGTCCAGGAGCAGCGGCGTTCGCGGCGCTGGGGGATTTTCTTCAAGCTGCTGACCTTTGTATACCTGCTTGGGGTGCTGGCGCTGTTCAGTCCGCTGATGGACATGGAAAAGAGCGCTACCCGTGGTAGCCATTACACCGCCTTGATCGAGGTGCGCGGCGTAATTGCCGACAAGGAGCCTGCCAGTGCCGACAATATCGTCACCAGCCTGCGCGCGGCGTTTGAGGACCCCAAGGTCAAAGGCGTGGTCCTGCGCATCAACAGCCCAGGCGGTAGCCCGGTGCAGTCGGGTTATGTGTATGACGAGATTCGTCGTCTGCGCGCCTTGCATCCGGATACCAAGCTCTATGCTGTGATCTCCGACCTGGGTGCCTCGGGCGCCTATTACATTGCCAGCGCCGCAGACCAGATCTATGCCGACAAGGCCAGTCTGGTGGGCTCTATTGGTGTCACAGCGGCCGGTTACGGTTTTGTGGGTGCCATGGAGAAGCTGGGGGTGGAGCGTCGCACCTACACCTCGGGTGAGCATAAGTCGTTCCTCGATCCTTTCCAGCCGCAGAAGGCGGATGAAACCGCGTTCTGGCAGGGCGTGCTCGACACTACCCATCGTCAGTTCATTGCCAGCGTCAAGCAGGGCCGTGGTGACCGGTTGAAGGATAAGGAGCATCCGGAGCTGTTCTCCGGGTTGGTGTGGTCGGGCGAGCAGGCGTTGCCGCTGGGCTTGATTGACGGCTTGGGCAGTGCCAGCTCGGTGGCGCGGGATGTGATTGGCGAGAAGGAGTTGGTGGATTTTACGGTCGAGGAGTCGCCGTTTGATCGCTTCTCCAAGAAGCTCGGTGCCAGTGTTGCGGAGAAATTGGCGCTGTACATGGGCTTCCAGGGGCCGTCCCTGCGCTGAAATCTGAAGGCTGACATAGCTCAAAATGTGGGAGCGGGCTTGCTCGCGAAGGCAGTGGATCAGTCGCACTTGTATTGGCTGACACTCCGCTTTCGCGAGCAAGCCCGCTCCCACATTTGGTTTTGCAGTGTTCTTAAGGGGTTTTCACGCCTTCGGTCAGCAGCATGTCCACCAGTCGAATCAGTGGCAGCCCAACCAGGCTGGTCGCATCCGGTCCCTCGGTGCTCCGGAACAAGCTCACGCCGAGCCCTTCTGCTTTGAAGCTGCCCGCACAGTCATAAGGCTGCTCGATCCGCAGATAGCGCTCTATACGCTCTGCATCCAGTTCGCGCATGTGTACGGTAAACGGCACGCAGTCCACCTGGCAGCGCCCCGTCTCGCTGTTGAGCAGTGCCAGGCCGGTAAGAAAACTCACACGCTTGCCGCTGGCTGCCAGTAATTGCTCGCGGGCGTTTTCGAACGTATGGGGTTTGCCGATAATCCTGCCTTCCAGCGCAGCGACCTGATCGGAACCAATAATCAAATGACCAGGATGGCTGGCGGCGAGGGCGCGGGCCTTTTGTTCGGCCAGGCGCTTGACCAGTTCGATAGCGGATTCATCCGGGCGGTGGCTTTCGTCGATATCCGGCGAGCTGCAGGTGAACGGCAGGTGCAGGCGGCTCAGTAATTCCCGGCGATAAACCGAGCTGGACGCGAGTAATAAAGGCAGCATATACGTCTCCTCAAGGCAGTCGCCGATTCTAGCGATGTGACCGGCTGACGCACAGGGCTGAATTTCCTTTGACATGGCCGGGTGCATCCCTATAATGCTGCGCCTATGTTGAATGACCCGATTCCACCTCACGTTGACCCGCGCAAATTGGCTGATCGTGGCACCACCCTTCAAGGTGAAGTGCTGCTGGCCGATTTGGAGAGACTCTGCGACCCGCTTTCCGACACTGTCGGTACGGTGCAGGCGAAATTCGTTTTTGAACGAGATGAACGTAAATCTGTGGTAATCCACAGCGTTATCGACACCGAAGTCAAAATGGTTTGCCAGCGTTGTCTTGAGCTGGTCACCCTGCCGATCCACAGCGAATGCAGTTATGCTGTGGTGAAAGAGGGTGCGAATACCCAGTCGTTGCCGAAAGGTTATGACGTGCTGGAACTGGGCGAAGATCCATTGGATCTGCATGCACTGATCGAGGAGGAGCTTTTGCTCGCCTTGCCCATTGTGCCTGCTCATCATCCGGAAGAATGCCAGCAGCCGGAGGGTCTCGATGACGAGGCCGAGCCGAGCGAGGACGAGGTAACGCGGTCCAACCCGTTCAGTGTATTGGCGCAGTTAAAGCGTGACCCAAACGTTTAGGAGTTAATCAATTATGGCTGTTCAGCAGAACAAAAAATCCCGCTCCGCCCGTGACATGCGCCGTTCGCACGACGCTCTCGAGGCTAGCACCCTGTCCGTGGAAAAGACCACTGGTGAAGTTCACCTGCGTCACCACGTATCGCCAGAAGGCGTATACCGTGGCCGTAAAGTGATCGACAAGGGCGCTGACGAGTAATCACTTGTCTGCTCAAGTCATCGCGATTGACGCAATGGGCGGGGACTTCGGTCCCCGCAGCATTGTTCAGGCCTGCATTGCCAGCCTGTCTGCCACGCCCTCGCTGCACCTGACCCTCGTCGGTCAACCCTCCCTACTTGAAGAACTGATTGCCAGCCATCCGGCGGTGGATCGCGCGCGCCTGACGATTACGCCAGCCAGCGAAACCATTAGCATGGATGAAAAGCCGGCGGTTGCCCTGCGTGGCAAGCCCGACTCTTCAATGCGGGTGGCCCTTGAGTTGTTGCGTGATGGCAAGGTGCAAGCCTGTGTCAGTGCCGGTAATACCGGCGCGTTGATGGCCTTGTCGCGGCACGTGCTCAAAACCCTGCCGGGTATTGATCGGCCGGCGATGGTGGCGGCGATCCCGACGCAGAAGGGCTATTGCCAGTTGCTGGACCTGGGCGCCAATGTCGATTGCAGCGCCGAGCACCTGTTGCAGTTCGCCGTAATGGGGTCGGTGGCCGCCGAAGCGCTGGGCGTGGCCCGACCCCGGGTTGCCCTGTTGAATATCGGCACCGAGGACATCAAGGGTAACCAGCAGGTCAAGCTTGCCGCTACCTTGCTACAAAGCGCGCGGGGCTTGAACTACATTGGCTTTGTCGAGGGTGACGGTTTGTACCGTGGCGAAGCTGATGTGGTGGTGTGTGATGGATTTGTCGGCAATATTCTGCTCAAGTCCAGCGAGGGCCTGGCGACCATGATCGCCACGCGTATCGAAGCTTTGTTCAAGCGCAACCTGGCGTCACGTATGGTGGGTGCCTTGGCGCTGCCCCTGATGCGACGCTTGCAGGCCGACCTGGCGCCAGCACGGCACAACGGTGCAAGCTTTCTTGGCTTGCAGGGCATTGTGGTAAAAAGCCATGGCTCGGCCGGTGTGCTGGGCTTTCAAAGTGCAATTGCACGGGCCTTGATCGAGATTCAAGAGAACCTGCCGCAACGCTTGCATGGCCGTCTTGAGGACCTGTTGCCTTAGGCGAATTGGCCCGGGAGTGCTTAAATGTGACCGGCCAGTTCAATTGACCATCCAATCTGTCAGTTTCGTTCGCTCCCACCGTAGGCGCGAGCATTTTTGACGACCAGATCATTAGGGGCTTGTTACATGTCTACATCCCTCGCATTCGTCTTTCCAGGGCAGGGTTCGCAGTCCCTCGGCATGTTGGCTGAGCTGGGCGCGCAATTTCCGCTGATCCTGGACACCTTCAAGGAAGCTTCTGACGCCCTGGGTTACGACCTGTGGGCACTGACCCAGCAAGGGCCGGAAGCGATGCTCAACCAAACCGATAAGACCCAGCCGGCCATCCTGACCGCCTCGATCGCCCTGTGGCGCTTGTGGCTGGCAGAAGGCGGCGCGCGCCCTGCATTCGTCGCGGGTCACAGCCTGGGCGAATACAGCGCCCTGGTGGCCGCGGGCAGCCTGACCTTGGCTGAAGCGGTCAAGCTGGTCGAGCGTCGTGGTCAACTGATGCAAGAAGCCGTTCCGGCCGGGCAGGGCGGCATGGCCGCTATCCTGGGCCTGGACGACGCGGTGGTGATCGAGGCCTGCGCCGAAGCGGCGCAAGGCGAAGTGGTCAGCGCGGTGAACTTCAACTCCCCAGGCCAGGTGGTGATCGCCGGCGCCAAGGCAGCTGTCGAGCGTGCCATCGAGGGTTGCAAGGCCCGTGGCGCCAAGCGTGCCCTGCCATTGCCGGTGAGCGTACCGTCCCACTGTGAGCTGATGCGCCCGGCGGCAGAGCGTTTTGCCGAGTCTATCGCTGCCATCAACTGGCAGGCGCCGCAGATCCCGCTGGTGCAGAACGTCAGCGCGGCCGTGGCCGCCGACCTCGACACCCTCAAGCGCGACCTGCTGGAGCAACTGTACAAGCCAGTGCGCTGGGTTGAATCGGTCCAGACCCTGGCCGCCAACGGTGCCACCGAACTGGTCGAGTGCGGCCCGGGCAAAGTCCTGGCCGGCTTGAACAAGCGCTGCGCCGACGGTGTGTCGACCGCCAACCTCAATACCCCAGAAGCCTTCGCTGCCGCTCGCGCGGCACTGGCCTGAATCCCGTACTTAGGAGAAGCCTGCATGAGTCTGCAAGGTAAAGTTGCACTGGTTACCGGCGCAAGCCGTGGCATTGGCCAGGCGATCGCCCTGGAGCTGGGCCGTCAGGGCGCCGTTGTGATCGGCACCGCCACCTCTGCCTCGGGCGCCGAGCGTATCGCCGCGACCTTGAAGGAAAACGGCGTGCAAGGCACCGGTCTTGAGCTGAATGTGACCAGCGATGAGTCCGTGGCTGCCGTACTGGCCCAGATCACTGCTCAGTTCGGTGCGCCGGCTATCCTGGTGAACAACGCCGGGATCACCCGTGACAACCTGATGATGCGCATGAAAGACGACGAGTGGTACGACGTGGTCGATACCAACCTGAACAGTCTGTTTCGCCTGTCCAAGGGCGTTTTGCGCGGCATGACCAAAGCGCGTTGGGGCCGAATTATCAATATTGGCTCCGTAGTGGGTGCCATGGGCAACGCAGGCCAAGTAAACTATGCCTCTGCCAAGGCCGGTCTGGAAGGTTTCAGCCGCGCACTGGCGCGTGAAGTCGGCTCGCGGTCGATTACGGTCAACTCGGTGGCCCCTGGGTTCATCGACACCGATATGACCCGCGAACTGCCGGAAGCACAGCGCGAAGCCTTGCTGACGCAGATTCCGCTGGGCCGTCTGGGCCAGGCCCAAGAGATCGCGAATGTGGTCACTTTCCTGGCATCCGACGGTGCGGCATACGTGACTGGGGCTACAATCCCGGTTAACGGCGGGATGTACATGAGTTAAATTGTGACGGATCGCTTCAAAAAAATGTCATACGAGCTGTCTAAAATCCGTTATAAAGCTGCAACTTAATTTATAGGCAGGTGGTCGACCGGGTACAGGGTGAAGCTTTCAGTTGAAAAGCTGAAAAGGCTTTCTATACACTTACCCACTGGCCAGCTGCCTGAATTTGTCCATTAGGAGTTAAACAAGGTATGAGCACCATCGAAGAGCGCGTCAAGAAAATCGTCGCCGAGCAACTGGGCGTTAAGGAAGAAGAAGTGGTCAACACTGCTTCCTTCGTAGAAGACCTGGGTGCCGATTCCCTTGACACCGTTGAGCTGGTGATGGCTCTGGAAGAGGAATTCGAGACCGAAATCCCGGACGAAGAAGCTGAAAAAATCACTACTGTTCAAGCTGCCATCGACTACGTTACTAGCCACCAGGCGTAATAGTTTGTAGTCGTCGCTTGCTGTCAGGGAAAAACCGCACTGCTGTAAAGGCGTGCGGTTTTTTCTTTAGCGGCGATGAAAAGTGTCGTCATTAGAAAAAGGAGAGTGCTGTGTCGCGTAGACGCGTCGTAGTCACCGGTATGGGTATGTTGTCGCCACTGGGTACGGATGTGCCGAGCAGTTGGCAGGGCATTCTGGCTGGCCGCAGTGGTATTGGTCTGATCGAACACACGGACCTTTCTGCCTATTCCACCCGTTTTGGCGGCTCGGTAAAGGGCTTCAATGTCGAGGAATATCTCTCGATCAAAGAGTCCCGCAAGCTCGACCTGTTCATTCAGTACGGCCTGGCTGCCGGTTTTCAGGCAGTGCGTAACGCCGGCCTGGAAGTCACCGACGCCAACCGTGACCGCATCGGCGTGGCCATGGGTTCAGGTATTGGCGGTCTGACCAATATCGAAGAAACCAGCCGCACGCTGCATGAGACTGGCCCACGTCGAATTTCACCGTTCTTCGTACCGGGCTCGATCATCAATATGATTTCCGGCTTCCTGTCCATTCATCTGGGTGCACAGGGACCTAACTACGCAATCGCCACGGCGTGTACCACAGGTACCCACTGCATCGGCATGGCGGCGCGCAACATCGCCTACGACGAAGCCGACGTGATGATCGCTGGCGGCGCCGAAATGGCCGCGTGCGGCCTGGGCATGGGCGGCTTCGGCGCGTCCCGTGCACTGTCGACCCGCAATGACGAGCCGACCCGTGCCAGCCGTCCGTGGGACAAGGGCCGTGACGGCTTCGTGCTGTCCGACGGTGCCGGTGCGCTGGTACTCGAAGAGCTGGAGCACGCCAAGGCGCGTGGCGCCACCATCTATGCAGAGCTGATTGGGTTTGGCATGAGCGGCGATGCTTACCACATGACCTCGCCGCCGTCCGACGGTGCGGGTGCTGCGCGTTGCATCACCAATGCCCTGCGCGATGCGAAGGTCAACCCCAACCAGGTGCAGTACATCAACGCCCATGGCACTTCGACCCCGACCGGCGACCTGGCGGAAGCCGAGGCTATCAAGTCGGTGTTCGGCGAGCATGCCTACAAGCTGGCGGTCAGCTCCACCAAGTCCATGACCGGCCATCTTCTGGGTGCGGCGGGCGCGGTCGAGGCGATCTTCAGCGTGATGGCAATCAGGGATCAGGTCGCTCCGCCGACCATCAACCTTGATGAGCCTGACGAAGGCTGCGACCTGAACTTCGTGCCCCACGAAGCGCAACCCATGCCGATCGACGTGGCGATTTCCAACTCGTTCGGTTTCGGTGGCACCAACGGTTCCCTTGTGTTCCGCCGGTTCGCCGAGTGATGCACAGCTGGGTCGACGGTCAGCCAGCGGACAACGTGCCCCTGAAAGATCGCGGCCTGGCCTATGGCGATGGGGTGTTCGAGACCATCGCCGTCAAGGCCGGGCAGCCGTTGCTGCTCGACCGTCACCTGCAACGCCTGGAAGAGGGTTGCCGGCGTTTGGCATTGGTGGCGGATCACGGGTTGATTCGCCACGAAGTGCTGAGCTTCGCCGCCGCCCTTGGCGACGGTATTCTCAAATTGATCCTCACCCGTGGCGACAGCTTGCGCGGTTATGGCATCAACCCTGGCGCTCCGGTGCGCCGTATTTTGCAGGGCAGTGCGCGCGCTGCTTATCCCCTTGCCTATGAAGTCGACGGCGTCCGCCTGTTTGCGTGTGTCACGCGCTTGGCGCAGCAGCCGCTGCTGGCCGGTATCAAGCACCTCAATCGCCTGGAGCAGGTGATCGCGCGTGCCGAATGGCAAGATACCGAACATGCCGAAGGCCTGATGCTGGACATGTCTGGCCGGGTGATCGAAGGCATATTCAGCAACCTTTTCCTGGTACGCAACGGCTTGTTACTAACCGCTGATCTGAGCCGTTGTGGCGTTGCCGGCGTAATGCGCGCCGAAGTGCTGGCTCAGGCACAAGCGCTGGGCGTCCCGGTGGCCGTGGCCGACATCAGTGTTGAGCAGTTGCAACAGGCCGATGAGGTCTTCGTCTGCAACAGCGTATATGGCATTTGGCCGGTGCGTGGTTGCGCTGCGATGAGCTGGCCGGTTGGGCCACTCACCCGTAAACTGCAGGGCATTGTTCGCGCGCTATTGGATATTTGAGTTGATACGAAAACTGGTGTTACTGCTGCAGATCAGCCTGGTCTCGGCGGCTTTGCTCGTGGGCTTTTCTGCCTGGAAACTCGACTCTGCCCTCAAGCAGCCCCTGAAGCTGCCTCAGGAGCAGTTGCTCGACGTACCTGCTGGCGCTACGCCGACGGGCACCTTCAATCGTCTGGAAGCCGACGGCGTGCTCGACGATGCCTTTTGGTTGCGCCTGTACTGGCGCTTCAACCTCGAAGGCCAGCCACTGCACAGCGGCGAGTACCGCATGAGCCCGGGCCTTACCGCCGAGGGTTTGATCGGCCTGTGGCAGCGTGGCGAAGTGGTGCAGTACAGCCTGACCTTGGTGGAGGGCTGGAATTTCCGTCAGGTGCGCACCGCCCTGGCCAAGCATGAAAAGATCGTGCAGACCCTCGCGGGCCTGACTGACAGCGAAGTGATGGATAAGCTCGGCCACCCAGGTGTGTTTCCTGAGGGGCGGTTTTTCCCGGACACCTACCGTTTTGTCCGCGGCATGACCGATGTCGAATTCCTGAAAAAAGCCTACAACCGCCTGGACGATGTACTCGCCCAGGAGTGGAGCAAGCGTGCCGCCGACGCGCCCTACACCGACCCTTACCAAGCACTGATCATGGCGTCGCTGGTGGAAAAGGAGACCGGGGTGCCCCAGGAGCGCGGGCAGATTGCCGGTGTGTTCGTGCGTCGCCTGAAGATCGGTATGTTGCTGCAGACCGACCCCACCGTGATCTATGGCCTGGGTGAGCGCTACAACGGTAAATTGACCCGTGCCCACCTTAAGGAAGCCAACCCCTACAACACCTACATGGTCGCCGGCCTGCCGCCCACGCCCATCGCGATGGTCGGCCGCGAGGCGATCCATGCTGCGCTGAACCCGGTACCGGGCAGCAGCCTGTATTTCGTCGCCCGTGGCGATGGCAGCCATATATTCTCGGATAACCTGGATGCGCATAATGCCGCCGTGCGTGAGTTCCAGCTCAAGCGCCGTGCCGATTACCGTTCCAGCCCGGCGCCTGTGGTGAAACCGCTGGAAGATTCGGCACCTTCCAGCGACGCGCCTACCCCCGACGCACCGATCGAGCCCGCGCCGGACACTACCGCGCCGCAAAGCCCGCAATGACTCTGACTAAGGACTGCCTGTGACTGGCTTGTTTATTACCCTGGAAGGCCCGGAAGGCGCCGGCAAAAGCACTAACCGTGACTACCTGGCCGAGCGCCTGCGTGCGCAGGGCATCGAGGTGGTGCTGACCCGTGAGCCGGGCGGTACGCCATTGGCCGAGCGCATCCGTGAAGTGCTGCTGGCCCCGGGTGACGAGCCGATGAACCCGGATACCGAACTGCTCCTGGTGTTTGCTGCCCGTGCCCAGCACCTGGCCGAAGTGATTCGCCCGGCCCTGGCGCGGGGGGGCGTGGTGATCTGCGACCGGTTTACCGATTCCACCTACGCCTACCAGGGTGGGGGGCGGGGTTTGTCCCTTGAGCGCATCGCCACCCTGGAAACCTTCGTGCAAGGCGATCTGCGCCCCGACCTGACCCTATTGTTCGACCTGCCGGTGGAAGTGGGCATGGCCCGCGCCAGTGCGCGAGGTCGTCTGGATCGCTTCGAGTTGGAAGGCCAGGGCTTTTTTGATGCGGTGCGCAGTGCCTTCCTGCAGCGCGCCAAGGCTGAGCCCGCACGTTATTACCTGTTGGACGCCGCCCAGCCGCTGAGCCAGGTGCAACAGTCCATCGACGCGCTGCTGCCCACCCTGTTGGAGCGCACCCGTGGCTGAGTCCTACCCATGGCAGGACGGCCTCTGGCAGCAACTGGCAGGGCGCGCCCAGCATGCCCACGCCTATCTGCTGCATGGGCCGGTGGGCATCGGTAAACGCCACCTCGCCGAACGCCTGATGGGCAGCCTGTTGTGCCAACGCCCAGTCAACCTGGAGGCGTGTGGCGAGTGCAAGTCCTGCCTGTTGCTCAAGGCCGGCAGTCACCCGGACAACTATGTGCTGGAACCCGAGGAAGCAGACAAAGCCATCAAGGTCGACCAGGTGCGCGACCTGGTCAGCTTTGTGGTGCAGACCGCGCAGATGGGCGGGCGCAAAGTGGTGCTGATCGAGCCGGTCGAGGCGATGAACATCAACGCGGCCAACGCCTTGCTCAAAAGCCTTGAAGAGCCGTCCGGCGATACCGTGCTGTTGCTGGTGAGCCACCAGTCCAGCCGTCTGTTGCCGACCATTCGCAGCCGTTGCGTGCAGCAGGCTTGCCCGTTGCCCAGCGAGGCCATGAGCCTGCAATGGCTGGCGCAGGCGTTGCCGGAATGCAGCGCAGAAGAACGAGGCGAGTTGCTGACCCTGGCGGCCGGTTCACCCTTGGCGGCGGTGAAGCTGCAGGCTCAGGGGGTGCGCGAACAGCGTGCACTGGTCGTGGATGGCGTGAAGAAGCTGCTCAAGCAGGAGCTGTCCGCCACGCAACTGGCCGAAAGCGCCTGGAAGGACATTCCGCTGTTGCTGCTGTTCGACTGGTTCTGCGACTGGTCCAGCCTGATCCTGCGCTACCAGCTTACCCAGGATGAGAACGGCCTGGGCCTGGCGGATATGCGCAAGGTCGTGCAATACCTGGCGCAAAAAAGTGCCCAGGACAAGGTGCTGAACATCCAGGACTGGATCCTCGCCCAGCGCCAGAAAGTCCTCGGCAAGGCCAACCTCAACCGCGTGCTGTTGCTCGAGGCATTGCTGGTGCAGTGGGTCGGCCTGCTCGGGCGCCGTTAAATTCCGTGGCCGACGGGTGTATCGTTGGCCCTACCTCTTTTGTGACTTAAGCCCTGATTCCTATGCTCGTAGATTCCCATTGCCACCTTGATCGCCTCGACCTTGCCCAGCACGGCGGCTCCCTCGACGCCGCTCTTGAAGCTGCCCGCCAGCGTGGGGTAGGACACTTCCTGTGCATTGGCGTCAGCGCCGACAACGCCGCCGACGTCAAAGCCCTGGCTGATCGCTATGCCGACGTAGACTGCTCGGTGGGCATCCACCCGCTGGACCTCAAGCCTGGCGAAGCGCCGGCTCTGGACTGGCTACTGGGCGAACTCAACCACCCGCGGGTGGTGGCCATTGGCGAAACCGGCCTGGACTATCACTACGAGCCTGAAGCTGCCGAGTTGCAGCAGGCCTCGTTCCGCCTGCACCTGCAAGCCGCCCAGCAGACGGGCAAGCCGGTGATCGTCCACACCCGAGGCGCCCGTGCCGATACCCTGGCCTTGCTACGTGAAGCCGCATTGCCGCAGGCTGGCGTGTTGCATTGCTTTACCGAAGACTGGGACATGGCCAAGGCGGCCCTGGACCTGGGGTTCTATATTTCCCTGTCGGGTATCGTCACCTTCCGCAATGCCGACGCGCTGCGCGATGTGGCCCGCCAGGTGCCTGCCGACCGCCTGCTGGTGGAAACCGACTCGCCGTACCTGGCGCCCATCCCCCATCGCGGCAAACCGAACTTGCCCGAATATGTACGGGACGTGGCTGATTACCTGGCGATGCTGCGCGGCGAGTCGTGCGAACGCTTTGCCGAGCAGACTACCGAGAACTTCAAGCGCCTGTTCCCGCTGGCCCACGTAGCCGGTTAGAGCGGCTGAATCGCAGGCAAAAAAAACCCGGGTTCTGGGGGGGGAATCCGGGCTAAGACCATTAGGAGTAAAACAAGGGCACGCAGTCCGTCGGTACCCAGGTCGACGCGTCACTTGGGGGAGATGTCGCGCCGACAGTTGAAGTATTGACCACTATCCCATTCAGTCCAGTCGTGATTGATCGTTTTTTAAACAGATTTGGAATACGCGGCCTTCGCTTGAGTTCTCATTGCGCTGATGGGCAAGTTCAGGTGTTGCGTGTTATTTCTGACTGATAGCAGCGAAATCGTTGGCGCATTGAAAGTTATGTGCCTGGCGGGTTCACATAGACATTGCCCAACGACCGTTCAGTCGGGATAATCCCTCGCACCGGGTAAATCGTATCGCCACGTATCCATGGCCCTGCGCAACCCTCCCTATTTCCGACCTCTGCAGACTCTTCCTCATGCACAAAGAACCCCGTAAGGTCCGTGAGTTTCGCCGCCGTGAGCAGGAAATTCTCGACACCGCGCTCAAGTTGTTTCTTGAACAAGGCGAAGACAGCGTCACCGTCGAGATGATTGCGGATGCCGTGGGTATCGGCAAAGGCACGATCTACAAACACTTCAAGTCCAAGGCCGAAATCTACCTGCGCCTGATGCTCGACTACGAGCGCGATTTGAACGAGTTGCTGCACTCGGCGGATGTCGACAAAGACAAGGAAGCCCTGTCCCGCGCTTACTTCGAGTTCCGCATGCGTGACCCGCAGCGCTACCGCCTGTTCGACCGCCTGGAAGAGAAGGTGGTCAAAGGTCACCAGGTGCCGGAGATGGTCGAGGAGTTGCACAAGATCCGTGCCTCGAACTTCGAGCGCCTGACCCTGTTGATCAAGGGCCGTATCAGCGAAGGCAAGCTTGAAGACGTGCCGCCGTATTTCCACTACTGCGCCGCCTGGGCCTTGGTGCATGGCGCTGTGGCGCTGTACCACTCGCCGTTCTGGAGCAATGTGCTGGAAGACCAGGAAGGTTTCTTCCAATTCCTGATGGACATCGGCGTGCGCATGGGCAACAAGCGTAAGCACAGCCCGGAACTGCCGGGCGCCGAGAAGAGCGGCGAAACCCCTGCCACGTAAGTCATTCGCTACAGTGACGGCGCAATGATTTACTGCCAGGCGCAGTAACCCAGGAATATACTCAGGCAAGGACCTTGCTAAAAGCTGAGTTATGAGTCAGCTTTTAGTGCGCCCGAATTATCCTCTGCCGGAGTGATCCATGATCGTTGATCGTCAAGGCAGGCGTTTTCGCAATTTGCGGATCAGCCTGACTTCAGCCTGCAATTATGCCTGTACCTATTGCGTGCCTGACGGCAAGCGGCTGGTGGCTGCCCAGGATGAACTGTCGGCCCAAGCCATGGCCCGAGGCGTGGCTTACCTGATCGAAGCGGCAGGTATCGAGCGCTTGCGCATTACCGGCGGTGAGCCGTTGGTCAGCCCCAAGTTGGAAGCCTTCATGGGGGCGGTAGGGCAGATGGGCCTGAGCGACATCAGCCTGACCACCAACGGCCAACTGCTGGCGCGCAAACTGCCGTTGCTGGTGGCTGCCGGTATTCGGCGTATCAATGTCTCCCTCGACACGCTGGATGCCGATGCTTTCCGCAGCATCGCCCGTGGCGGCGACCTGGCCACCGTGCTTGATGGCATGGACCAGGCCAGTGCTGCCGGAATCAAGATCAAGGTCAACATGGTGCCGTTGCGCGGCCAGAACCTGGACCAGGTGATGCCGCTGCTCGATTACTGCCTGGCGCGTGGCTACGAGCTGCGCTTTATCGAACTGATGCGCATGGGGCACCTGGCCAAAGACTCCAACGCGTTCCTGCAACAGTTTGTCAGCTTGCAACAACTGCTCAGTCTGATCGGCGAGCAACACGAATACCTGCAAGCCAACGCACCCGTCGATGCGACGGCGGTACGCTACGAAGTGCCGGGCAAGGGCTTCTTCGGTGTGATCGCCAACGAGAGCGTACCGTTCTGCCGCACCTGTTCGCGGTTGCGGTTGTCCTCCACCGGTTGGCTGCATGGCTGCCTGTCGTCCAGCAATCGCCATTATGTCGGTGACTTGCTCGGTCAACCGCGCCATCAAGCGTTGCCAGCGTTGCAGGGCTTGTTGATGAAGGCCTTGGCCGACAAGCAGGAAGTGGCGTTCTCCGGCGGTGCCACGATCATGAAGATCATTGGTGGCTAAGCAGATATTGCGGGTTCACACATTTGATTTGTGGCGCAGCTGACTGGCGCGGATTCTGCATCCCACGCCCCATTCGCCGGTTTCCTGTCACCGGCCTCTGGAGGATTAGGATGCGTAGTCTGGTTTTGCTGCTGGCGTCATTGGCCCTGGGCGGTTGCATGACCGTCAGTGATATGGCCGAAGGCACCCGCTATCAGATGAGCGATGCCGGGCTGCTCGATCACAGCGATACGCGGCGTACTGCCTCGGTGCGCATACAGCCGGACTCCTTTGTGTTTATCGCCCAGGGCGCCTTCGTGCCGCCGGGCAGCGCCTACCCGCGGCCTAATGTGGTGGCCGAGGAAGCCTTCAATGGCTTCGTTGAATATTTCCCCATGGTGCGTCGCGCCCGCCAGCCGGAAGGTCTGGAACAGGCCATGGCCGAAGCCCGCGACGCCGGTGCCCACTACCTGCTGTATTGCCGCTTTGCGGCAGCCGATGACCGTATCGGCAACGCTGACGAGTGGACCGACCAACAAGCCCTGGACCGCCTTGGCCTGGACAGCGGGGTGATCCAAGTCATGTTGATCGAGACCAGCACCCAGTATTTGATTGATACTGCACGTATTCGCAGTCGTGGCGGTTTACTGACGTTCCACGACACATCGCCACAAGATTTGATCGCCCGCCCCCTGGCTCAATATGCCCGCGGTTTGCTAGGTATGAGTGATCAGTAAGACAGAGGAGCCCGCCATGACCGATTCCGCCAAGGCCAATGATTTATTGGCCCAACTGCCCAAGGGCAAGGGGCCGGCACCGGTGCATCTGTGGAACCCGGATTTCTGCGGCAACATCGACATGCGCATCGCCCGCGATGGCACTTGGTTCTACCAGGGCACACCTATCGGGCGAAAGCCGATGGTCAAGTTGTTCTCCAACATCATCCGCCGCGATGGCGATGATTATTTCCTGGTGACGCCCGTGGAGAAGGTCGGCATCCGCGTCGATGATGCGCCGTTTGTCGCAGTGACCCTGGATGTGCAAGGGCAGGGCGAAAGCCAGGTATTGCGCTTTACCACCAACGTCGACGAACAGGTCGAGGCAGGCCTCGAACACCCGTTGCGGGTGGTGACCGACCCCATCACCCAGGAACCCGCCCCCTATGTGCGCGTTCGCACCAACCTCGAAGCCCTCGTGCATCGCAACGTTTTTTACCAGTTGGTGGAGCTGGCGGTGAGCCGTCCGATCAACGGTCAGAACTGGCTTGGCGTCTGGAGCAGCGGGGAGTTTTTCCCCATCGGCCTGGAGCCCTGAGGCGGTTTTTGGCTTCAGCCTGAAATAATCCTCTTGCGGTAAACGCGCGCTTTCGGTTATCAATTTGTACATGATTAGACATGTTCGATTTGATAAGAAAAAACGCGTCGTCGACGAACTCATCCGCCGTATCGAGGGCGGGGTCATGGCCGACGGCTTCCTGTTGCCCGGCGAGCACCAACTGGCCGAGGAGTTTGCGGTCAGCCGGGGCACGCTGCGCGAGGCGCTGGCCGAGCTCAAGCGTCGCAACTACATCGCCACCCAGAGCGGCGTCGGTTCGATTGTCACCTTTGACGGCATGGTGTTGGACCAACGCAGCGGTTGGGCCCAGGCCTTGGCCGATACGGGCGCTCAAGTAAGCACCGACGTCCTGCGTTTCGAAGCCGTGACGCGCCCGGATCTGTTCAGCCGTTTCGGCACCGACCAGTTCATTACCCTCGACCGCCTCCGACGCACGGCTGACGGTACAGCGGTGTCGCTGGAGCGCTCGTTGATGCCGGCCGTTGGCGATCTGGAAAACCTGCCCCACATTGGCCTGATCGACAACTCCCTGACCATCACCCTGGCCGCCTACGGCTACGTCGGGGCCGACGGCGACCAGTGGATCGGTGCCGAACCCCTGAGTGATGAAGACGCCGAATTACTCGGGCGCCCCAGCGGCACGGTATTTCTCAAGGCGTCGCGCACCACCTATGATCGTCGCGAGCGTTTCATGGAGCATGTCGAAAGCCTGCTCGACCCGCTGCACTTTCGCCTGCACCTGCAGTTTGGAGCGCCAAAATGACCCGCGAAAATCGCGCACTCGGCGCGTTCTATGGCTTGGCCCTGGGCGATGCCTTGGGCATGCCCACCCAATCCTTGAGCCGCGAGCAGGTACAACAGCGCTTCGGTGCCATCACCGCCTTGGAAGACGCCGACGCCGACCAGCCCATTGCGCCCAACATGCCTGCCGGTTCCATCACCGATGACACCGAACAAGCCATCCTGGTTGCCGAGTTACTGGTGCAAGGCCAGGGCCAGATCGAGCCCGCCGTACTTGCCCTGCGCCTGATCGACTGGGAAGCGGGGATGCGCGCCAAGGGTTCCCAGGACTTGCTCGGGCCGTCCACCAAACGCGCGATCGACATGATCCTCGCCGGCCATACCCCGGAAGAATCCGGGCGCTACGGCACTACCAATGGCGCGGCCATGCGCATCACCCCGGTGGGCATCGCCGCCGATGTCAGCGACCCGGGGCGGTTTGTCCAGGCGGTGATCCAGGCGTGCCAGGTTACCCATAACACCAGCCTGGGTATTTCCAGCGCTGCGGCCGTGGCGGCTGTGGTCTCGGCTGGCGTCAATGGCGTGGACCTGGGTGAAGCCCTGAATATCGGCACCCAGATTGCCCGACAGGCCGAAAGCCATGGTCACTGGGTCGCGGGTGGTCGCATTTCCACCCGCATCAGTTGGGCTCGCACCCTGAGCGTCGGCAGCGGCGACAAAGCGTTGTTTGCCGACCTGCTTTACGAGTTGATCGGTACTTCGGTGGCTTCTCAGGAATCGGTGGTGGTCTCGTTTGCCTTGGCCCAGCAAGTGGCGTCCGGCGACATGAATGCCTTCGAAGCCCTGTGCCTGGCGGCCAGCCTGGGCGGAGACACCGACACCATCGCCGCGATCCTCGGCGCCATGCTGGGGGCGTGCCTGGGCATGCAGTGCTGGCCTGAGGCGTTGGTTGAACAGGTCAAGCGGGTCAATGGATTGGATGTGCAAACCTTGGTCCAAGGGTTATTGGCCTTGCGATAAACACAAATCTGATGTGGGCGCTGGTTTGCCTGCGATAGCGGTTTTCCAGTGGCTGATGGGCTGGTTGCCCACCGCAATCGCAGGCAAGCCAGCTCCCACATTAAAAAGCGTTGGGTCAGGAAGACCGGATAAAGATTCGACTCGCTGCCACAACCACAACAACAATACAGGCACCAGGAGCACCCTTTCATGAGCAGCCCTTCTTCCGGCCAAAGCGTCGGGCAACTGGAAACACGCGGCATCGAGCCGGTCCCGGAAGGCGAGTGCAACGGTCATCCGCTGCAACTGTTCTGGGTGTGGTTCGCGGCCAATATCAGCATCCTCGGTTTGCCCCTTGGTGCAACGCTGGTGGCGTTTCGTGGCCTCGCCATCTGGCAGGCGATCATCGTCGCGATTCTTGGCGCCGCTGGCTCCTTTGCCGTAGTGGGCATTATCTCCATCGCCGGTCGCCGTGGTCGCGCGCCCAGCCTGACCTTGTCCCGCGCCATCTTCGGTGTGCGCGGAAATATCGGCCCGACATTGGTGTCGCTGATGTCGCGCCTGGGTTGGGAAACCGTTAACACCACCACTGCAGCCTTCGTGTTGTTGTCGTTGAGCTCCATCCTGTTCGGCTCGGCAGTGGAGGCGAAAAGCGCGCCGCTGCTCACCCTGATCTTCATCGCCATCTTCGTGCTGCTGACCCTGGCCGTATCGGGCCTGGGCCACGCCACGTTGCTGGTGATTCAGAAGTGGGCCACCTACGTATTCGGCGGCTTGAACATTCTGGTGGGCGGCTTTCTGTGCGCCACCATCGACTGGAGCGCGGTGTTCAACGCCACCCCGGCGCCGTTGAGCGCGATGATCATTGGCGTAGGCACCATGGCTGCCGGTACCGGTATCGGTTGGGCCAACGCCGGTGCAGACATGTCGCGTTACCAGCACCGCAGCGTCAAGGCCGTGCGCCTGGTGGCCTCCGCCGCGTTTGGTGCAGGTATCCCGCTGGTGCTACTGATCACCCTCGGTGGTCTGTTGTCGGTGGGTAACAATGACCTGGCATCGGCCACCGACCCCATCATCGCGATCCGCGACATGCTGCCGACCTGGATGGCCGTGCCGTACCTGATTACCGCGTTCGGCGGGCTGTTGTTGTCGAACAACCTGTCGGTGTATTCGGCCGGTCTCACCACCTTGACCCTGGGCTTGAAGGTCAAGCGCGTGCATGCGGTGATTGTCGATATCGTGGCGATTTTTGCCGGCTCCATCTACTTCATGCTGATCGCCGATAGCTTCTATGGCCCGTTCATTACCTTCATTTCGCTGCTGGCGGTGCCGATCACGGCGTGGGTCGGGATCTTCGTGGTCGACTTGATTCACCGTCATTACTACAGCCCCACCGACCTGCTGGACGTCAGCCCCAGCAGTGCCTACTGGTATCGCGGTGGCGTGGAGTGGCGTGCATTTGGCGCCTGGGCGGTGGCCATTGTGCTGGGCTTCAGTTTCACCACCATCGGCACCACCGCCGAAAACATCTGGTTTGCCGGGCCGCTGTCCGATTCCTGGCTGGGCCATAACGGCCTGGGCTGGATCGTGACCTTCCTGGTGGCTGGCGGAACCTATGCAGTATTGGGCGGCGCGGCTGACCGTCGTCCGGCTTTAGTCGAGAGCGCCAATGTCTAGATTGCTGCACACCGGCCAGGTCATAGTCGACCTGGTCATGAGCCTCGACACCCTGCCGGCAAGCGGCGGTGACGTGCTGGCCAACTCCGCCAGTTTCCAAGTCGGTGGCGGTTTCAACGTAATGGCTGCGGCGCGGCGCAATGGGTTGCCGGTGGTTTACCTGGGGCGCCATGGCGAGGGGCGCTTTGGCGAGCTGGCGCGCGCCGCGATGCAGGCCGAAGGTATTGAAATGGCCTTGGCGGCCAGCGCTGGCAAAGATACCGGGTTGTGTGTGTCGCTGACTGAAGCGAGCACCGAACGCACCTTCATCTCCCATCTCGGTGCCGAGGGTGAACTGAGCGCCGACGACTTGGCTCAGATCGTCCCGCGTGTCGATGACTACGTATACGTCAGTGGCTACAGCTTACTGCTTGAAGGTAAGGCGCAGCCGTTGCTCGACTGGCTGCTGGCGCTGCCGCGAGAGATCGTGGTGGTGTTCGACCCAGGCCCGTTGGTCAAGGCGCCGGACTCGGTGTTGATGCGCGCGTTATTGCCGCGTATCGACATCTGGACCAGCAACGGCCCTGAAGCCCTCGCGTTTACCGGGGCGACGGATATGAGTCAGGCGCTGCCCATGCTGAATCAGCACTTGCAGGCACTGCTGGTTGTGCGTGATGGACCCAATGGTTGCTGGGTAGGGCGTGGGGCAGACAGTGAGCATGTACCAGGCTTCAAGGTTCAGGCCGTGGACAGCAATGGCGCGGGGGACGCACATGCTGGCGTATTTATTGCCGGGTTGGCGAAGGGCTTGAAACCCGTTGAGGCGGCGCGTCGAGCGAACGCAGCGGCGGCATTGGCGGTAACCCGCTGGGGGCCGGCCACTTCCCCTGGCGTCACCGAAGTCGACGCATTGCTGGCTGAATAAATACGCACAACCCTGTGGGAGCGGGCTTGCTCGCGAATGCGGGGTATCAGTTGAAGCATGTGCTGACTGACACACCGCATTCGCGAGCAAGCCCGCTCCCACAATGGGGTCTGCGCTTAGCCTGCTTTTTTCAGCGCTTGGATCAACTCATCTTTGCGCATCGTCGAGCGCCCACGAATATCCTTGGCCCGCGCCTCTTTCATCAAACTTTCCTTGGTCTGCGTACTCAGCGAAGCACGGCTGCTGCGTGGGTGGCCTTCACGGCTGGCAGCGGCACGCTTGGCGGATTCCTGCCGGTCCTGGGTTTTCTTGGCCGGTGCTTTGCGCCTGCCTGATCCGCCGGCTTTTTCACCACCGCCGGACTGTTTGTTGACGGTCGCCCAGGCACGAGCTTCGGCTTCATCCTTGGGCAACCCTTTATGCTCATAACTGTCTTCGATATGAGCGGCCTTGCGTTTCTGTTCATCGGTGTATTTGGCTTTGCTTCCACGAGGCATCGCTAAAACTCCTTCTGGCCCCAGTCGCGGGGCCAGACCAGAAATGGATTACTAAGTGCTCTGAGCGTCTAGCTTGCGCGCCTCATCCACACCAGAAGCGGTGAGCTTGATCGGCAGGTTCAACGCGTATTCGCCGGCGTCGTCGGTGGTCACATGCCCATCCTTGATCAGCCCGCGGTCCTGCAGGAACGCCAAGACACTGGCGACCTCTTTTTCACCGCGGTAATTGTCCAGCACCTCCTTGCCCAAGCCTTGCGGATGGGCGTGCAGCAGGCGGGTGAGGACTTCTTTTTCAAGGTTTCTATCGACGTTCATGCGTACCTCTTCACTGGGAAATGATCGGGTGTTGGTCGTACCAGGGATGTATCAAGGCGCTGGTTGTTTCTGCGCGCCCGGGATGTTCGAGTCGTCGCCCTTGTTGACCTTCGGCTCATTGTTGCTCGTGCCTGGGCCCATCTTGCCGTTGCCCACGGCCGCCGGTGCCTGGCGCTGGGTGTCGTTGCCTTTGGTGCGTGGGTCAGCGCTGTTGTCGATGATCGCGCCACCGTTGGTGTCCATGCCGGTGCCCATGGATTTTTGCGATTCGGTAGTGGCGTCCGGCGTTGGATCGGTGGGGCCAGTGGTCGAGCTCGCCGCGAAGGCGCTCAAGGACGCGGCAGACAACAGGCCGGTGAGGGCGAGGGCAGCAAATTTGGAATTTTTCATCAGGGTGTCTCCATATGATTAATGTCCTTACCCTGTATTGGTCTGCCCGCGATTGCTGATCGTGCCGGGATGGCGACGAACGGTATCAGCTCACATGTATCACTTTATGTGCCGATACTCGGCGCGCTATCAAGCGCGCCACCGTGATCGCCCAGTTGAGTGCGGCGATCACCAGTACGCTCAGCATCATTGTCGCAAGGCCGAAGTCGACGATGATCTTGCCTGCGAGCCAGGGAAACCCGAAGACGCCGATAAAGTACGCCAGGCTGAACAGCAACAACGCCTGGGAAGTGGTGCCGCTGGGCGCTTCGTTGGCCACCAGGCCGTTAATCACCGAATACGTCAGGCCATACCCGATCCCTAGCGTGGCGGCCGCGAGCACATAACTGAGGTTACCGCTGACACCAAACGCGAACAGCGCGATCGCGCCGAACATCACCCCGGATAACACGCAGGCAGCCTGGTACGCATCGCGCTTGACCACGAAACCGGCGATCAGCAGGCGGCTGGTAATAGCCGCTGTCAGGAAACCCGCGAAGAACAGCGAATAGTCCAGCTTATGCGCCACGGCATAGCTGGTCTGGAACGAAGACAGCCCCCCGAATACGCAGCCGCCCAGTCCGACCATCAGGATGGCGAACGCTGCCTTGGAAGACAGTACGCGGCGGCTTGCGCGCCAGGAAATCCTGGCGGTTGGCACATTCGCGTGCTGTCGCAACCGAGAGCCCATGCGCCAGAACATCACCACCCCGGCGAGGCTGGCGAGCCCGGCGATATAAAACGCGATGGTCAGGGGCAGGTCCAGCGCAGTGGTGGCGCGTCCCAGCAAAGGGCCGGAACCTATGCCGCTCAACATACTGCCCGAGAGCAATGCGAAATATTTGGCCCGCTGGCGCGGTTCCACCAGCAGCGTCACGATGATCGGGCCCAGGGTATAGAACACGCCCCAGCCCAAACCAAGAGACAATCCAAACAGCATCAAGCCTTGGCCAAACCCTGGCGTCAGGGCAAACCCCAGGCAGGCCACCACCAACAATAAACCGGTGCTCGAAATCGCTCGCGCCGCGCCTAGCGCATCGGCCAGATGCCCGGAAAGGACCACCGCTACAAAGGTGCTGAGCATCGCTGTGGCAATGACACTGCCCGCGTCGTGTTCATTACCGCCACGGGCATGGATCAGCAGTGACAACAAGAAGGTCGAGCCGTAAGACAGCGACAACAGGAAACTGGCGAGGCAGAACAGCGCGAATGTCTTCGTGCCCACGGGTGGCGTAGCGTGCATGAGCAGGTCTCTGATCGTTGGATTTATGCTCATTGTTTACCATGGGCGCCCATCGGCTAAGTTCTGTGGTTGCTGATGCTTGCATCACCCCGCGCCGGAGTGAAACGCGCTTATTGGCATCAATTGCACTGCAAACGGCAATCAAACCGTCTTAGTATGTGGCCTTTGAATTTGCCCAAGGCTCGCCCATGACCATCGAGATTCGCCCCGCCGTGCCCAGCGATGCTGCGCAGATCCTGACCTTTATCACTGAACTTGCCGAGTACGAGAAAGCCCGGCATGAAGTGATCGCCAGCGTGGTGGATATCGAACGCAGCCTGTTCAGCGAAGGCGCCACGGCCCATGGCCTGATCTGCTTGCGCGACGGCTTGCCGATTGGCTTTGCGGTGTTCTTTTTCAGTTACTCGACGTGGCTGGGCAGTAACTGCCTGTACCTCGAAGACCTGTACATCAACCCGGAACAACGCGGCGGCGGGGCCGGCAAGAAGTTGCTGCGCCACTTGGCCAAGATCGCCTTTGACAATGGTTGCGGGCGCTTTGAATGGAGCGTGCTGGACTGGAACGAGCCCGCGATTGCCTTCTACAAGTCCATCGGCGCCCAGCCTCAGGAAGAATGGGTGCGTTATCGCATGGAAGGCGATGCCCTGCGCGACTTCGCCCAAGGCTGAAGCCTCATTCCTGTAAACACCCAAGATCCATTTTTTCAACTTTTTCTCATTATGTGGGACGATAATTTATATATTGAGATATTTCAGGCGATGGGTTTATAGTCGCCAGCATCAGCACTCACTACAAAAAATAAAAAGGTGAAGCGATGCAGGCGCAACCGTTGTCCCTACCCGCCGTGCCCGAGCCCACTTACGGTGAGCGGCTGAAGAACAAGGTGGTGATCATCACCGGCGCCGCCCAAGGCATTGGCGAAGCCATCGTTGCCTGTTTCCAGGCCCAGCAGGCGCGGTTGATCATTGCCGATATCCAGGGCGACAAAGTCGAGAAAATCGCCGCTCATTGGCGCGAACACGGTGCGCAGGTTTACGCCCAACCGGTTGATATCACTTCCAAGGATCAGTGGCAGGCATTGGTCAACCTGGCCATCGAGCGCTTTGGCCGCGTGGATGTGCTGGTCAACTGTGCCGGAGTCAACGTGTTCCGTGACCCCCTGGAGATGAGCGACGAGGATTGGCGCCGCTGTTTCGCCATCGACCTCGACGGCGCATGGTACGGCTGCCGTTCGGTGCTGCCGCACATGATCGAGCAGGGCATCGGCAACATCATCAATATCGCGTCCACCCATTCCAGTCACATCATTCCCGGTTGCTTTCCTTACCCTGTCGCCAAGCACGGCCTGCTCGGCCTCACCCGTGCCCTGGGCGTCGAGTACGCGCCCAAGGGCATCCGCGTGAATGCCATCGCCCCCGGCTATATCGAAACCCAGCTCAACGTCGATTACTGGAACGGTTTCCCAGATCCCCACGCCGAACGCCAGCGCGCGTTCGACCTGCACCCGCCCAAACGCATTGGCCAGCCCATCGAAGTGGCCATGACAGCACTGTTCCTGGCGACCGACGAGGCGCCCTTTATCAACGCCACTTGCCTGATGATCGATGGCGGGCGGTCTGTGATGTACCACGACTAAAGCGTTTTTCAATAACAAGAAGGAGGTGGTCCATGTTCAAGCAAACACTCGGTGCTGTGGCGCTGGCGATGGCGTTCTGCGGCTCGGTACCGGCTGAAGAAGTGAAGATCGGTTTCCTGGTCAAGCAGGCCGAGGAACCCTGGTTTCAAACGGAGTGGGCATTCGCGGAAAAAGCCGGCAAGGAGCATGGTTTTACCGTGATCAAGATCGCCGTGCCCGATGGCGAAAAAACCTTGTCGGCCATCGACAGCCTGGCCGCCAACGGCGCCAAAGGCTTCGTGATCTGCCCGCCGGACGTGTCCCTGGGCCCTGCGATTGTCGCCAAGGCCAAGGTCAACGGTTTGAAAGTGATGGCCGTGGATGACCGCTTTGTCGATGCCAAGGGCAACTTCATGGAAGACGTGCCGTACCTGGGCATGGCCGCGTTTGAAGTCGGCCAGAAGCAGGGCGCCGCCATGGCCGCCGAAGCGAAAAAACGCGGTTGGGACTGGAAGGATACCTATGCGGTGATCAACACCTTCAACGAACTCGACACCGGTAAAAAACGCACCGACGGCTCGATCAAATCCCTGGAGGAGGCCGGTATTCCCAAGGACCACATCCTCACCGCTGCG
>NZ_JAOTNW010000031.1:0-51184 GCF_036346515.1 Pseudomonas sp. AM4(2022)
GCGCCATGGATGGCGCGTGGCGGCGGCCCACGGATTCAAGCCTGCGTTCGGGCACACCGAGCCTAGGCGAGGTGCCGAGTGGTGGGGCGAGGACCTTTTGGTTACTTTTGGGTCCTTCCAAAAGTGACCCGCTGTTGAGCGGAACCCTAGGTGGCCGTTACCGCAGCAATGGATATGTACACAATCCAACTGTGTTGACTGCCAGGCCGCCTTCGCGAGCAAGCCCGCTCCCACAGGTTGATCGCGGGGGGTCAGGTAGAGAAGCGTCGGTTGGCAGGCCGCCATCGCAGGCAAGCCAGCTCCCACAATTGGATCACCCCAGGCCTCGATTACAAGGCAACCGGCGCCCGTTCGCACAGGGTATTAAGGGCCGCCGCCCAGTGCGGCTCATCATTCAGGCAAGGCACCAACACCAACTCCTCGCCCCCCGCTTCACGAAATTGCTCGCGACCGCGATCGCCAATTTCCTCCAACGTCTCAATGCAATCGGCGACAAACGCCGGGCACATCACCAGCAGCTTCTTCACGCCTTGCTGGGCCAATGCCTCAAGGCGCGCCTCGGTGTAGGGTTCGATCCACTTGGCCCGGCCCAGGCGGGACTGGAACGCCACCGACCATTTACCCTCCGGCAAGCCCAGCCGCTCGGCCACGTCCCGCGCCACGCTGAAGCACTGCGCGCGATAACAGGTGGCAAGCACTTCAGGGGATGCGTTCTTGCAACAGTCAGCGTCCTTGAAGCAGTGCTGGCCGGTAGGGTCGAGCTTGGTCAGGTGACGCTCAGGCAAGCCATGGAAACTGAGCAGCAAGTGATCGTAATCCTGCTCCACATAAGCGCGCACACTCGCCGCCAGCGCATCGAGGTACTCAGGCTGATCGTAGAACGGTTGCAGGATCGAAAACTGCACATTCAGTTGCTTGTCGCGCACCACCCGCTTGGCTTCCTCTATCACCGTGGTGACAGTGCTGTCGGCAAACTGCGGGTACAACGGCGCCAGTGTAATTTTTTGAATACCCTGGGCGGCCAGGCGCGTCAGGACCGTTTCCAGGGACGGCTCGCCGTAACGCATCGCCAGTTCCACCGGGCCCTGGGTCCACTGCGCGGTCATTTGCTGTTGCAGGCGGCGGCTCAGCACCACCAGCGGCGAACCCTCGTCCCACCAGATCGACGCATAGGCATGGGCCGATTGCTCGGGGCGCTTGATCAGGATCAGCGACACCAGCAAGCGCCGCACCGGCCACGGCAAGTCGATCACATAAGGGTCCATCAGGAACTGATTGAGGTAGCTGCGCACGTCGGCCACTGAAGTGGACTTTGGCGAACCCAGGTTGACCAGTAACAACGCGTGATCGGTCATGCAACATCCTATCTTTAGAGGCGGCTGGACAAGTCGTCCAGAGCCGCACGCAACTCAGTGAACTGGAAAGTGAAACCTGCGGCCTGCAGCCGTTCAGGCAAAGCCTTTTGCCCGCCCAGCAACAAGCCGGACAACTCACCCAGGCCAACCTTCAACGCAAATGCCGGCATCGGCATGAACGCCGGGCGGTGCAGCACCTGGCCCAGGGTCTTGGCAAATTCGCGGTTACGCACCGGGTGTGGCGCGCAGGCATTATAAGGACCGTTGGCGTCTTGCTTGTGCAGAAGAAAATCAATCAGGGCGATTTGATCCTTGATATGTACCCAGGGCATCCACTGCCGTCCATTGCCAATCGGCCCGCCCAGCGCCAGTTTGAACGGCAGCAGCAGGCGCGACAAAAAGCCGCCCTCGGCAGACAGCACCAACCCCGTACGCACCAGCACCACGCGAATGCCCAAGGCTTCGGCACGCTGGGCGGTTTCCTCCCAGGCGATACACAACTGGCTGGGGAAATCATCCAGTACCGGGCCGCTGGCTTCGGTCAGTTCGCGCTCGCCGCCGTCGCCGTACCAACCCACCGCAGAACCGGAGATCAGCACCGCCGGTTTTTGCTCCAGGCTTTCCATCCAGGCCAGCAAGGTTTCGGTGAGGTGAATGCGACTGTTCCACAGCAACGCCTTGCGCTTGTGGGTCCAAGGCCGGTCGGCAATAGGCGCGCCTGCCAGGTTGACCACCGCGTCCACCGCGCCAATCACCTCTTGTAGGCGAGCCACCCCGAGCACCTGCGCACCGCAGACCTGGGCGACCGTTTCCGGTTGCCGGCTCCACACCGTCAGGCGATGGCCTTGTGCGAGCCAGTGCTTGCAGAGTTGGCGACCGATCAAGCCGGTACCGCCGGTCAGCAAAATATGCATGGGACTCTCCTCATGTAACGTTCGCCGCCGCTCACTGGTCTATTTTATAAGCAGGGATCAATTTGATAATTGAGCGTGACGAGGGTTCAAGCCTTAGCTTAACCATAGGTCACGCCACGCAATCAGGCACGCCAAAACTTATACCAAAAAACAATATTGTACAGCTATTGGTGTCGGCGTAGTCTGTACCCAACGGTAAAACGAGGCCTTCCATGACTGTTCCCATCGCGATCATTGGTACCGGCATCGCCGGTCTCTCCGCCGCCCGAGCGTTACAAGACGCCGGGCACGCAGTACAACTCTTCGATAAAAGCCGCGGCAGCGGTGGCCGCATGTCCAGCAAGCGCAGCGATGCCGGCGCGCTGGACATGGGTGCGCAATATTTCACCGCCCGCGACCGGCGCTTCGTCAACGAAGTGCAGCGCTGGCAGAGCAACGGCTGGGCCGAGCAGTGGAAGCCGCAGTTGTATAACTTCAAGTCCGGCCAACTGACGCCCTCCCCCGATGAGCAGATCCGCTGGGTCGGTACGCCGCGCATGAGCGCCATCACTCGCGCCCTGCTCGACGACTTACCGGTGGAGTTCGGTTGCCGCATCACCGAAGTCTTCCAGGGTACGCAGCACTGGAACCTGCTCGACGCGGACGGCGGCAATCACGGCCCTTTCAGCCATGTGATCATCGCCACGCCGGCTCCCCAAGCCACCGCCCTGCTGGCCGCCGCGCCCAAGCTGGCGAGCGCTGCGGCCGGGGTGAAAATGGACCCGACCTGGGCCATCGCCCTGGCGTTCGACAAGCCCCTGGGTACGCCGATGGAGGGCTGCTTCGTGCAAGACAGCCCCCTCGACTGGCTGGCGCGCAACCGCAGCAAGCCCGGGCGCGACACCACCCTCGACACCTGGGTGCTGCACGCCACCAGCGCCTGGAGCAAGGCCCACCTGGACCTGCCCAAGGAAGCGGTGATCGAACACCTGCACGGCGCCTTTGCCGAATTGCTGCACAGCGCCATGCCCGCGCCGTCGTTCAGCCTGGCGCATCGCTGGCTCTACGCACGCCCATCGAACAGCCATGAATTCGGCGTGCTGGCCGACGCCGACCTGGGCTTGTTCGTCTGTGGCGACTGGTGCCTCTCCGGCCGGGTGGAAGGTGCCTGGTTGAGTGGCCAGGAAGCGGCGCGACGCTTGATCGAGCACCTGCAATGAACCGCATCAACCCTGCCAAACTGCTGCTGTCAAAATGGACGGCAGCTCATCCTCGCCACAAGGAAAAACACTTCCTGGTCACCGAATTGTTCCGTGACGAAGAGGGCACGGTGCTGGACATCGAACTGCAGGCCATCCTCACCCGGCGCGCCGAACGCCTGCCCTGGCAGACCCTGAAAAACGCTGAGGACTGGCAAATCGGCTGGAAATAACGCAACCGCACAAACCTGTACAAATTATTTGACTTGTACAACATCGAGCCTATGATGAGATTTAGTTGTACAAGATTTTTAGCTTGTACAGGATTCTTGCAGAGGTTTGCTTATGTCCAGCCACGTGAAACCGAAGATCGCCATCAGCGCCTGCCTTCTGGGTGAGAACGTGCGCTTCAATGGCGGTCATAAACAGTCCCTGCTATGCAGCCAGACCCTCAGTGACTATTTCGATTTTGTCCCGTTGTGCCCTGAAGTTGCCATCGGCCTGGGCATTCCTCGGCAAGCGATCCGCCTGGTCGGCGACCCCAACCAACCGCAGGCCGTGGGCAGCGTAAACCCTGCGCTCAATGTCACTCAGCCACTGGACGACTACGGCCAGCAAATGGCCCGGGAACACACTGACCTGTGCGGCTACATCTTTATGCAGAAATCACCGTCGTGCGGCCTGGAGCGGGTCAAGGTGTACCGCGACAACGGCACGCCCGTCGACGGTGGCGGGCGCGGTATTTACGCCCAGGCGTTTTGTGCGCGTCACCCTAACCTGCCGGTGGAAGAAGACGGTCGCCTGAACGACCCGGTGCTGCGGGAAAACTTCCTCACCCGCGTATTCGTGTACGCCAGTTGGCAGCAACTGTTGGCCGACGGCCTTACCCGTCACCGCTTGCTGACGTTTCACTCGCGCTACAAGTACCTGCTGATGGCCCATAGCCCGGCGCATTACAAAAGCCTGGGCCACTTGCTCGGCAGCATGGGCCAGGGCATTGACCTGCAAGCCCTGGCCGACGGCTATTTCAGCGAACTGATGGCGGGCCTGAAAAAATGCGCGACTCGCGGTACCCATACCAATGTGCTGCAACACATCAGTGGCTACCTCAAGCAGGCCATCAGTGCCGATGACAAACAGGAAATGCAGACCGTCATCGGCCAATACCGCCACGGCATCGTGCCGCTGGTGGTGCCGCTGACCCTGCTCAAGCACCACTTTCGCCAACACCCGGACCGCTACATCGCGCAGCAGGCCTACCTGCAACCGCACCCGGAAAACCTCAGCCTGCGTAATGCGATCTAACCCATGAAACCTGCCCTGCTCGACGAACCCGGCGAAGACATCGCCCACGCCCTGGAAAACGGCTGGCTGCCAATCCGCGAGGTGGCGCGCCAGACCGGCGTGAATGCGGTGACGCTGCGCGCGTGGGAGCGCCGCTACGGCCTCATCGTGCCCCAGCGCACGCCCAAGGGGCATCGGTTGTTCAGCGCCGAACACGTGCAACGCATCCAGGCTATCCTCACCTGGCTCAATCGCGGCGTGCCGGTCAGCCAGGTCAAAGGCCTGATCGACTCCGCCCAAGGCAGCACGGCGCCGATGGAAAACGAATGGCAGAGCCTGCGCCAGCACTTGGTGAGTGCCATCAGTGAACTGGCCGAGCGCCGTGTCGATGACGCGTTCAACCAGGCCATGGCGCTCTACCCGCCACGCACCTTGTGCGAGCAATTGATGCTGCCGCTGCTCAACGAGCTGGAACAACGCTGGCAGGGCCAGTTCGGGGCGCAGATGGAGCGGGTGTTCTTCCTGTCCTGGCTGCGCAGCAAGTTCGGCGCACGGATCTATCACAACAATCGTCAACTGCACGGCGCACCGCTGTTGCTGGTCAATCATTCCGACCTGCCCCTGGAACCCCACCTGTGGCTCAGCGCCTGGCTGGCCAGCAGTGCCGATTGCCCGGTGGAAGTGTTCGATTGGCCACTGCCGGTCGGCGAACTCGCCCTGGCGGTGGAACACCTGCAACCACGTGCGGTGCTGCTGTATTCGAGCAAGGCGTTGCAGGTGCCGGCACTCAGCAAACTGCTGGGCGGCATCCGTTGCCCAACCGTGATTGCCGGACCAACGGTGTGCATCCACCACGCCGAGTTGGGCGTATTAACCCAGGACATCCCTGAGTTGTCCGTGGCCGAGGACCTGTTGGCGGCCCATCAATTATTGATCCAGCGTGGAATTGTCTGAATGCATCTGATCTGGCTGCGCACCGACTTGCGCCTGCACGACAACACTGCCCTGGCAGCCGCGAGCCAGCGCGGCCCCGTCGCGGCTGTTTACCTGATCACGCCCGAGCAATGGCAGGCGCATGATGACGCGCCGTGCAAAGTCGATTTCTGGCTGCGCAACTTGCAGCACCTGAGCCAGGCACTGGGCAACCTCAACATCCCGCTGTTAATCCGCCACGCCGCGACCTGGGACCAGGTGCCGACGGTACTGAGCCAACTGTGCCGCGAGCTGTCGGTGGAGTCGGTACACGTCAACGAGGAGTACGGCATTCACGAAACCCGCCGCGACAGCGCCGTGGCCCAGGCCCTGGAAGCAGACGGCGTGACCTTCCACAGCTACCTGGACCAACTGTTTTTCCAGCCGGGTAGTGTGCTGACCAAGACCGGGACCTACTTCCAGGTGTTCAGCCAGTTCCGCAAGGTCTGCTACAGCCGCCTGCACAGCGCCCTGCCCCGCGTGGTGCCGACGCCAAAGGCCCAGGCCGGACTTGGCGTGAAGAGCGACCCTGTGCCGAGGGCAGTCGAAGGGTTCCCAACACCCAGCGAAACCTTGCGTGCCCTCTGGCCCGCTGGCGAAGACGAGGCGCGCCGTCGCCTCGATGCCTTCGCCGATCAGCAGATCAGCTATTACAAGGATGAACGCGACTTCCCGGCCAAGCCCGGCACCAGTCAGCTTTCTGCCTACCTGGCCGCCGGAGTGGTTTCGCCGCGCCAGTGCTTGCACGCCGCGCTGCAAACCAACCAGGGCGAGTTCGAAAGCGGCGACATCGGCGCCATCACCTGGATCAACGAGCTGCTGTGGCGCGAGTTCTACAAACACATCCTGGTCGGCTACCCACGGGTTTCCCGCCACCGCGCGTTTCGCCCGGAAACCGAAGCGCTGGCCTGGCGCAAGGCGCCCGAAGACCTGGCCGCCTGGCAACAGGCGCGCACCGGCTTGCCGATCATCGACGCGGCCATGCGCCAACTGCTGGAAACCGGCTGGATGCACAACCGCCTGCGCATGGTGGTGGCGATGTTCCTGACCAAAAACCTGCTGATCGACTGGCGCGAAGGCGAGCGCTTCTTTATGCGCCACCTGATCGACGGGGATCTGGCGGCCAACAACGGCGGCTGGCAGTGGAGTTCGTCCACCGGCACCGACTCGGCGCCGTATTTCCGGATATTCAGCCCGCTGAGCCAATCGGAAAAATTCGACGGCGACGGCGTGTTCATCAAACGCTGGCTACCGGAGCTGGCCACGCTGAATAAAAAACAAGTGCACAACCCCGAAGCGGTGGGCGGCCTGTTCGGCGTGGCGGATTACCCGCGTGCCATCGTCGATTTGAAACAGTCTCGCGAGCGCGCCTTGGCCGCATTTCGCCGGCTGCCTTCGCGCCAGGAGATGGCCGAACATGAGTGACTTCCTGCGCCAATTCGCCCACATCTTCGCCACGCTGGATAAGCACAACCTGCACCTGCTCGGCAGCCTGTACAGCGAGGACATCGCCTTTGCCGACCCCCTGCATGAAGTCCAGGGCCTGCCAGCGTTGCGGCGTTACTTTGCCGACTTGTACAGCAACGTCAGCGAGCTGCATTTTGACTTCCACGGCTTCGATACCGTGGCCGAAGGCGAGGGCTACCTGCGCTGGAGTATGCGTTTTCGTCACCCACGCCTGGCCGGCGGCCAGATGATCGAGGTGCCAGGCTGTTCCCATTTGATGTGGCACGACAAGGTTTACCGCCATCGCGACTATTTCGATGCCGGCGCCCTGCTCTATGAACATGTCCCCCTACTGGGTCGCGTTATTCGTTGGCTGAAAAGGAGAATGGGATGAGCCTTACACCGCCCCGTCGTTATTGGCTGACCGGCGCCAGCAGTGGTATCGGTGCGGCGCTGGCCGTGGAGTTGCTCGCCAGCGGCGCCCACGTGGCCCTCAGTTCCCGCACCCAAGGCCCGCTGGATGCCCTCGCCCTTCGATATCCAGGCCAGGTGCTGGTGGTGGCCGGCGATCTGACCAACAGCCAGACCGTGCGCGAGATCGGTGAGCGTATCAGCGAGGTCTGGGGTTCGCTGGACACGGTGATCCTCAACGCCGGCACCTGTGAATACGTGGACGCCCGGCAATTTGATGCCTCGATCATCGAGCACGTGGTGCGTACCAACCTGCTGGCCAGCAGCTATTGCATCGAGGCCGCGCTGCCGTTGTTGCGCGCCGGGCGTACCCCGCATCTAGTGGGCGTGGCCAGTGCCGTGACCTACCTGCCCATGCCCCGCGCCGAAGCCTACGGCGCGTCCAAGGCCGGCCTGCGTTACCTGTTCGAATCCCTGCGTATCGGCCTGTCGCCGGAAAGCATCGATGTCACTGTGATCAGCCCAGGCTTCGTCGACACGCCGCTGACCGAGCGCAATGATTTCCCGATGCCCCTGAGCTGGCCGGCCGACAAAGCCGCGAAACACATCTTCGCCAAGCTGGAAAAACGCCCGCTGGAAATCGCCTTTCCGGCCTTGTTCATCGCCACTTTATGGCCGCTGTCGAAGCTGCCCAACCGCGCGCAACTGATCATCGGCAAACGCATGCTGCGCAGCCCGCCGCCGAGGAAGGACGACCTGTGAAGATCGCCATTATCGGCAGCGGCATCGCCGGCCTGACCAGCGCCTACCTGCTCAGCCGTCGCCATGACATTACGCTGTTTGAGGCCAGTGACTGCATTGGCGGGCATACCCATACGGCCAACGTGACGGTCGACGGCAAAAGCTATGCGGTAGACACGGGCTTCATTGTGTTCAACGACTGGACCTACCCGAACTTCATCCGTCTGCTGGAGCAGATCGGGGTCAGGTTCAAACCCACCGAGATGAGCTTTTCGGTGTGTGACCAAAGCACTGGCTTTGAGTACAACGGCAACAACCTCAACAGCCTGTTTGCCCAGCGCCGCAATATCCTGTCGCCGGGGTTCTGGGGCATGTTGCGCGATATCCTGCGCTTCAATCGCCAGGCGCCCCTGGACTTGCAAGAGCAGCGCATCAGCGCCGACATGACCTTGGGCGATTACCTCACCGCCGGCGGCTATGGGCCGCGGTTTATCCGGCATTACATCGTGCCGATGGGCGCGGCCATCTGGTCGATGTCCCTGGCCGATATGCTCAAGTTTCCGCTGCAGTTTTTTGTGCGTTTCTTCAAGAACCACGGCTTGCTCTCGGTGAGCAACCGCCCGCAATGGTGTGTGATCGAAGGCGGCTCCAGCCGTTATATCGAGCCCCTGACCCGCAGCTTTCGCGAACAGATACGGCTCAACTGCCCTGTGCATAAGGTGCAACGCAGCGAAGAGGGCGTGGTTATCCACAGCCCGGCCGGCAGCGAAACCTTCGACCGCGTGGTGTTCGCCTGCCACAGCGATCAGGCCCTGGCCTTGCTCGACGACCCCAGCCAGGCCGAACAGCAGATCCTCGGTGCCCTGCCCTACGCCGACAACGACGTGGTGCTGCACACCGACACACGCCTGCTCCCCGACCGCAAACTGGCCTGGGCCAGCTGGAACTATCGGCTGACGGGCAACACGCAACAACAAGCCGCCGTCACCTATGACATGAACATCCTGCAAGGCATCGACAGCGCCACTACCTTTTGCGTCAGCCTCAACCAGACGCCGACGATCAATCCGCTGAAGATCCTGGCGCGCTACACCTACGCCCATCCGCAATACAGCCTGGCCGCAGTCGCCGCACAGGCACGCTGGGAAGAATTGAACGGCGTGCGCAATACCTTTTACTGCGGGGCCTACTGGGCCAACGGTTTTCACGAAGATGGCGTGGTCAGCGCTCTGCGCGTGGCCCAGGCTTTTGGGGAAACCCTGTGAACAGCGCTCTGTACAGCGGCTGGATCGCCCATCGCCGGTTTACGCCCAAGGCCCACGCCTTTCGCTACCGCATCGGCCTGTTGTACCTGGACCTCAGCGAAGAGGATGACGTACTGGGGCTCTCGCCGCTGGCCGGCACGGGTCGCCTGGCGCCTTTCGGTTTTCGCCAGCAGGATTACCTGCGTGAACTCACGCGCCACGGCATGAGCTTGAGCGATGCTGTGCGCTACGAAGTCGGCAAGGCCCTGGGGCATACACCCCAGGGCGCTATCTGCCTGCTGACCCAGGCCCGCAGTTGGGGCCTGGCTTTTAACCCGGTGAGTTTCTTCTACTGCTTCGAGGCTGACGGGCAACTGGCCGCGATCCTGTGTGAAGTGACCAACACCCCATGGCGCGAGCGCTATCACTACGTGCTGCCTGCCCAGGCACTGGGCGCCGATGAGCACCAGCATTTCGCCGTGGCGAAGGCCTTCCATGTGTCGCCGTTTTTGCCTCGCGACCTGGAATACCGCATGAGTTTCAGTCCGCCCGCCGCCAGGCTCGGCGTGCACATGGCCGATTGGCAGGGCACGCAAAAAGTCTTCGACGCCACCTTGAGCCTGGAAAAACAGGCACTGAGCCGCGCCAGCCTGCATCGCTATTTGTGGCACTTTCCCTGGATGACCGCCAAGACCGGCCTTGCGATCTACTGGCAAGCCTTGCGCCTGCTGCTCAAACGCACACCGATTTTTTCCCACCAGGGCGCCGATGGCGCCTCTCGCACCGCAGTCGGGTATACCAAGGATCGCCACCATGAAATCCCCTAGCTTATCGGTCAAGGCTAACCGCCTGAACGTCAACGGCATGACCGCTGCGCTATTGCGCAAAGGCGTTTTGCGCCAGCTCAGCCAATTGCGCCATGGCCAGTTGGTGATCATTGAGGATGGCGAGCGGCAAGTCTTCGGCGCACGGGAAGCGCACCTGCTGGGCGAGATCCAGATTCTCGATGCGGCGGTATGGGGGCTGGTGGCGGCCAATGGCTCGATCGGCGCCGGCGAAGCGTTTATCCATGGTTACTGGACCAGCCCCGACCTCACCGCCGTGGTGCGGGTGATGGTCAGCAACCTGGAGGTGCTCGACGCCATGGAGGGTGGCCTGGCTCGCCTGGCCCGGCCGTTTACTCAGGGCCTGCACTGGCTCAACCGCAACACACGTAAAGGCTCGCAAAAAAACATCGCTGCCCATTACGACCTGGGCAACGACTTGTTCGAAGAATTTCTCGACCCCACCATGATGTACTCGGCGGCACAGTTCCTCACGCCTGATGACACCCTGGAGCAAGCACAGCTGAACAAGTTGGCGCGCATCTGCCAGAAACTGGCGCTCAAGCCCAGCGACCACCTGCTGGAAATCGGCACCGGCTGGGGCAGCATGGCGTTGTATGCCGCGCAGCATTACGGCTGTCGGGTCACCACCACGACCTTGTCCAAGGAACAGTTCGCCTACACCGCCCAGCGTATCGAGGCACTGGGCCTGCAAGAACAAGTGACCGTGCTGCTGCGCGATTACCGCGACCTCTGCGGCGAGTACGACAAGCTGGTGTCGATCGAAATGATTGAAGCGGTGGGCCATCGTTTCCTGCCCACCTATTTCAAACAGTGTGCCCAGTTGCTCAAGCCCGACGGCCTGATGCTGCTGCAAGCCATCACCATTCGTGAACAGCGCTTTGAACAGGCCAAGCGCAGCGTCGACTTTATCCAGCGCTACATCTTCCCCGGCGGCGCGCTGCCCTGTGTGCAAAACATGCTGCAGATCGTCAGCCGCGACACCGACATGAACCTGCTGCACATGGAAGACTTCGGCCTGCACTACGCCCGCACCCTGCGCCTGTGGCATGAGAACTTTCGCCGCGCCCATGGCCGTCTTGCGGAACTGGGTTATGACGAATACTTCCTGCGCCTGTGGGAGTTTTACCTGTGCTACTGCGAAGGCGGCTTCATGGAGCGCACCATCGGCACCGCACAGTTGCTGCTGGCCAAACCGGCGGCAATCAATCCGCCGCTGCTCGGGCGTTTCAGTGCTTAAACCCCTGGCCAATGCCGTGCTGTTTCAGTGCGGCTGGTTTGCCTGCGTGCTCGGCGGCGATAGCCGTTGGCTGCTAATTGGTATCGCGGCGCTGGGCGTCCATCTTCTGTGGATAAGTTCATGGACCAGAGAGGGGCAAGTGATTCTGGCCGTGACGGTGCTGGGCACCCTGGTCGATACGGCACTGCGCGGGCTCGGCGTGTTTGAGTTCAATACACCGGGGCCATTGATTCCGCTGTGGCTGATACTGTTATGGGCCTTGCTGGCCACCACCTTGCTGCACTGCCTGGCCTGGAGCGCACACCCCTGGTGGCTGGCCAGCCTGCTAGGCGCGGTGGGCGGGCCGTTGTCTTATTACGCCGGCAGTCAATTGGCAGGCGTGAGTTTTGCGTACGGCACCACCCCAACATTGATCGGCCTGGCGCTGTTATGGGCCATGCTCTTTCCGCTGTTGCACGGGGTTGCGCAGAGGCTGGAACACTGACGCCCGTCCGAGCATTCATACGCGTCTAGCGCACTTGCCTTACACTGCGCGCCTATGACCAACATCCCTCACATTCAAATCACCGAACCCGTCACCTGCTCGACGTGCGCGGCCTGTTGCTGCCAACTGGAAGTCATGCTGATCACCGACACCGGCGTGCCGCAACGCTTTATCGATACCGACGATTGGGGAGGTGAGGTGATGCTGCGCCTGGACGACGGCTGGTGCGCAGCGCTGGACCGCGACACGATGATGTGCACGATCTATGAGCTTCGGCCGTTGATTTGCCGGGAGTTCGAGATGGGTGCGCCGGAATGCCTTGAAGAGCGCGAGGGTATTACCACGGCCTACCGCTGACCCCGAACTCCGTGATGATCACGGGCTTGTGTGGGAGCGGGCTTGCTCGCGAAGGCGGTGGGGCAGTCTAGGCATGTGCTAGCTGATACACCGCTTTCGCGAGCAAGCCCGCTCCCACAGGGGGGCCAAGTGTTCTTGAGATTAGAGCGGCATGGTGTAGTGCAGCGAGTAGCTCTCTACCCCATCGTTATTGCTGCTGATGCCAGCATTGGAATAATGCGTGGCACGAATGCCCACTTCATGTCCGCCGTTGAACCGCAGGCCGAAACCCAGGCGGTCTTCGAACTGAAAGGACTGGCCGATGTTGTTGTCTTCCAGCCGAGTGCGGGAGAACAACGCCACGCCGATACCGGCTTCGATGTAGGGCTTGACCGACTCGCCGGCAAACTCATACACAAATACCGGCGAGAACGACAGGCTGCTGGCGCCTGCACGGTCGTCCCCTTCCCAATAGGTATAGGCGCCGCTCCAGTAGCCGGTCAGTCGGCCGACATTGCTCTGCATCCAGCTTTTGTCCCAATCGGAGGTCAGGCCCAGGCGGTAGGTCAGCGTCGAATCGCTGGTGCTCCCCAAGCCGAACTCCAGGCCGGCGGCCTGGGCTGAAACAGAGTGTCCCAACATAGCGGCCGCAATCGCAGCCAAACAGAACAAGCGCTTCATGTGAAACGTCCTTTGCAAACGGAATAATTGGGTTATGTACAGGCTAACGGGCTATAGAAGCCGACGCATAGCCAGAAGTTCAGCTTTTTTCAGTGTTATTTCACGAAATTTTCACGAGCCAAAGCTTCGCACAACTCCAGGATGTTTCCAAAGTGTCGGTAGGATATTTCTTAGGTGACACAGATCGCCGCTGGTCCAGAACTGTGCAGGTTCAGGTTCGCCAACGGCCAGCAGGTCGCGCTCACCCAGCAAGCGCTTGAGCTGGCGCGCCACGGCGGCGCCGGTATCAATGAGGATGATGCTGGGGGGCAGCATCTGCGCCAGGAGTGGCTTGAGGAAGGGGTAATGAGTGCAACCCAGGATGATGGTGTCGCAACCGGCGCTAAGCAGCGGCTCAATATAGCCTTGCAGCAGGGTGTGCAAGGCGGGGCTGTTGAGGTCGCCGGCTTCAATCAGCTCCACCAGGCCCGGGCACGGCTGGGTAATCACCCGCACATCGGTGGCAAAACGGTCGAGCAAGGCGGCGAACTTGGCGCTTTGCAGTGTGCCCGTAGTGGCAAGCACACCCACCACGCCACTGCGCGTGGCCGCGGCAGCAGGTTTGACCGCAGGCTCCATGCCTACCAGTGGCCAGTCGGGGTAGTCCTGGCGCAGATCGGCCACCGCGGCGACCGTCGCCGTGTTGCAGGCAATCACAAAGGCCTTGGCGCCCCGCTCGCGGAAAAACTCAGCGACCGAGCGAGAACGTTCAAGAATGAACGCCGGGGTTTTCTCGCCATAGGGAATGTGCCCGCAGTCCGCCACGTACAGCAGTGACTCGTGGGGCAATAAGTGCTGGATTTCTTCCAGCACCGTGAGGCCGCCGATGCCGGAATCGAACACACCAATAGGCGCGCCCTTAACCATGCTGTGTCCCGCAGACGCTGCAACCGGGGTCGCGCTTGACGCGCAACTCGCGAAAACGCGTGGTCAGCGCATCGATCAGCAACAGGCGCCCCACCAACGGCTCACCAAAACCGGCCAGCAGCTTCAAGGCTTCCAACGCTTGCAGGCTGCCAACGACCCCCACCAACGGCCCGACGACGCCGGCTTCGCTGCAGGTCAGTTCAGTGTCGCTGCCGTGCCCGTACAAACAGTGGTAACAGGGGCTGTCGGCGCGACGGGGGTCGAATACCGACAACTGCCCCTCAAGGCGAATGGCCGCGCCACTGACCAACGGTTTGCCAGCGGCGACGCAGGCCGCGTTGACCGCCTCGCGGGTAGAGAAGTTGTCGCTGCAATCGAGCACCAGGTCCACTGCGTTCACCGCAGCAGCCAGCGAGTCGGCATCCAGCGCAGCGCGATGGGCGACCAGGGTGACTTCAGGGTTGATCGCCCTCAGACGCCCCATGGCCGAATCGACCTTGGTCTGCCCCACGCTGTTAGTGTCATGGATGATCTGGCGTTGCAGGTTGGTCAAATCGACTGTATCGAAATCCGCCAGGTGCAATTCGCCCACCCCAGCAGCGGCCAGGTAAAGCGCCACCGGAGCGCCCAGGCCACCCAGGCCGACAATCAACGCGCGGCTTTGCTTCAGGCGTAATTGGCCGTCGATGTCGACAGGCTGCAACAGAATCTGCCGGCTATAGCGCAACAGCTCCTGGTCGGTCAGCACGGGCGGCGCCCCAAGGTGATGCGTTCGTGACCGCCGAGGTCAATGCGGCTATGTACGCCTTCGAAACCCTGGTTCAGCAACAATTCACGCACGGCCTGGGCCTGGTCGTAACCGTGCTCGAGTAACAGCCAGCCCCCGTCGTTCAGGTGGCCAGGAGACTCTGCAATGATCAGGCGCAAGTCGTCCAGACCATCGTGCCCCGCCACCAGCGCACTGGCCGGTTCGAAGCGCACATCGCCAGCCACCAGGTGCGGGTCATTGTCGGCAATATAGGGCGGGTTGCTGATGATCAGGTCGAAGCGGTGGCCTTGCAGGGCGCTGAACCAATGGCTGTTGAGCACCGTCGCGTTAGTGAGGTGCAGGCGTTGACGATTGCGCTCGGCCAGGGCCACGGCCTCCAGCACACGGTCGACCGCCGTGACCTGCCAGGCCGGACGTTCGCTGGCCAGGGCCAAGGCGATGGCGCCGCTACCGGTGCCCAGGTCCAGGACCTGGGCGGGCGTGGCGGGCAGCAATTGCAGGGCAGCTTCCACCAGCAATTCAGTTTCCGGGCGCGGGATCAGGGTGTGCGGTGCTACTTCCAGGTCGAGTTTCCAGAAGCCTTGCTGGCCGAGGATATACGCCACCGGCTCGCCGCTGCGGCGGCGCTGCAGGTAGCCGGCAAAGGTCAGGGCGTCTTCGCTGCTGACGATCTTTTCCGGCCAGGTATGCAGGTAGCTGCGCGATTTGCCCAGGGCAGCGGCCAGCAGCAACTCCACGTCCAGGCGCGCCGTCGGCGAGTCGGGCAGGTCAGCGGCGCGCAGCAGGCTGGCAATGATGGTCATTTAGTCACCTATCGCCGCCAGTTGATCGGCCTGATATTCGGCGAGCAACGGCTCTATCACCGCATCCACGCCACCGGCGAGAATGTCGTCGAGGGAGTACAGGGTGAGGTTGACCCGATGGTCGGTAACCCGGCCTTGGGCAAAGTTGTAGGTGCGGATACGCTCGGAGCGGTCGCCGGAGCCCACCAGCAGCTTGCGTTCGCTGGCAATTGCGTTGGCCGCGGCGCTGGTCTGCTGGTCGTTCAACTTGGCCGACAACCAGGACATGGCCCGTGCACGGTTCTTGTGCTGGGAACGTTCTTCCTGGCACTCCACCACAATGCCAGACGGCAAGTGGGTGATACGGATCGCCGAGTCGGTCTTGTTAACGTGCTGGCCACCCGCGCCGGATGAGCGGTAGGTGTCGACGCGCAGGTCCGCCGGGTTGATCTCGATCGTTTCCTGTTCGTCCGGCTCAGGCAACACCGCGACGGTGCACGCCGAGGTGTGGATACGGCCTTGGGATTCTGTCGCCGGCACCCGCTGTACGCGGTGCGCACCGGACTCGAACTTCAGCTTGCCGTAGACGTTGTCGCCTTCAACCCGGGCGATGACTTCTTTATAGCCGCCGTGCTCGCCTTCGTTCTCGGAGAGGATCTCCACGCGCCAACCGCGACGCTCGGCATAACGCGAATACATGCGGAACAGGTCGCCGGAAAAAATCGCCGCTTCGTCGCCACCGGTACCGGCGCGGATTTCGAGGAACACGTTGCGTCCGTCGTTAGGGTCCTTGGGCAGCAACATGCGTTGCAGGTCACCCTCAAGCTCGGCGAGTTTTTCCTTGGCTTCGCGGACTTCTTCCACGGCCATTTCGCGCATGTCCGGGTCGCTGTCCTTGAGCAGGGCCTGGGCGCCTTCGAGGTCGACCTGGACTTTCAGCAGGTTTTTATAGGTGGCCACAATGGGCTCAACTTCGGCGTATTCCTTGGAATAGGCACGGAATTTGGTTTGATCGGAAATGACCTCGCCATCGCCGAGCAAGGCGGTCAGTTCTTCGAAACGGTCCTGGAGCACGTCCAGTTTATTGAGCAGTGACGCTTTCATTGCGGTTTTTTATCCGAAGAGCTGTCTGACGCGCCCTCACCGAGGGCAAAGAGTTCCTGGGCCATGGCCAGCGCATCGAGGCGGCCTTCGGCGGTAAGCTTTTTCAACTGGACGCTGGGCGCGTGAAGCAGTTTGTTGGTCAGGCCACGGGCCAATTGCATCAGCACCTCTTCGGCGCCGCTGCCATTGGCCAGCATGCGCTGGGCCTTGAGCAACTCTTCATCACGCAGGCGTTCACCCTGCTGACGATACGCCTTGAGCACATCCACTGCCGCCAGTTCACGCAGGCGCACCATGAAATCTTCGGCGCCGGTGCTGACCATTTCCTCGGCGGCCTGGGCGGCCCCCTGACGGCTCTTGAGGTTTTCAGCGACCACTTCATGCAGATCATCGACGCTATAGAGGTAAACGTCGTCCAACTCGCCGACTTCGGGCTCGATATCCCGGGGAACGGCGATATCCACCATGAAGATCGGCTTGTGCTTGCGCAGCTTCAACGCGCTCTCGACCGCGCCCTTGCCCAGAATCGGCAATTGGCTGGCGGTGGAACTGATGACGATATCACTGCGTACCAGTTCAGCGGGAATGTCCGACAGCAGCACCGCATGCGCACCGAACTGCTCAGCCAGAATGCTGGCGCGCTCCAGGGTGCGGTTGGCGACCACGATGCGCTTTACGCCAAGGTCGTGCAGGTGACGGGCCACCAGGGTGATGGTTTCCCCAGCGCCGATCAGCAGGGCCTGGCTGCGCTGCAAGTCGCTGAAAATCTGCTTGGCCAGGCTCACAGCGGCAAAGGCCACGGACACCGGGTTTTCGCCGATGGCCGTATCGGTACGCACTTGCTTGGCGGAATTAAAGGTGGCCTGGAACAGGCGGCCCAGCAACGGGCCGACGGTGCCGGCCTCACGCGCCACGGCGTAGGCGGACTTCATCTGGCCGAGAATCTGCGGTTCACCCAACACCAGCGAATCGAGACCGGCCGCCACACGCATCATGTGACGAACTGCCGCATCCTCTTCATGCACATAAGCGCTGGCGCGCAGGTCATCGAGGCTCAAATGGTGATAATCGGCCAGCCAGCGCAGCACCACATCCGCCGAGAGATGTTCCTGCTCTATATAGAGCTCGCTGCGATTGCAGGTCGAAAGGATCGCAGCTTCGCGGCTGTCGGTGAGCCGGCAGAGCTGCTGCAGGGCCTCAACCAACTGCTCTGGCGTAAACGCCACGCGCTCGCGCACGTCTACGGAGGCAGTCTTGTGGTTAATACCGAGTGCGAGGAAGGCCATTCAATATCGCTGATGATGTCGGGAAGCCGACAATTGTCCTACTTCGAAAGATCCAGAACAACCACCGTCGTCTATTGTCCCTATACCTTATGCCTATCAATGCACTTTTGTAGAAGCGAGCTTGCTCGCGAAAATCGTCAACGATAACGCGGTAAGCCTGGCGCCCAGCGGCGCTCTCAGGTTTTTCGCGAGCAAGCTCGCTCCTACAAAGGAAAGGCAAAAGGCAGCAATAGTCGTATTCCGAGTGCCCCGGTTATGTTTGGCCGAAGGCTTGTGTCATGATGATCCGACCGCAGGTTAGTCGTCCTCTTCCTATATGAATAGATCTTCCGCGTTGCTCCTCGCTTTTGTCTTCCTCAGCGGCTGCCAGGCCATGGCACCCGTGTCGCCGGACGCTACGTCGCCGGTGGAAGACAGCACTCCCGCCCCTGAAAAGCCCAAGGTTTATTCCTCGTTCAGTGAAGAAACGATCTACAGCCTGCTGACCGCTGAACTGGCCGGCCAGCGCAATCGCTTCGATATTGCGCTGGATAATTACGTGACCCAGGCCATCAATACCCAGGACCCGGGGATTTCCGAGCGAGCGTTTCGCATCGCCGAATACCTGGGCGCCGACCAGGCAGCGCTGGACACCTCGCTGATCTGGGCCAAAAACGCCCCGGATGACCTGGAAGCACAGCGCGCCGCAGCCGTGCAACTGGCGCGTGCCGGGCGCTATGACGACTCCATGGTCTATATGGAGAAGGTTTTGCAGGGCAAGGGCGACACGCATTTTGACTTTCTTGCGCTGTCGGCCGCCGACACCGACCAGGACACGCGCAATGGCCTGATGAAGAGTTTCGATCGCCTGCTGCAAAAGCACCCGAAGAACAGCCAGTTGATTTTCGGCAAGGCCCTGCTGCTGCAACAGGACGATGAAGCCGACGCCGCGCTCAAACTCCTGGAACAGAACCCGCCGGAAGAAGGCGAAATCGCGCCGATCCTGTTACGTGCACGCCTGCTGCAAAGCCTTAACCGCGGCAAGGAAGCGATTCCGCTGCTGGAAAAAAGCATCAAGAAATACCCAGGCGACAAGCGCCTGCTCCTGACCTATGCACGCATGCTGGTTGAGCAGGATCGTATGGAAGACGCCAAAGTGCAGTTCGCCAACCTGGTCCAGCAATACCCGGACGACGACGAACTGCGTTATTCCCTTGCACTGGTGTGCCTGGAAGCCAAGGCCTGGGACGAGGCCAAGGGCTACCTGCAAGAACTGATCGAACGTGACAGCCACGTGGACTCGGCGCACCTGAACCTGGGCCGCATCGCTGAAGAGCGTAACGACCCGCAGGCGGCCCTGCTTGAGTATGCCCAGGTCGGCCCCGGCAATGACTACCTGCCCGCCCAGTTGCGCCAGGCCGACATCCTGATGAGCAATGGCCGCACCGACGAAGCGGAAAAACGCCTGGCCGCAGCCCGCGATGCCGAGCCGGACTATGCCATCCAGCTGTACCTGATCCAGGCCGAGACCTTATCGGCCAACAAGCAGGGCGAACGCGCCTGGAAGTTATTGCAACAGGCGTTGCTGCAATACCCCGACGATTTGAACCTGCTGTACACCCGCGCCATGCAGGCGGAAAAACGCAATGACCTGGCGCAGTTGGAAAAAGACCTGCGCCTGATCATCAAGCGTGACCCGGACAACGCCATGGCCCTTAACGCCCTGGGCTACACCTTGTCCGACCGCACAACGCGCTACGTTGAAGCCAAGGCGCTGATCGAACAAGCCCACGCGCTCAACCCGGAAGACCCGGCCGTACTCGACAGCCTGGGCTGGGTGAATTACCGACTGGGCAACCTCGACGAGGCCGAGCGCTTGCTGCGCCAGGCACTTGAGCGTTTCCCGGACCAAGAAGTTGCCGCACACCTGGGCGAAGTGCTCTGGGCCAATGGCAAGCAGCGCGAAGCCCGACAAATCTGGGAAAAATTCCTCAAGGAACAACCCGACAGCCCCATCCTGCGCAGCACCATCAAGCGCCTGACCGGATCCGAGACCCTTTAAGCTTATGTTCTTGCGCCACGTTATCGTTTTCAGCTTCATCGCCCTGCTCGCCGGTTGCGCGGGCATCGGCAGCCGTGAATCCGTTGAAGGCCAGGGCAACCCGGCACAATGGAAACAACACAAGGACCAGCTCAGCAGCATCGATGGCTGGCAGATCGAGGGCAAGGTCGGGGTGCGTGCGCCGAAAGATTCCGGCAGCGGCACCCTGTTCTGGCTGCAACGCCAGGACTATTACGACATTCGCCTCTCGGGCCCCCTGGGTCGTGGCGCAGCCCGCCTGACTGGCCGGCCGGGGCAAGTCAGCCTGGAAGTGGCCAATCAGGGCCGCTATGAGGCAACCTCCCCGGAAGAACTGCTGGAGCAGCAGATTGGCTGGAAGTTGCCCGTCTCGCATTTGGTCTGGTGGGTGCGCGGCCTGCCGGCACCTGACAGCAAGAGCCGTCTGAGCCTCAATGGCGACAGTCGCCTCGCCACCCTGGAGCAGGATGGATGGCAGGTCGAATATTTGAGCTACGTGGAGCAAAGCGGCTATTGGCTTCCCGAGCGTATCAAGCTGCATGGCACCGACCTTGATGTCACGCTGGTGATCAAGGACTGGCAACCGCGCAAGCTGGGGCAATAACGTGTCCGCACAAAAATTGACCCTGCCCTCCCCGGCCAAGCTCAACCTGATGCTGCACATCCTTGGCCGTCGTGAAGATGGCTACCACGAGTTGCAGACGCTGTTTCAGTTTCTCGACTACGGCGATGAGCTGACCTTTGCCGTACGTGACGATGGCGTGATTCAACTGCACACCGAATTCGACGGTGTGCCCCACGACAGCAATCTGATTGTGCGGGCGGCCAAAAAACTTCAGGAAAACTCCGGCTGCACACTTGGCATTGATATCTGGATCGACAAAATCCTGCCCATGGGCGGTGGTATCGGTGGCGGCAGCTCAAATGCCGCGACCACTTTGTTGGGCCTCAATCACTTATGGCAACTGGGCTGGGACCACGATCGCCTTGCTGCGCTGGGCCTCACGCTGGGCGCCGACGTCCCGGTTTTCGTGCGGGGGCACGCCGCATTTGCTGAGGGCGTCGGGGAGAAACTCACCCCTGTGGAGCCCGAAGAACCCTGGTATGTCGTGCTGGTGCCGCAAGTATCTGTAAGTACAGCAGAAATTTTTTCAGATCCGTTGTTGACACGTAACTCTTCTCCCATTAAAGTGCGCCCCGTTCCCAAGGGAAACAGTCGAAATGACTGCTTACCGGTTGTAGCAAGGCGTTATCCAGAGGTACGTAACGCTTTGAATTTGTTAGGTAAATTTACCGAAGCAAAATTAACCGGCACTGGAAGTTGTGTGTTTGGGGGCTTCCCAAGCAAAGCTGAAGCTGATAAAGTCTCGGCCCTTCTTACAGAGACCCTTACAGGGTTTGTAGCAAAGGGAAGCAACGTTTCGATGTTGCATCGCAAGCTGCAAAGTCTGCTCTAAAAGGAACCGAGTGTTAGGCACTCGTTGCAACAGATACAGGGGCGTCGCCAAGCGGTAAGGCAGCAGGTTTTGATCCTGCCATGCGTTGGTTCGAATCCAGCCGCCCCTGCCATTTTCTAATACTCATCCAGGTTACCCTCAGCCTCTAGGTACTGCGCGTGTCCAAGATGATGGTCTTTACGGGGAATGCCAACCCCGATCTGGCTCGACGTGTCGTACGTCAGCTGCATATCCCTCTCGGTGACATCTCTGTCGGTAAATTCTCCGACGGCGAAATTACAGCCGAGATCAATGAAAATGTCCGCGGTAAAGACGTCTTCATTATTCAGCCGACCTGCGCTCCGACCAACGATAACCTGATGGAACTCGTCGTGATGGCTGATGCCTTCCGCCGCTCCTCAGCGACTCGAATCACAGCTGTAATCCCTTACTTTGGTTATGCCCGTCAGGATCGCCGTCCGCGCTCCGCACGTGTAGCTATCAGCGCGAAAGTCGTTGCTGACATGCTGACCGTGGTAGGTATCGACCGTGTGCTCACGGTTGACCTGCACGCTGACCAAATCCAGGGGTTCTTCGATATTCCGGTAGATAACATCTACGGCTCCCCCGTCCTGGTGGATGACATCGAAGACCAGCGCTTTGAAAACCTGATGATCGTGTCCCCGGACATTGGTGGCGTCGTGCGTGCACGGGCTGTTGCCAAATCCCTGGGCGTGGACCTCGGGATCATCGACAAACGCCGCGAGAAAGCCAATCACTCTGAAGTGATGCATATCATCGGTGATGTCGAAGGGCGTACCTGTATTCTGGTTGATGACATGGTCGACACCGCCGGCACCCTGTGCCACGCGGCTAAAGCCTTGAAAGAGCACGGTGCAGCAAAAGTCTTCGCCTACTGCACACACCCTGTGCTGTCGGGCCGAGCGATCGAGAACATCGAGAACTCCGTGCTGGACGAACTGGTGGTGACCAACACCATCCCGTTGTCCGCCGCAGCCCAAGCCTGTGCACGTATCCGTCAACTGGATATTGCACCGGTCGTTGCCGAAGCGGTTCGCCGCATCAGCAATGAAGAATCGATCAGCGCGATGTTCCGTTAAGGGTCAAACCAACGGATCACCTCACTGACGAAAAGCGCCCCGCCCCAGCATTCCGCTGGGGCGGGGCTTTTTTGCCCATATCGAGTTCGGCGCTGGTCGCAAACGCCCCTCGATGATGGCTATTTTGGAGATACAACATGAACGAATTTACTCTGAACGCCCAAGCGCGTACTGACCTGGGGAAAGGTGCGAGCCGCCGCCTGCGTCACGCCGCCAACATCCCAGCCGTTGTCTACGGTGGTAACAAGCCTGCTGAATCCGTGACCATCCTGGCCAAGGAAATCGCCAAGCTGTTCGAAAACGAAGCTGCCTACAGCCACGTTATCGAGCTGAACGTCGACGGCGCCAAGCAGAACGTCATCGTTAAAGCGATGCAGCGTCACCCTTCCAAGCAGTTCATCATGCACGCTGACTTCGTTCGCGTTGTAGCTGGCCAGAAACTGACCGCCATCGTGCCTGTGCACTTTGTGGGTGAAGAAGCTCCGGTCAAGAAAGGCGGCGAGATCTCTCACGTCCTGAACGAAATCGAAGTGACCTGCCTGCCGAAAGACCTGCCTGAGTTCATCGAAGTCGACCTGTCGGCTCTGGAAATCGGCGCCATCGTTCACCTGTCCGACCTCAAGGCCCCTAAAGGCGTTGAGTTTGTCGCACTGGCTCACGGTGATGACAAAGCTGTTGCCAACGTTCACGCTCCACGCGTTGCTCCAGAAGCTGAAGAAGGCGCTGCAGAGTAATTCACTCTGTATTGCCGGAGCTTGAGGAAACATCGCGGACCGAAACGTAGCGAGAAAGCGGGCGATAACGCGGCGTTTACTCTTGAGTAAATGATGTAGTGTCGTCCACTTTCGCCGCACATAGGTACGGCGATGTTATCCACAACTCCAAAGGAAGGGCCCCTGTCGTGACTGCCATTAAACTGATCGTTGGCCTGGGAAATCCAGGCGCCGAATACGAACAGACCCGGCATAACGCGGGGGCCCTTTTTGTTGAGCGCATCGCCCACGCCCAAGGCGTCAACCTGGTGGCCGATCGCAAATATTTTGGCCTGATCGGGCGCTTCTCGCACCAGGGTCAGGATGTTCGTCTACTGATTCCCACCACCTACATGAACCGCAGCGGCCAGGCTGTCGCGGCGCTTGCGGGCTTCTTCCGGATCAAACCCGAAGAAATCCTGGTGGCCCATGACGAACTGGACCTACCACCCGGCGTAGCCAAGCTCAAGCTCGGCGGCGGGCATGGTGGGCACAACGGCCTGCGCGACATCATCGCGCAGTTGGGCAATCAGAATAATTTTTACCGTCTGCGGCTCGGCATTGGCCACCCAGGCGTTGCCAGTATGGTTTCAAATTTCGTCCTGGGTCGTGCGCCACGCGCCGAACAGGAAAAACTCGATGCCAGCATCGATTTTGCCCTCGGCGTGCTGCCGGATATCTTCGCCGGTGAATGGAACCGCGCGATGAAAAACCTGCACAGCCAGAAGGCCTGACTCTTATCCGAGGGGAAACACCATGGGATTCAATTGCGGCATCGTCGGCCTGCCCAACGTCGGCAAGTCCACCCTGTTCAACGCCCTGACCAAGTCCGGTATTGCGGCGGAGAACTTCCCCTTCTGCACCATCGAACCCAACAGCGGTATTGTGCCGATGCCCGACCCGCGCCTTGACGCGCTGGCGGCCATCGTCAATCCCAAGCGCATCCTGCCGACCACCATGGAGTTCGTCGACATCGCGGGCCTGGTCGCCGGCGCCTCGAAAGGTGAAGGCCTGGGCAACAAGTTCCTGGCCAACATCCGCGAAACCGATGCCATCGCCCACGTGGTCCGCTGCTTTGAAGACGAGAACGTGATTCACGTCTCCAACAGCGTCGACCCCAAGCGCGACATCGAGATCATCGACCTGGAACTGATCTTCGCCGACCTCGACAGCTGCGAAAAGCAACTGCAGAAAGTCGCGCGTAACGCCAAGGGCGGCGACAAGGATGCAGTGGTCCAGAAGGGCCTGCTGGAGCAACTGATCGCGCACTTCACCGAAGGCAAGCCGGCGCGCAGCCTGATGAAGAACATGGGTGCCGATGAGAAGGCCGTGATCAAGGGCTTCCACCTGCTGACCACCAAGCCTGTGATGTACATCGCCAACGTTGCCGAAGACGGCTTCGAGAACAACCCACTGCTCGACGTGGTCAAGGCCATTGCAGACGAAGAAGGCGCCATCGTTGTTCCGGTGTGCAACAAGATCGAAGCGGAAATCGCCGAGCTCGATGACGGCGAAGAAAAGGACATGTTCCTCGAGGCCCTGGGCCTGGAAGAGCCAGGCCTGAACCGCGTGATCCGCGCCGGCTACGAAATGCTCAACCTGCAGACCTACTTCACCGCCGGCGTCGAAGAAGTCCGCGCCTGGACTGTCAAGGTCGGTGCCACCGCGCCACAGGCCGCCGGCGTGATCCACACCGACTTCGAAAAAGGCTTCATCCGCGCCGAAGTGATCGCCTACAACGACTTCATCCAGTTCAAGGGCGAAGCCGGTGCCAAGGAAGCTGGTAAATGGCGCCTGGAAGGCAAGGACTACATTGTCAAAGATGGCGATGTGATGCACTTCCGCTTTAATGTGTAATCGCCACCTGTAAACTTAGTTCCAGACTAAAAGCCGATGCATTGCATCGGCTTTTTTGTGGCCGCAAGCTTAATAAACAACCGCCCACTTACCTCAAAATACTCCGACCTCTCAGAAACGTCCTATTTACCTCCCAACCCATTACACCCACAAAACCAAAACCATTTTAAAATGCAAACTTACAATCATTTTCCTACAGTATTCCGGCCTATAACTACCACTGCACCGGGTGACAACTTTTATAATCTGCGCTCTACTGAGCTGGCGCTTTCACACCGTCTTCCAACAGTGAAGTCATAGCGAACAGGGAGTATCAATCGATGTCGGCCTACGTCCAGAAGGATAATAAAACAGACGTTTCACTCATCGAGGGTCAGGAACTTGAAACCACGCTTAACAACACTGCCGCTCTTAACATTGACATCCTGTTATTGGGAGAGACCGGCACCGGCAAAGATACCTTGGCACAACGGATTCATCGCTTATCCGGCCGCAGCGGTAATTTCGTTGCGGTGAACTGTGCGGCTATCCCTGAAAGCCTGGCGGAAAGCCAGTTGTTCGGTGTCAACAGCGGTGCCTATACCGGGGCCATACAATCAAGGGCTGGATTCGTCGAGGCAGCCCACTTGGGCACCCTGTACCTGGATGAAATCGACAGCATGCCCTTGAGCCTGCAAGCCAAGCTGCTGCGTGTGCTGGAGTGCCGCGGGGTGGAGCGCCTTGGCTCGACTCGGTTGATTTCCGTGGACATGCGCGTCATTGCATCGGCCCAGCAATCTCTGCAAATCATGGTCGAACAAGGCGCCTTCAGACGTGATCTCTACTTTCGGCTGAATGTCGTGAGCATCGAACTCCCGGCCCTGCGAGATCGACGCGAACGGATCATCCCGCTGTTTCTGCAAATGATCCAGGAGGAAGCGGACCAGTTCAAATGCACTCCCCCAACGCCCTCTGACGGCCTGCTGCATCAGTTGCTCTGCCACCCCTGGCTGGGGAATGTGCGGGAGCTACGTTCGACAGCGAAGCGGTTCGTGCTGGGGTTGCCACCGCTCTCAACGCCAGTGCGCAGCCAACAACCTCATCAAACAGGCCTGAAGGCGCGTCTCCAGCAAATTGAAAAAGCACTAATTGAAGAGTCAATGTACCGCCACCAACATTGCGTCGATACCGTGGCGGTTGAACTGGGGCTACCAAAACGCACGCTCTATTACAGAATGAAACAACTAGACATCTCGCTGGCACAGAGTGGATCGGGCCTTACATGATGCATGTTCGATATGAAAAACGAATAAAAACATACAGAAACATTTAGCCTTGGAAACATTTGGAACGCTTTACTCGGACAAACCACTCATTCAGAGCCAAGCTAAAGTTGTAAAAAAACTTAAGCCTCGGCAACACTTAAGCAATGTTAATCCATCAGTTTAAAATCGAAAGTGGAGTCTTATTATGAATGGTATTGGCGGCAGCCCCTCTTCAAGCAGCGTAAACACCTCTGCATCAGCGAGTAGTTCGGGCGATTCAGGCGGTAAGAGCAATGAAGAATTGCTTGGGAAAGCAGAGGCCATCGCACGTGAAGGTTTCGAACTCAGCCTGAAGGCAAAGCAAATTACTAACAAGTATGCGGCGGCCAAAGAAGTTCGATAACTCGATCGACCTCCCCGGTTTAACCACCGGGGAGGTCTTCTACGCAGCGCGCACTACAAATAGTGTCATTGGCAATCAATGAAGTCTGCCGCTCTCTTTATCGCAGGTCACCTATGCAAATAGATAACTTTTATACCTCCGGCAATCACCGGCTTGAAGACGCTTATAAATCACGTGAGCCGTCATCGTCCAACATAGATGCCAGTTTTTTCTCGTCAATGCTTGGACAAACACCCCCCCCGGCGGCTGTCACGCGCAAAGAAGGCGCGCCGACGGTACTGGCGCAGGCGGCACAACAACTCAAGCATACCGAGAACAACTTGGTACGCCTGCTCAAATCTTCAAGTAAGGGCACTGAGATGGAGGCATTCACAGAGTACCCACGTGAACTTTCCAAAGCGGTCCTGACCTCGCAATTACTCGTTAAATGCCTGGGCAAGACCACCCAGTGCATCGACAAACTCAGCAACCTGCAATAGTGACTATGAAAAACTTTCTATCTGCCGCTCTGCTCCTGACGGCGACCCTCCTGTTAAGCGCTTGCAGCGATCGCGTGGAACTTCATCGCCAACTCTCCGAGCAAGAGGCAAATGAGGTAGTAGCAGAGTTGGCGGATAAACATATTCGCGCGCAAAAAATTCCGGCCAAGGACGGCGTTGTGGTGGCGGTGGACGCCACGGACATCGGGCGCGCTGTACGTACTCTTGAAGCTGCAGGCTTACCCCGGGTGGCGAGAGCCACGTTGGGCGATACCTTTCGTAAGGAAGGGGTGATTTCCACACCACTGGAAGAGCGGGCACGCTACATCTACGCCCTGTCCCAGGAGCTTGAGGCTACGCTGTCCAACATCGACGGCGTTATCGTTGCCCGCGTGCATGTGGTGCTGCCAGAACGCATCGCTCCAGGGGAGCCGGTACAACCTGCCTCCGCCTCGGTATTTATCAAGCACGACCCACGTCTGGACCCTGACAGCATCCGCGCACGCGTTCGCAGGATGGTGTCCAGCAGCATTCCGGGCATGACCACGGCAGTGGACAACCCACAGAAACTCACCGTGATATTCGTACCTGCCACCACTTATCAGGAACAGCAACGCCTGGTGTATTTCGGTCCTTTCCTGGTGCCAAACGGCGACCTTGGTTTTTGGCGAAACAGCCTGATCATTTCGCTGTTTGGGCTGGTGGCATCCGTGGGTGCCGTTCTGTTCCTGCACAATCGCCGTCAGCGCCTTGTACTGGAGCCGGCGGTGGCAGGCAAACCGATCACCCCAGCTCATGACGCCTGAGTTGAACCATCCCATGCGCGAAAACCTGGCCTGGGCCCAGTGGTGGGCGTTCCCGTGGGACTACGCCCATGAAGACTGGAAAAGTGACAAGTACTCCGTCATTCAAGCGCTGTATCGAAGCCGCAAGATAGTGCCAGCCGAGCTTACGGGCGTGGTGACCTGCCTGCCTGCGCCTCCACAACCGACTGTGCTTCGCCTGGCCCTTGCGTCAACGGAACAACTGGACCTGGCACTCAGGCTGGTCCATGACACCTTCAACCCTGAAGCCGCGGGCTCCTTGAGCGACAACCATCACCTGTGGTGCATGCGCCTTTCCAAGGCGCTGCCCCCAGACATGCTCTCCTGCGACGCAGAGCCCTTGCAGTCGCTTTATAGCTGGGTAGAACCCGCTACCTGGCAGCGCCTGCGGTTGCGCTTTATCCGCGAACACGTCTTGGCGGTTGAGAAGACAAACCGCAAGTTCGAAACCACCAACAGCCGACTGAAAACGCTATGGCAGGCGGTCGTCTGGCGCGTGACGACACTGGCCAGTGAACCGCAGCCGCTTGGCGCAAACGAGTAAGGAGATCAGCGATGTTATGCCGATACGCGATTGAGTTACTCAAGGACGCACCTGGGCTGCGGCGCACTCTGATCCCCCGAGAAGAGCTTGCGAGCTGGGAACAGGGCGAGGCGCTATTGAGCCGCGCTATTGCCCAGGCCGATGAAAGGATAAGCCTGGCAGAAAAAAAATGTGAAGCCCTGCTGGAACAAGCCTCGCTGGACGTCTGGCAGCGGGCGGATGCTCAGTTCAAACGCTGGGAGCGCGATCGCCAGGCGATGTGCGACAGCCTGGAACGCTACGCGACATCGATCACCCAGCAGGCTATTCGTCACCTGCTTGACGAAACAGTCCCCCCCCAACGGTTGGCAGCGTTGCTCAAACAGCTGCTGGCCAACCAGGTCCAGGAAATCGACGCGACGCTGTTTTGTCACCCACTGGACCTTGAGGCGATAAAACAACGCCTCGCTCATCACAAGAGTGCTTTCTGGAAACTCCAGGCCGACGAAACACTTGAGCCGCAGACACTTGTACTGAAAACCGACGAGGGCGACTTTCGTATCAGTTGGAACGCCATGCTCGCGACGTTTTTCAACCCCAACAAAGAACACAAGATAAATAGCTAACCCTGCTCACCTGGCACAACTGATTCATCCACACGTCTTCACAAAACCCAAGAGGAAACATCATGGACTTTTATAACGACCTCTCCCGGCAGCTGTTAAAAAACAGCAGTAGCGCCAATAAACTCTATAAAAAAACATCGGATGAGATGGACAGCATCGAAGATACAAACTTGTTCTTTGACCTGGCCGTAAAGGCGACCACCACCCAAATGGCGTATCTGGAACACAACCGCGCCAACCACCTGATGATAAAGAACGTATTCGAGAGCTTTCAGTAAATGAAAGTGCTCGTCAGTAAATGGTGGAAAAACCGTCAAGAACCGCTTTCGTTGCTGGAAGGCGATGACGAAATCACTCTGCGATCCCAGGGCGACACCTTATTACTGGGGGCCTATCTAAGCTCGCTTACATCAGAGCACCCGGCACTGGAGCAGTGGATGCGTCTGGGCGCCGCCAGCTTGAACCATTTCCAGGGTGCACTGGCTCAAAAAGCTGACACGGGCGCGCTGTGGTTGATTCAAAGCCTGCACACCGATCGTGGAGAAGCCCACGTGCTCGGTTGCCTCGAGGCTCTGCTCAACCAACGCGATACATGGCGCGCCATCGTTGCGCGCCTTGCTCGTCCAAGCCAGAACCTCAAACCCACCCCGCTGCGTTCACGCTCGTACTAATCAGAGAACTGTCTATGCCTAACAAGACCCATAAGGGCAACCGCTTGTGCCTTGACTCGCCTGGTGTTTCATCCAAAAGAGCCCAGTGGCGGAACGTGTTCCTGTTTTCCTGGCTGCTGGTTTCAACACACAGCGCGCTCGCCGCCATCCCTTCGGAATGGAAAAATACTGCCTACGCTTATGAAGCCGAGCATAAGCCGGTGCGCGAGGTACTCGAAGATTTCGCCCAGACCTTCGGTACACAACTGCAGATCGAGGGCCTGCTGGAAGGCATCGTCAACGGCAAGATACGCGCTAACACCCCGCAGTCATTGCTCGACCGCCTGGGGGTAGAACATCGCTTCCAATGGTACCTGTACAACAACACGCTCTACATCAGTACTCTGGACCAGCAAGAGTCTGCGCGCCTGGAGGTCTCCTCCGAGACCATTGCCGACCTCAAGCAGGCCCTCACTGATATCGGCCTGCTCGATAGCCGCTTCGGCTGGGGTGAGCTGCCCGAGGATGGCATCGTGTTGGTCTCAGGGCCTCGGCGCTATATCGAACAAATCAAGCAGTTCAGCAGCCAGCGCCGCTCAGTGGATGAAAAACAGAGCGTGTTGAGTTTCCCGCTGAAGTTCGCCAATGCGGCGGATCGCCAGGTGGATTATCGTGGCGAGAAGCTCACCATTACGGGGGTTTCCAGCATTGTGCGGGGCTTACTGGAGCCACGCTCCAATCCGACAACCCCGGCGTTGGCCCAGCGCCCCGCTTCACAGCCTGCCCCTCTCGTGCCCAACGTTCCCCGCTTGAGCAACCCGTTGCTGGGGCAGATGCTCGGTACAAACGGCACTCCCATGCCGATGGATATTGGCGCCACGCTCACCCCACGCGCGTCGGCACCTGCCAGCCGCATTCGCGTCGAAGCCGATATGCGCAACAACGCGGTGCTCATCTATGACCTGCCAGAGCGCCAGGCCATGTACCGCGAGTTGATCGCTCAACTGGATGTGGCGCGCAAACTGGTGGAAATCGATACGATCATTCTGGATATCGAGCGCACGCAATTGCGTGAGTTTGGAGTGAACTGGGGGTTTCAGAACAGCCGCTTCCGTGGCGGTGCAAATATGGCGCCCGGCACATCGCAACAGTTGTCGATCGAGAATCGCGACCGTTTCTATGCTGACATACGCGCCCTGGAAGCCAAGGGCCTGGCAACCATGGTGTCCAACCCCTCCGTACTCACCTTGGAAAACCAGCCGGCGGTAATCGACTTCAACCGCACTCAATACCTGACACCGGGTCGTCAGAACGCAACCATCTTGCCGGTCACCGTGGGTACCAGCGTCCAGGTCGTGCCCCGCGTCATCACCAGCCGAGGCAGCCATCAGATTCACTTGGTCGTGGATATCGAGGACGGTACGTTCGATGAGTCCAACCCCAATCGTGACCTCAAAGACCTCGATGTGCGCCGCGGTAACGTCAGCACCCAGGCGGTCATGGCGGAAAAGCGCTCAATGGTGATTGGCGGATTCCACGTCACGGAAAGCGCCGACAAGCACAAGAAGGTGCCGCTGCTGGGCGATATCCCTCTGCTGGGCAAGGCGTTGTTCTCTTCAAGCGAACGGCAGAACAATCGACGTGAACGCCTGTTCATCATCACCCCGCGCGTCATCGGCGACCAGGCCGACCCATCCCGCTACTTGCCCCAGGCAGACCAAGCCGAGTTGCAGACGGCCCTGGCGCCCTTGGCCAGGCGCAACGCCCCTCACCAGCCCGAGATCAAGCGTAGCGACATCATCAGCACCCTGGCGCACCTGGTGACAGGGCAGGTGCCCAAGGCTTTCAAGTTGGCGCCCATGCCCCTGGGGTTGAACACATTGTGCAGTCCCCGCGACTTGCTCGCGCTGAGCACCGAGCGCAGCCAATGGTATGCAGGCCCTGAATACAACGTCGCGATCGTCGTGATGCGCAACCAGTTCAACCGCAATGTGCGCATCGATGAAAAAGAATGCAGCAATTCGCAGACCCTGGCCGTCACCGTATGGCCACGCGCCTGGCTGAAGCCTGGAGAGGAAGCGGAGGTCTTCATCGCCATGCGCCCTGTGGTGAAGGATGAACACCTCAGCGTACCGCGCCCTACTTTGATTACTCCTGTTAAGAAGGTCCGACCATGAGACATCAATTGTTGTGCGTCACCCTTATCGGCGCGGCGCTGCTCGTCAGCGCTTGCACCCCTACATGCAAAGGCGACTCCTGCTCACGCCCACAGTCGACCGCGCAGAAGATGGTGATCTGGTGGCCCTCGCACATGCGCGTCCAGCCTGGACCGTCCGGGGAGCGAGCGGACTACCAGACGGTATCGCTGGAGCGATGAGCACGACGCAAATGCCCGACAACCAACCCCAGGTAATGCTGAACGACTTGGTGAGCGGCGCTGCCGCTCACCTGTCTCTCGCGCCCGGTATCAAAGTGTGCACATTGCAGGCGGGCAGTCGCCCGGGGCTGGCTCTGCATGTCGCTCGCGAAGCGTTGCAAGCCGGGCAATTGCAACGGATATTACAGCGCCGCTTTGAGCAGGCCCTGATCTTCGAGGGGTGCTTTGTCTACCTTGATGCCCAGGGCACCATGGTGATCTGGCACGGGCTGCCAACACCGCCCGGCAATCTGGACAGGGCGCTGAGCCGGATGCTCTCGCTGGCCGGTCTTAGCGTCCTGGATCGCTGATCAGCGCTGGTCAAGCTCCGGGAGCTCCAGGGTCTCGCGTTTGGCGTCATCATCCAGCTCGCGCAAGGTGCGATAGATCAACGCCACGGCCTGCAGGGTTTCGCGAGGAATGCTGGCTCCCAGCTTTTTGGTATAGATCGTCCGTGCCAACCACACACACTGAATCACCGGGACCTCGGCGGCCTTCGCGCGCGCGATTAGTTTTCGCGCCTCGTCGTCCGTGCCTTTGCTGATCAACAGGGGCAGAGGCGTCTTGCCAGGACGGTAATACAGGGCGACCGCAAAGTGCGTCGGGTTGACCACCAGCATGTCCGCCTCCTCCAGCTTGGGCAGTTTGACCTTCGGCTCCTCCTGGGCCAATTGCTGCGCCAACTGACGGCGCTGGCCTTTCACATGGGGGTCGCCTTCCATGTCCTTGTACTCTTTGACGACCTCGACTTGCGTCATCCGCATGCGCTTGGCAAAGAAGTACTTCTGCATGGTCATGTCGATAAGCGCCAGTACCAGTAACAGCCCAAGGCAGGCGTGCAGCAAATAACGAAACAGAGCAATCAGCGCCAGGATGTAACTTTGCAGGTCACTGTTTGCCAGGTTGATCAGCGTCCCCACGGAGGGCCAGACCACCACGTACACAATCATTCCCAAAAGAAACGCCTTGGCGATGCTCAACAACAGATTGATCACCGACTGGGCAGAAAACATTTGCTTGAGTTGGCTCAGGGGGTTGAGGCGGTTGAAATCCAGCTTCAGGGTCTGCGGGGCAAACAGCAACCCGAACTGCATCCAACTGCCGATCAGCTTCGAGGCAATCGCCAGGGCGGCCATCAGCAGGGAAAACGAAAAAAACACGGTCAGTCCGTCCACCAATACTTCTTCCAGCGATCGTGCAAACGGCTGGCCCACGCGGGACATCGGCAACACCATCATTTGCTGGAAGCGCTGCATGCTGGTCTCGGCGGTAAACAGCGCAATCTCGCTGATGGCCGCCAGCGCCAGCAACTTGCTCACGTCCTGGCTTTGGGCGACCTGGCCTTTCTTACGTTGATCGCGCAGCTTCTTGGCTGACGCGGGATGCTTCTTTTCCCCCGAGTCGCTCATGGCGGCGAGCCCTGGAACAACAGCCCCAATATATGTTTAAGATCGCCCAGCTGGCTCAGGCGTCCAACGATCAGGTCCTGCAGTAATGCAAAGTACAACAGCAAAATGCCGATACCCGCCAGGCACTTGACCGGTGGCGCCAGCGTACTCACCTGTAACTGCTGGCTGTACACCCCCAGCAGTGCGACCCCGAACTCCAGCAACAACAGCACCGCAATGAAGGGAGCGGCGTATAGCATCATGTGCGTGAACGTATCGCCCAACAGGTCGACAAACAGACTCATGCCATTTTCTGCCGGAAGCGGGAACCACACCGTAGGCGGCCAGATCAGGTAGCTGTCCCAGATCACCTGGGTCAGCGCGCCCAGCCCCAGCACAGCCATCAGCAAAAAAATCGCCAGTTGCTTGAACAGATGCCCGATCGGCGTCGCGTCCGGCCCCAGCGAGGGGTTGAGCTGGCCACCGGCCAAGGCGCCGCGCTGGTTATCCAGCAGCGCTCCCACCGATTCGAACAGCCAGAACGGCATCGACAACAACACCCCCAGCAGCAACCCAAGGGCCAGCTCCTTCAGCGCCAGGCCAGCGAGCATGAGCCCCGAGAATTCCTGGCCTTGCAATGCCGCATGAATGGCCGGCGCGGGCATCAACGCCATGACCATCACAAGGGTATGCCGGGGCATGCCGCGTATATGCTGAAAACAGAACGCCGCCACCAGGATGCCGCAGGGGTATATACGTGCCATGCCGAGCATCAGGCTGGGCAGCAAATCGAGATACAGCAGCACAGGCAGGGTCTCAGTTCAGGGCCGAACGGCCGATCATTTCAAAGGTCAGGTTGATCAACTGGATCAACTCAACGCCAATCCAGCGCCCTGTCAGGATCAACGTGACCCCCACTGCAACCAGCTTGATGCCAAACGGCAGCGTCTGGTCTTGTACCTGCATCAGCGCTTGCACCAGGGACGTCAGCACGCCGACCACCACCGCCACAATCAACGGGGGTGCCGACAGCACGACCACCAGCAACATCCCCTGCTTGAACAGCACGATCGGTTCCATAGGCGACTCAGAGATAGGAAAGGAACAGGCTGTCGAGCAATCGCGACCAGCCGGACACCAGCACGAACAACAACAGTTTGAGCGGCAGGGAAATAGTCATGGGCGAGACCATTTGCATCCCCAGCGCCAGCAGCAGATTGGACACAATCAGGTCAATCACAATGAAGGGAATGTAGATCAAAAAGCCGATCTCGAACCCCGCCTGCAACTGCGACAATACGAACGCCGGAATCAGCAGGATCAAGTCTTCGCGCTGCACCTCCTGGGCCATTTGCACAGGCCACAGGCGCGAGGTGTTTTCCAGCAGATGAGTCAGTACATCGGGGTCGACGTTGCGCAGCATGAAAGCTCGCAAGGGTTGGATGGCCTCATTCCCGGTCTGCAGGAACGTGTGCACGTTGCTCATGTCCAGGGGCGATGCCTTGACGTTCTCGGCGATCTCGTAACCTACCGGTGCCATGATGAACAGCGTTGCCGCCAGTGCGATACCGTTGATGGCCATGCCCGGCGGTACCTGCTGCACACCGATGGCGTTGCGGGTGATCATCAGCACAATCACGATTTTCAAAAACGCTGTACAGACCACCAACAGCATGGGCATCAATGACAATGCCCCAAGAAAGACTGCCAGAATAAGGGGGTCGAGCCCCTGGATTGTCATCGAGCGAACATCACGCGGGACAGCTGAAGGCCCAGGCGCCCGTCGACTTCTACCAACTGCCCTTGAGCAATAGGCCGATCGCCATAATAGAGGCCAGCCATACCGGGGCCGTAACCGGCAATACCCAGCACCGAGCCGGCCGCCAGGTTGCGCAGTTCACCCAGCGTAAGGTTGAGTGTTCCGCAGCGTACGCTCAGTGCCATGCTCAACTCATCGAATGGCTCACTGCCGAAGACATCCACCACCGGCATATCTTCCTCACTCCCCGCGTAGTGGGGGGCTGCAAAATTTTCATCCATGGATGTGTCCTCGATAGAAGTTAGGGTCAGGCAAACCGACCCGGTGACATCGTCAATGCAACCATGCAGCCGCTGTTTGCCAACCTGTACATAACCGCTGCCCTGGGCTTGAAAGCAGGTCTGCTCAAGCACCACGACATCACCCGCGCGCAGGCTGCGTGCTTGCGCAACAGGTAGCTGCACACGCCCAAGGGTCACGGCAATTGCCAATTGAAACGATGTAGTGAGCGGCGCGGACGTGGTACGCCAGGGCCCGGCATCGCACAACGCCAGGAAGGTTTCGGGGGCCAGCCACACATAGCCATCCACCCGAGACGAGCCCAGGGTCGCGCTGAGGCGGCAGCCAAAACCCGTGGCTCGGTCCACTTCTTCCAAGAGGCGCACACTGCCTAGCAACGCCTTGACCTGGGGGCTCAGGTGATAATGGAACAGGTCCCAGAACCAGGAATCAGGGTCATTGCCGAATTGGGCCAACGGCACCGGGCACTCGCCGAGCAGGCTGAGCAACGGTCCCGCCTCAGCGAGCACCAGCGCACCGCACGCCGTCTCCAGACCAAGAGAATCGACCCCAGTAGGAGAACGCCCAGGTTCAAGCCGCAGCTCACCGCGCTGACCTGAGACCTGAAACTCAAGGCGCAGCCCGCGGCCCAATCGACGGCGTGCGGCAACGGTGTCGTGTCGCAGCTTAGGTAATGTCAGTATCGGCACTATCATGCGCAGCCGACGTTGGGCAGGCTGAGGCTCACTGGAAGCCCCAACGCTTGCGTAAATCGGTCCTCACATTGTTGCCGTACACCACTGAGCCAGCGCGCCGTGGCATCGTGCTCCGCTTCCAGTTCAATCGCCCAGGCGCTCTGTTCTCGCCGTACGCTGGCGTTGATCCGCCCCAGGCGTGGCAAGTACAACACCGCCTGCAACGGCCACTGCGTACCGGCCAACGCCCGAGGTGCCAGCTGTTCGGCCAGCGCCTCGATCATGGCGGTGCCGGCCACGGACTTTTTTCCCGATAAGGAAGCTCCCGTCCCGTCGCCCTCCCCATCATGAGCAAACAGCTGCGCAAACAATCGCCCTTGCTCCCATGGCACTATGCCCGCGGTGCCTGGTTCACGTTCCTCCCTCGGTTCGCGCAAGCGCGAACGTTCAACGGGCTTATTTGCAACCTGAGTCATATCGGCTCCTGTGTCAGTAAAAGGGATAGCTCCTGAAGCTTTTCCACCTGCCGCAGGCATTCGGTGGCTTGCCTCTGCGCACTGCCAACGCGGCTTTCCTTCTCTTGTCGTTGGTTGCGCAATGCCTCAAGCTGCCCCTCACCGCGCTGGGTGCTGGCAGATAAAGAGCGCTCCTGTGCACTCCAGGATTTAAGGCCTTGCAAGGTCAGGACCTGGCCCTGGTGCTGGCTGAGCAACAGCGCACTTTGCCGGGCCTCCTCCTGCCGAGTCTGTTCCAGTGCCTCCTGGGCCTGCTGGATGTGCGCAAGCAGGGCCTGCTGCGCCCGCTTGGCCTCACGCAGGGCACGCTCGGCCCGATCGGCCCGGTGCCTGCGCAGGCGCCGCAGCGTCTCCACCTCACCGAGCAGTACGTCAGAATGGGACATGGGTGGTCAGCTCCTTGAGTTGCTCAAGCGTGACGGCCATCGGTGAGGGTTCACGCAAATCCTGGCGCAAGAAACCATCCACCGCTTGACGACTGTTCACGGCCAGGTCAGTCAGCGCATCGCTGCCAGGCTGGTACTCCCCCAGCTTGAGCATCAACTCGATCTGCTGGTACGCCGAGAGCAAACGTCGCAACGCCGTGCCCGCCTGGATATCTTCCGGGGCCGCGACGTTGCTCAGTATTCGAGAAAGGCTCGCCAGCACATCCACCGCCGGATAGTGCCCCCGCTCGGCCAATTTGCGCGACAGCACGATATGGCCGTCGAGCAACGAACGCACCTCATCGGCCACCGGGTCGTTCATGGAGTCCTGCTCGATCAACACCGTGTAAATCGCGGTGATCACACCGTCACGGGTCAACCCGGCGCGCTCCACCAGGCGCGGCAGCAAGCTGTACACCGACGGTGGCAGGCCACCGCGCCCCAACGGTTCGCCGGCAGCCAAGCCAATTTCACGCTGGGCCCTGGCGAAACGGGTCAGGGAGTCAATCAGCAGCAACACGCGTTGGCCCTTGCGCCGAAAACCTTCGGCCAATGCCGTGGCGGTGAATGCGGCGCGGGCGCGCTCCATGCTGGAGCGATCAGACGTAGCACACACCAGTACCGCTTTGGCGCGTAGTTGCTCATCCAGCTCATGGTCGAGAAACTCACGCAACTCGCGGCCCCGCTCGCCGATCAGGCCGAACACGATGACGTCGCATTCGACGTTACGGGCGATCTCGGCCAACAAGGTCGTCTTGCCGCAACCGGCCCCGGCGAACAGACCGACGCGCTGGCCTTCACCCAGCGTCATCAAGCCATCAATGGAACGCACCCCGGTGGCCAGGGCACGGTTGATCCGCGGCCGCTCGGTGGGTAACGGCGCTTCACACAGCACCGCACTGGTGTCGGGCAGTTCAGCTTCGACAAACGCACTGGCGCCCTGCCCCGCAATCGGTCGCCCGAAGCCATCCAGCACTTGGCCCAACAGCGCCTCGCTGACCTGAACACGATGCGAAACGCCCAGGCGCTCAACGCCAGCGCCCACTCGTACGCCTTCCAGATTACCCAGAGCACTGAGTACTGCATCCTGCTGATCAAAGCCGATGATTTCGGCGAGCATGAAATCGCCCGGGCCTTTTTCCACTTGGCACAAGTCGCCGATGCGCGCCTGAGGCAGTCGGCATTGAAGCAACATGCCATTGACGCGCTGGATGCGACCACGCATCGCCACTGGCGCAAAGCTGCTCAGCGCCTGGGCCTGCCGCTGTTGCCAGGCGTCGAGACGCGCTTGCAATTGCATACTCACCAAAGCACCTCATAACGCTGCGCGCCGTCGAAAACCACCTTGCTGTTGTCGATCAACACCAGGCGCAGGCCGTCTACCTGATCCCCCAGAAAAAGCCGGCTACCCTCTTCCAGAACCACGTGGCCGTTCGGTCCGCCCACTATCTGCACAATCCTGAACGGCAAGGCCTCATCGCGCACACGTACACGACTGATCACCGGCACCGCACTGTCGAATTGCTCACCAAAACGGCTGAGCATCCGCGACACCAACTCCACATCCTCCTGGGAAACATCCCCGCTCAGCACGACTTGGCCGTTGATCACCTGCAAGCCGATGCGCGGGCTCAACTCACGCTCACCAAGCATCTTCACCAACTGTTGGCGCACATCAATCGGTGAGGCCAGTTCCTGTTTGCCAGCCACCGCAGGCATCAGCGAAGCCTGGGCCTCATGCTCCCCTGTCGAGACCATGCCCACTACCGCGATGATGATCGCCATCACCAGCACCAGGCTGATCAAGCGCTTTTGCTGCGAGGGCGCAATGGAGGACAACTTCAGTGCCTGCGCGGGTTCATCCGGCGATGGCACCGCTGCGGCTGTCGGCGCCACAGGCTCGGGCCACGGGTGATCCGCCAGGGTGACGCATAACCTTACGCTGCCCACTAGAAAGGGCACGTTCAATGCCAGATTCGGGATCTGCGCCATGGCCTGTCCAGCAGCCCCGTACAACAGCTCCGCCTGGGCCTGCACCGACCAGTTAACCTCAGAAAAGCGCAGCAACGCATGATGCTCGGCGACCCCCGGGTCGTTCAGCACCAAATCAGCGTCTGCCTGGGCGCCGATGCTCCATTGTTCGCCGAACAACGGCAACGCAGCGCCCTGGCGCTGGCCATCAAGCACCCGTAACTCATACATCATCGAGCCCTCCTTTGTAGTGACCATGGCCGGAGGCTCATGCCGCAGCCCCCCGCACCAAGGCTTCCTGGCCCAGGTCTATGCGCCCAAGGACCTTGACCTTGGATGTGCTTCCCAACTCAGCGAAAGACAGCACCGGTACATGGTTGAACTCTTCCAGCAGCAAGGTCCGCAACGGGCTGCGCAAGTCTTGCGCCACCAACATCACACTTTTGCTCTTGGCCCTTAGAACAAAGGCCTGGTTGAGCAGGCTGATAAAGGCCGCGCTGTGGTTCTCGTCCAGCGCGAAGAACACGCCGGTCTGGGTCTGGCGCAGCGCCTCGCGCAGGATGTTTTCGCTCTGCGGAGATAACAGCCAGGCATGCAGGCCATCGGCCTCGCTGTACTGGTGGTAGATCTGTGCCTTGAGGGCAATGCGCGCATAGTCGGCCAGGGCTTCTGGCTCACGCTCATGCTGCCCGTACTCGATCAGCGACTCGACAATCAGCCGCACCGCTCGCAGCGGTACGCCTTCACTGGCCAGGCGTTGCAACACCGCCGAAAAACGCGAGAGCGGCATGATGCGCTGCAGTTCCTGCACCAGTTCCGGCTGGTTATGCTCAAGCCAACTCAAGATCGACTTGCTCTCCTGAATCCCCAGGAACTGCGGCCCGCTGAGCATCATCGCCTGCCTCATGCGTTCCAGAATCAGGTGCGTAGCCGTGAAGCGCTCCAGCTCTGGGTCCTCCAGCAGCGGATCATCAGGGGGCAGCCAGAGCCAATTCTGTTCATCGCGCTCAGCCAGCCCCGGTATGGCGTGTGCAGGCTCAACCGTCAGCGCCTTGCGCTCAACAGCCACCTGGTTGACCACTGACGCCCTGACCATGGGGACTTCATGTACGCAAAAGCGCATTTCATCGGCGGCCAGGGAGTCATCGAGTTCAACCTCGAACGGAGGCAATGTCAGGCCAATATTGGCGACCAGCGAGTTTCGCGCCTGGCGAATCCCATGAATCAGGTCCGTCACCTCAGGCGTTCCGCGCAGAACGGGGGAAAACTGCAACAGGTAAGGGCGCGACGGATCAAATCCGCGCAAGTCCTCTTTACCGTTCTCTTCAGGGCGGACCACTTCAGCGGCTTCGTTGGCAGGCGCTGCCTGCCGTTGACGCTGGCGTACCAGGTAATAACCCACGCTGCCGGTGATCAGCGCAATAAAGATAAAGACCAGGGTAGGCATGCCAGGTACTGCAGCGAACGCAAGCATTCCCACCGAGGCAATTACCCAGCTCTTGGGCTCACTGGTCATTTGTCGGGCAATTTCGACCCCCATGTTACTGACGCCTTTGCGCCCATCCGGTGCCACGCGGGTGATGATCATGCCGGCGGTCAGCGAGATCAGCAGCGCGGGAATCTGTGCGATCAGGCCATCCCCGATCGTCAGTACCGAATACAGCGCCATCGAGTCGGCGGCGCTCAACCCGTGCTGGAACATACCCGTGGAGAAACCACCCAGAAGGTTGACCACGACGATGATCAACCCGGCGATAGCGTCGCCCTTGACGAATTTCATGGCGCCGTCCATGGCCCCGAACAGCTGGCTTTCACGCGACAGTTGATCGCGCTTGTCCCGCGCTTGCATGCCGTCAATCAGCCCGGCACGCAGGTCGCTGTCGATGGACATCTGTTTGCCGGGCATTGCGTCCAGGCTGAATCTGGCGGCCACTTCAGCGACCCGCTCCGAGCCCTTGGTGATGACCAGGAAGTTGACCAGGGTCAGGATCAGGAAGATCACCATCCCGACCGCCAGGTTTCCCCCTACCACGAAATTGCCGAAGGCTTCGACGATGTCCCCGGCGTCCTGCTCCAGCAGGATCAAACGCGTGGTCGCAATCGACAGTGCCAATCGAAACATGGTCGTGAGCAACAGAATCGACGGGAACGACGAGAACGCCAAGGGCCCTGGCAAGTAGAGCGCCAGCACGATCAACAGGCACGAAATGCAGATATTCAACGCGATCAGAATATCCACCAGCCAGGTGGGCAGTGGCACGATAAAGATAAAGACGATGGCCATGACCACCACGGCGCCCAGTACTTCTGCTCGCTGTGCCGTCTTGAGCAGCAACCCATTGATGGCCGATAGCACGGTCACGTCATGATCCCCGCCAGACCGGCACGCTTGGTGCCGCCATCGATCCGATTCAGCTCGTCCATCACCGCCACAAAGCTGATCAGGGTTTCCTGCCGGACCCGGCTGTCAGGCCACAAGGCCAGGGGCAATTGCTGGATGAGGGGATAGAGCGCGTTGAGCGCAACCAGTTGCCGGGCGGTCGCCCCGCCCCCAAGGTCGTCCCCCAGCCGCAGGATTTCACTGGCGGCGATACCGCTGCTGGCGTAGCCCAACAGGCGCTGCAACAGCGTAACGGCCTCATCCTCCATATGCAGGCGCTGCTTGCACTCCACGCAACCGGCCAGCACTGCGCTCAACTGCCCGCAGCTTCGCAGGCCCACCAGCAATGAGCGCAGCAACGGCGTAGGCATCGAGGAAACCAAGGCGGCAATATCGTCCGCCAGGGCTTTACGCATCACGTTAAGCCCTTCTTGAAACCGGTCGCCGCCGTATACACCCAGCAAAGCTTGCATCATCGTTGCCAGGGATTGGCGCGTGACCACGCTGGCGTAGTAGAGCGAACGTAGCGCCTGACGTTCCTCGGGGTCCACGCTGGCCGCTTGCAATACCACGGCAATGTTCAGGCCAGCCTGGATTTCTCCCTTGAAACGAGCCTCCAGCTTGGCGATGGCTGCATGTGCCAAGGCAGCCTCGGATTTACGGCCTTCGGTGTCCGCCTCACTCGCCACATGCTTGAGCACCACGAATGCACGCGCCGGGTCGCCGCCCGCAACGTCGAGCAGTTTTTCGACGCCGACGTTTTGCAGCAATTGCATCCTGATTCGACGCGAAACCGAGGCCATGCTCGCCTGAGCCGGATGACCCAGCTGATCATAAAGCTGCACCAGTTGCTCGGTCGGCGGTACGCGCACGCCCATCTGCCGCTGGCCCAGCGAAAGTTTATTGAGCTCCACTTCCTGATTGAACAGATGGGCCAGTTCGTCCACACCCTTCGCAGGTGCAGGCTCGGAGGTCGTATGAATAACGGGTTGATCCAGGCGTTGGACCGTTTGCACATCGTTGCGAGATTCGACTTTCATGGACAGGCCATTTCAGGAAGAGTGTTTTCCCTGTGTGGCGAGGCCTAACCATACGGTTCCATTGAAATTCGAGACCATGACGAGTTTGAAAATACTTGCACATGCCACCATTTCCCACGCGCAACAGCCTGCGTAAAAAATCTTATATTCAAAATATTTTTACATATAAATCAAATAGTTAAACGACTTTTTCCATTTGGCACACGCAGTGCAATCGGGTTCCTGTCGATACGTTTTCGACTGCGTCTACCTTAAGGAAAAAATCATGAATATCCCTATTGAAGCCTTAGTTCACCTTGGTGGCAATTCGCCTCAATTCATGCTCCATCTGACAGACGATCAACAGAAAAAACTGCGACGCTTCATTCACAAACGGGTACTCAACCCGGAAGACGCGGATGATCTATTGCAACTGACTTACTTGGAAGCCTGGCGCAATCGCGAGCGCTTCAGTGGTACCGCGACGCTCAGCACCTGGATGTGCGGCATCGCGCAGAACCTGATCCGCAATCACTTCCGGCGCCTGTATGCCAAGCCCTCTCATTGCGAATTCGACGAGTCGCTGTGGCATGGCCATGAAGAAAGCCACAGCCTGGACTGGGAGTTCGAGGTCAACCGACGCCTGGAAAATACCCTGAGCGCGATTGATCACTTGCCCACAGAGATGCGCAGAACACTGTACGCCTCCCTGGAAACCGACGGCAGTTACCAGGACACCGCCGACGTACTGGACATTCCTATCGGCACCGTGCGCTCGCGCCTGTCACGGGCACGCGAACAGCTCAAGCGCGTCACCCACACCCCACTGCATCAATAAGTTGAATTAGCCAGTCAAGCGTTGGGCGACAGGGATATCTGCCCAACACTGTCGGACTTGGCCCGTGAGTAGACCTTCGAAGACGCTCAGCGCTTGCGCTCCCCTCATCCACGGTGCATTCGCCACCGCCCGTCGCCAAAACCAGCGCTTTGGCTTAAACAGTTGAAAGCGTAGAAAAATTTTCAACAAAAACGCTTGACGCATTGCCGTTCCAAGCGAATAATGCGCGCCACTTGGCTACATAGCTCAGTTGGTTAGAGCATAGCATTCATAATGCTGGGGTCCGGGGTTCAAGTCCCTGTGTAGCCACCAAGTACTAAAAACGGCTTACCGAAAGGTAGGCCGTTTTTTTATGCGCGCAAAAAAACTCCCCAACTGTATTTTGACGCCCCCCAACCCCACTGTTAGTGTCCAGCCTCCCCTAAACACGGAGTGCCCCGATGCAACTGGACATCTACCAAGTCGACGCTTTCAGCCACCATCCCTTCGGCGGCAACCCGGCGGCGGTGTGCCCGCTCACTGAGTGGCTGCCCGACGCGCAACTGCAGCAGATTGCGGCTGAAAATAACCTCTCGGAAACCGCGTTTTTTGTACCTCGTGGCGAGTTCTATGAGTTGCGCTGGCTCACCCCGGAAGTTGAGGTGGACCTGTGCGGCCATGCCACGTTGGCAGCCGCGTGGGTATTGATCCACAAGTTGGCGGACGCCCCGCAGGTTCTGCGCTTTGCCACCCGTAGCGGCGAGTTGCGGGTAACGCGCAACGGCGATGAACTGGCGATGGATTTTCCAGCCAAGAACCCCGAACGCTGCGAGCCGCCCCACGGCATGTTGAGCGCCCTGGGGCTTGAAACCGCCGAGGTGTTTGGCACCGACGACTACATTGTGCTGGTGGAGGATGAAGCGCAGGTGGCGGCCCTGGAACCGGACTTTGCGCGACTCAAGGGCCTGCCTAAACGTGGGATTGCGGTAACTGCCAAAAGCACTCGGTTTGATTTTGTCTCGCGCTGGTTCGGCCCGAATGTGGGCGTCAATGAAGACCCGGTTACTGGCTCGGCGCACACCTCGCTGGCACCGTTCTGGGCCGAGCGCCTGGGCAAATCGCAATTGAGCGCCGAGCAAGGTGGCCAGCGAAAAGGCCAATTGCGCTGTGAACTCCAGGGTGACCGGGTGATTATTTCCGGCAAGGCCGTGCTGTACATGCAAGGCACGATTTACCTGTAGAACGCAGTACCCCAAGGGCAACAGCACCTTCTCAACATGAACGGAGTTCAGCGCGTGTTTTTGATTTCCCGCCGCAGCCTGACAGTCATCGCCGCAACCCTGGCACTCGCAGCCTGCCACACGCCCGTCAACGAACAGCCACCGGCGCCAGAGCTGGGTTCGGGCTATCGCACCGACCTCAGCACCCGCCACGCCGAGCGCCATATGGCGGCGGCCGCCAACCCACTGGCCGCTGAAGCCGGGCGTGAAATACTGCGCCAGGGCGGTTCGGCCATTGATGCGGCGATCGCCATGCAAGCGGTATTGACCTTGGTGGAACCACAGTCGTCCGGCATTGGCGGCGGTGCATTCATCATGCTATGGGATGGACAACAGGTGCAGGCTTATGACGGCCGCGAAACAGCACCGGCCGGGGCGACAGAGCGTCTGTTCCTGACGGCCGACGGTAAGCCGATGGCGTTCACGGATGCGCAGATTGGCGGGCGCTCGGTGGGCACGCCGGGCGTACTGCGCGCCTTGGAGATGGCGCACAAAAAGAGTGGCCACCTGCAATGGGCCAAGCTGTTCGAGCCGGCGATTCGCCTGTCGGAGCAAGGCTTCGCCATTTCCCCGCGCTTGCACAGCTTGATCGCGGCTGACCGCTTTATCGCGCAATCGCCCGACATGGCGGCGTACTTCCTGAATGCCGATGGCTCGCCAAAAGCCACCGGTACACTATTGAGAAACCCGCCACTGGCCGCAGTGTTCAAGCGCATCGCCAAGGAAGGGCCGGATGCGCTATACCAAGGCCCGATTGCCGACGAGATCGCACGCAAGGTACAGGGCCATCGCAATGCCGGCAGCCTGTCCCAGGCCGACCTCAAGGGCTACACCGCCAAGCAACGCGCACCGCTGTGCACCGACTACAAACAATGGAAGGTCTGCGGCATGCCACCGCCCTCCTCGGGCGGGATTGCCGTGGCGCAGATCCTGGGGACACTGCAGGCGCTGGAAACCCGCGACCCGCGCCTGGCCATCGCCCCCATGACACCGCTCAAGAGTGTCTCACCGGCCGGGCTTGAGCCGACACCCGAGGCGGTGCACCTGCTCGCCGAAGCCGGGCGCCTGGCCTTTGCCGACCGCGCGCTCTACGTGGCCGATGCAGACTTCACCCCCGTCCCGGTCGCCGGTCTCGTCGCACCCGGTTACCTGGCGCAGCGCGCCACGCTGATCGGCGAGCGCAGCATGGGCGTCGCCAAGCCCGGCCAACCCGCCGGTATTCGGGTGGCGTATGCGCCAGACCGCTCGCCCCTGCGCATCTCCACTTCACAGGTGGTGGCGGTGGACGACCAGGGCGGCGCCGTGTCGATGACCACCACGGTGGAAGCAGCGTTCGGCTCCCACGTGATGGTCCAGGGCTTTTTGCTCAACAACCAGATGACCGACTTCTCATTCATCCCCGAAGAAAACGGCCAGCCGGTAGCCAACCGCGTACAACCGGGCAAACGCCCACGCTCGGCCATGGCCCCGACCTTAGTGTTCGACCGCAACACGGGCGAACTGCTGGCCACCGTCGGCTCCCCCGGCGGCTCGCAAATCATCGAGTACGTGAGTAAATCCCTGGTGGCCATGCTCGACTGGAAGCTCGACCCGCAGGCAGCCATCAGCCTGCCCAACTTCGGCAGCCGCAATGGTGCTACCGAGTTGGAAGCAGGGCTGTTCAGCCCGGCGCTGAAACAGGCGCTCAAGGACAAGGGCCACGCCCTGAGCGAGATCGAGATGACCAGCGGCGTGCAGGCCATCGTGCGCACACGGAATGCCCAGGGCAAGGTGACGCTCAGTGGCGGTGCTGACCCTCGGCGTGAAGGTGAGGCGTTGGGTGACTGAGGTGTTTTGATTAACGGAGGATGCACAGTGCATAAAGCTCATCACCTCGACGCCCTCGCCGGAGTCGACCACGGTTTTTGCTCAATTGATGACCCGCTGCTCCCCCAGGATGTGTTCATCTGCAAACAGGTGCATAGCGCGTCGGTGATTGAGTGGGAGGCGGGCCAGGTGGCCAATACGGTTGAGGCGGACGGGGTGTTCACCCGGAGCCGGCAACCGATTGCAGTCATTACGGCCGATTGTTTGCCCATCCTGATTGCAGGCGGTGATCGGGTGGCCGCCATTCATGGCGGCTGGAAGGGCTTACAACGCGGAATTATCGGTAATGCCGTGCAGCGCTTTATCGACAAAGGCATTGCTGCAGAGCAGTTGCGGGTGGCGATTGGGCCTTCGATCAAGCCTTGCTGCTATGAAGTGAGCGCAACGTTTATAGCCGAGCTCCAGACCGATCAAGGCCATATGTGGCAGCACGGCCAAGCGCCCTGGAGCGTCGAGCAGCCGGCGCCTCTACAGCCCCCGTTCATCACACCGCCCCACGCCAGGCAAACGGGAAGTGCCTGGTTTGATCTGAGTGGGTATGGGCTGCTGTTGCTGCACGCGGCAGGGGTCAAGCGCGAGTATATCGAGGTGAGTGACGTGTGTACCTACTGTACCTCGCCGACGTTTGCCAGCTATCGCAGGAGGACGCATCACTCGGAAGAGCCGAAGACATTGATCTATTCGTGGATTGCTCGTACAAACTAACGATCAGACCTTACTCTTGCTCCCGCTGGGCTGCGCAGCATCCCCATCTTTGAACTAAAGCATCGCCTCAATATGACTGGGGACGCTTGGCGCCCCAACGGGAGCAAGCTCCCTCGCCACAGTTGCTCACCGGCCGTTGAGTCGAGCGCACCCAACAATCAGCGACTGATCTTCAACCCCTTGCGCCCCGCATGCCGCTCCAGCGCCAGCTCGATCAACCGGCTGACAAGCTCGCTGTAGCTCATGCCCGTCGCCTGCCACAGCTTGGGGTACATGCTGATGCGAGTAAAACCGGGCAGGGAGTTGATCTCGTTGATCAGCACTTCGCCGTCCTGCGTCAGGAACACATCCACCCGCGCCAGCCCGGCGCAGCCCAACACCTCAAACGCTTCGATGGCCAGGCGGCGAATGCGCTCGCTGGCTTCATGGCTGATATCCGCCGGCACCACCACCTGGGCGGCCTGGGCATCGATGTATTTGCTGTCGTAGGAATAGAAGCCACTGCTCACCACGATCTCGCCACAACCGCTGGCGATGGGCTGGTCATTACCCAGAACGGCGCATTCGATTTCACGGCCCTGGACGGCGGACTCCAGCAGCACTTTTTCATCAAAGCCCAGCGCCAGTTCAACCGCGGCGCGGTACTCGGCTTCGTTGCCGACTTTGCTCACGCCCACAGAGGAACCCTGGTTCGCGGGTTTGACGAACATCGGCAAACCTAGCTTGTTCGCTGCCGTTTCAAAGGAGGTGCGCACGGCGTTGCGACGTGTAAGGGTGATGAACGGAGTGACAGCAATACCCGCGTCGCGCAGCAGGCGCTTGCTGATGTCTTTGTCCATGCACACTGCCGAGCCGAGCACGTCGGAGCCGACGAAGGGCAAGTCCGCCATGCGCAGCAAGCCTTGCAGGCAACCGTCTTCACCGAGGGTGCCGTGGACAATCGGGAAGATTACGTCGATGTGTTCCAGCACGCCCTGGCCGGAGGTTTCCACCACTTGCTGGCTGGCCTTGCCGGGCACCACCGCCAATTCACGGTTGGACTGGTTGAGGGCGATGAGTGCCGGGTTTTCCTGGTTGAGCAGGAAGTTCGAGGTGTCATTGAGGTGCCAGTGACCGGCCTTGTCGATACCGATCAAAACCGGCTCGAAGCGTGAACGATCAAGGGCATCGACAATGTTGCGTGCCGATTGCAGCGAGACCTCATGCTCAGCCGAACGGCCACCAAAAATAATACCTACCCGCACCTTGCTCATGACCCGGCCTCACTGTTGAAAGTAAGGCTTCTTACCACGTGCGGTCAGCGATTCGCTACCAGATGTGCACCGAATAACAGGTAGCAGCTTCCGGCAAAGCGGTCGAGCCACTTGCGCGAACGGCTGTACAGGTTGGCCATGCGCTCGCTGGAAAACACCAGGGCTACGCTGGAGTACCAACTGAACGACAAGGTTGCCATGGTGATGACCGCCAGGGTCAGCAGCGCTGGCGATGGTGACGGCGGCATGGTCGAGGCGAAGGCTGTGGCGACGAACAGAGCGGCCTTGGGGTTGGACAAGTTGCCCAATAAACCGAAACGCCACGCGGAAAACAATGAACGTCGCGGCTCATCGGGCAACACCGTCTGCCCTGTGGTCGGCGCCGAGCGCTTGAACAGTTTCAGCCCAAGATAGATCAGGTAACAGCCGCCGATGATCTTGAACGCCAGGTACAGCATGGGCGCGGCGGTAAACAGCGACTTGATGCCCAGGCCACCCGCCAGCCCCCAGATAATCGTGCCCGTCGCCACACCCGCCGACGCCACCACGCCGTGGCGCCGCGAACAACGGGCGGCCAACTGCGCCGTATTGAAGAAGTTGGGGCCGGGGGTCACCACGGCAACCGTCCACAGCAGGGCGAGCGAGACCAGCGGCGCCACATAGGCAGGGTTGAAAACATCCATGGAGGGTTCACCAGCGCAGTAGACGAACAGCGATCATAGGCCCCGGCAGACGCCTGCACAATCGTACAAGACCCCAGGCAGACAACCGCGGCAGACTCGGTTAACGTGTTTCCACCTCCTTCTGTGACAAGTCACCATGGGCAAACCCACCCACTCCCTCGACTGGCTGCACCGCGCCCCGCACGCCAGCGGCTTGGACCGTATCGAGGCGTACTTCGCCGGCTTTGCCTTCGACCCCCATCGCCATGACACCTACGCCATCGGGCGCACGTTGTTCGGCGTGCAGAGTTTTCATTATCGTGGCGGCACGACCCATAGCCTGCCCGGCACCACCATGGTGATCCACCCGGATGAAACCCATGACGGCCGCGCCGGCAGCGATGAAGGCTTCAAGTACCGGATGATTTATGTGGAGCCGGCGCTGATCCAGCAGATCCTCGGCGGCAAACCCTTGCCTTTCATTCCCGGCGGTTTGTCCACCGACCCACGGCTACACCGCGCCAGCGAAGTGCTGCTGCAAAGCCTGGATTGCCCGATTGACCCGATGCAAGAGCAAGACGCCATGTTCGACCTGGCCCAGGCGCTGAGCGAGGCATCCGGTGCCATCGTCAGCCGTAAATCCTTCGACTACGTGGCCGCCGAACGCGCCCGTGAATTCATCCACAGCGCCCTGGGCCGTAGCATCACCCTGGATGAAATAGCCGACCACGCCGACCGTGACCGCTGGGCCTTATCGCGGGACTTTCGTTTGTTGTTCGGCACCAGCCCCTACCGCTACCTGACCATGCGCCGGCTGGACCTGGTGCGCCACTTGTTAGCCCAGGGCCAATCGTTGGTGGATGCGGCGATGACCGCAGGCTTCACCGACCAAAGCCACATGACCCGCCAATTTCGCAGCACCTACGGCATGCCGCCGTCGCGTTGGGTGAAGATGCTCGGACGCTGAGTGCTGGGTTGGAATACGTTCAAACTGTGGGAGCTGGCTTGCCTGCGATGCAGACACCTCGGTGTATCAGGCACACCCTATTGATGCCATCGCAGGCAAGCCAGCTCCCACAGTTGGATGAGGTCGTGTTGCTGGCATTTGGTCATGGTTTGTAAAGGGCCAGCAAGCCGTATCCCTTTAAATTGCAGGACGTTTCCGAGACAATCCCTGCCGCCTTGTGCCTGTTGGAATCGATGGCTAGTCTTCGGTCCGTCACTGGATTTCAGTGATCGGGTTTAGCAGCCCGAACTCAATAGGCACAGGTTCACCTATACGTTTATGGTAGCTGTGCGCGGGGCACTTTCGGGTGCGCCGGTTTTCCTATTGACCGGTCTGCTAACCCGCGTACAGCTGCCACCTTACGTTTAGCAGCGTAGGTGGTCGCTCCCTTGCTCAATAGGAGTTACACCATGACCAAAGCACTTCCCGATCCCCTCATGGATTGCCTAGTCGTCAACGAAGAGCTCAGCTTCGAAGACGCTCAACTCTATATTTCCCATCTGATCAACAGCGCATCAGCCACGGTGTGGGACTGTTGCGATCACCTGCAACCCCACGACCGCGCCCGAATCCATGCCGCATGGCACTTGCTGGAGATGGCCAAGACCGTGGTAAACCGCACCATCGAGTGCATGCCACGAACCTGAAGACACTACAAAACCCATGTGGGAGCTGGCTTGCCTGCGATGCAGACACCGCGGTGTATCAGACACACCCCGTTGATGCCGTCGCACTGTAGCCGTCAACAGTAACCACGATGCGAAGCGAGCCGCTCTTGATCTGCTCTTGATCTCAA
>NZ_JAOTNW010000032.1:0-47251 GCF_036346515.1 Pseudomonas sp. AM4(2022)
GATGCCGCTTGGACCAATGGTCCGATGCAGTGGCGCGCCGACCGGGCTGCCGTCCCGTGCAACGGCTTGCAGCATCACAGGCGTGTTGCCGATAGGCACGAATTGGGTGCTTTCGAACAGATGCACCAGGGTCAGCCCGCCCTGGGCTTTGCATTGAGCGACCGTGCGGCTGGGTTTGTCGGAAGAGATCGGCGCGACCAGTGCGACGTCTTCCCCAACCTTGAACACCTGCTCCACACTAAGTGCCGAACCACTTAAGAAGCTGTCGGCCCACTTATCAAAGGTATTCAGGCAGGTGCGGAAATCCGCGAATACGCGCTCAACCTTCGGCGCTTCGGGATCCATGGGCACCAGCACCAGGTTGGCCAGTACCGAGATCAAGAGACAGCCCCATTCATCAGGGCTCTAACGAACACCACCATCTGCAATCCCTCGCACTGTTCAATCAGGCGAGGGACTTTGCAGCGGTTTTCAGGTCAGGGGAGTAGAGCTTATCCGGCAGTTACGTGGGACGTTTCAGCAACCCTGTCGCGCAGCACCAGGCTGCACAGCGCCGGCAAAAACAACAGCGTCAACACCGTGCCCACCAGCACACCGCCAATCAGCACATAAGCCAGGGACGACCAGAATACCGACAGTGTCAGTGGAATAAACGCCAGCGCCGCCGCCAGTGCGGTCAGGATCACCGGGCGGGCACGCCGCACGGTGGCTTCGATAATGGCCTCGCGAATCGCCATGCCGTGGTCCTGGTTCTGGCGGATCTGGTCGGTAAAGATCAGCGTGTTGCGCATCAGAATGCCGCCGATGCCAATCAGGCCCAGGATCGCGTTAAAACCGAACGGCTGGTTGAACAGCAACAAGGTCGGCACTGCACCAATCAGGCCCAAAGGCGCGGTAGCGAACACCATGAACATCACGCCGAACGAGCGCACCTGGAACATGATTACTGTGAGGGTCAGCAGGATCATGATCGGGAACAGCGCCGCCAGGGCCACGTTGGCCTTGGCGCTTTCCTCAACCGGGCCGCCGATATCGATTTTGTAACCACTGGGCAGCTTGGCGATCAGCGGTTGCAGGTCTTTGTACACGGCCATTTCCACATCGGGCGGTTGCACGCCGTCGATGATGTCGGCGCGTACCTCCACGGTGGTGGCGCGGTCACGGCGCTTGAGGATCGGTTCTTCCATCACCGCCTGGAAATGCCCGACCTGGGCCAATGGCACCGACGTACCGGCGCTGTTGGTCAGCGTCATGTTGTTGAGGTTGGCCAGGTCTTCGCGTTGGCTTCCTTGGGCGCGGGCCACCACTGAGACGGTACGGTTGCCTTCGCGGACTTCGGTGATCGGGTTGCCGCTTAGCAGGGCGTTGAGTTGGGACTTGACCTCATCCGGCGTGAACCCCAGTAGACGCAAGCGATCCTGATCCAGCACCAGGCGATAAGCGCTGGCGCGTTCGCCCCATTCGAGAAAGGCGTCGCGGGTCAAGGGGTTGCTGGCCACCACCTGGCGCACCTCCTCGGAGAGCCCGCGCAACACGTCCAGGTCTGGCCCGGACACACGGAACACCACCGGGAACGGCACCGGCGGGCCGAACACCAGTTGCGTCACCCGCACCCGCGCCGCTGGAAACTCTCCGGCGGCAATACGCTCGCGCATGCGCTGTTTCAAGGCATCGCGGGCATGGGAGTCCGGGGTTTGCACGATCAGCTTGGCAAACGCAGGGTCGGGCATTTCAGGGTTCAACGACAGGAAAAACCGCGGTGCACCGCCGCCCACATAGGTGTCGACCATGCGGGTCTGCGGCTCTTGCAACAGCGCCTTCTCCACCTGCGCCGCCACCGCTTCGGTGCTTTTGAACGCACTGCCGGGTGGCATATACACTTCCAGAATCAGCTCCGAGCGGTCGGAATCCGGGAAGAACTGTTTCTTCACCACCGCCATACCCAGGCCGCACACCACGAACGCGGCCACCACCAGCCCGGTCACCAGCCAGCGTCCGCGCACGCAGGCCTCCACCAGGCTGCGCAGTTTCTGGTAGTAGCGCCCGGCATAAATCGCATCATGCCCGCCGGGCACTGGCTTGATCTGCGGCAACAATTTCACGCCCAGGTAGGGCGTGAACACCACGGCTACCAGCCAGGATGAAATCAGCGCGAAACCCACGATCCAGAAGATATTGCCGGCGTACTCACCCGCCCCGGAGCGCGCAAACCCAACCGGCAGAAACCCGATGATGGTGACCAGGGTGCCGGTCAGCATCGGCGCCGCCGTGGAGCTCCAGGCATAGGTGGCCGCGTGGATGCGGTCAAAGCCTTCTTCAAGTTTGACCACCATCATCTCGATGGCAATGATCGCGTCGTCCACCAACAGGCCCAGGGAGATGATCAATGCACCGAGGGTCACGCGATCGAATTCGCGGCCTGTGACCAGCATGATCACGAACACGATCGACAGCGTCAGCGGCACGGCGGCCGCCACCACCAGCCCCACGCGAAAGCCCAGGGCCAATAGGCTGATCAGCATCACCACGGCCAGGGCGACGAAGAATTTGAGCATGAACTCATTCACGGCCAGGCTGATGTTTTTCGCCTGGTCGGAAACTTTGGCGAAGTTCACGCCCAAGGGCAGGTCAGCCTGGATTTTGGCTTCCTGGGCCTGCAGGCTCTTGTCCAGTTCCAGGCCGTTCCAGTGCTTCTCCATGATCACGCCGAGCATCAGCGCCGGGTCGCCCTGATGGCGGATGCGGTAACTGGGCGGGTCTTCATAACCGCGGCTCACGGTAGCCACATCGGCGATGCGCAATACGCGGCCATTGACTTGCAGGGGCACGTTCTCGATCAAGGCCAGGCTGTCGAACGCGCCGTCGATGCGGATATAAGCGCGGGCGCCCGCCGTTTCGACGAAGCCTGAGGGCGCCACAGCGTTTTGTGCGGCGAGCACGGCGAAGATCTGTTCGGGCTTGATGCCCAGGGTCGCCAGGCGCTCATAGGAAAACTCCACAAACACGCGCTGGGCCTGCTCGCCAAGGATGTTGACCTTCTTCACCCCTGGCAGGTTGAGCAAACCCTGGCGCAGTGCCTCGGCCATTTGCACTTGTTGGCGATGGGGCAGGTGTTCGGCTTCCAGGGCGTACAACGCAAAGTACACGTCAGAGTATTCATCATTGAAAAACGGCCCGATCACGCCCTTGGGCAGGCGCGTGGCTTCGTCGCTGAGTTTTTTGCGGGTCTGGTAGAACAGTTCCTGAATCTCGCTCGGGCGTGTGGACTCCAGGAAGGTCATGCGCATCGACACAAAGCCTGGCTGGGCGATGGTCTCGACGCGGTCGTAGTAGTCCAGTTCCTGCAGGCGCTTTTCCAGGCGATCGGCCACTTGCTCCTGCATCTCCTGGGCGGTGGCGCCGGGCCAGGCGGCGGTGATGGTCATGACCTTGACGGTAAACGAAGGGTCTTCGGCGCGGCCCAGCTTGCCGAACGCGAAGACCCCGGCGACGAGGATCGCGATCAGCAAAAACAGGGTGACGGCGCGGTGTTTGACGGCCAGTTCGGAGAGGTTGATCCCGCGCATACTCATTGATCCTGCTGACGGTTGAGGGCCAGCGCCTGGGCGGGCAGCAAGCGCACCGTATCGCCGCTGTGCAACAGGTGAGCGCCGAGGGCGACGATGGTTTGGCCGGGTGTTACGCCGCTGTCGAGCAAGGCGTCTTCCTGGCCGAGGCTGGCGACCTTCACCGGGGCGAAGCTGATCTTTTGGTCATCGCCAATCAGCCAGACGCCCGTGCCTTGCCCCACATCCTGCAAGGCGCCAATGGGCACGCGGGTTTGCAGGGGCTGGCCGTTGCCTTGCAGGCGCACGGTGATGGTGGAGCCGAGGGCGAACCGCTCGACCGGACCCTGTAGCACATAACGTGCGCGGTAGGTGCGGGTGACCGGGTCGGCGCTGGCGGACAGTTCGCGCAGGGTGGCGGTCACGGCCTGGTCCGCTGCGCCAAAGGGCAACGCCAGGGCTTTTTGTGCGGCCAGGTCACGCTGGTTTTCCGGCAGGTTGACGATGGCTTCGCGGGCGCCGTCATGGGCCAGGCGTGCCACGATTTGCCCTTCGGCCACCACTTGGCCGCGATCGGCCAGCACGTCGGTGATGATGCCGTCGCCATCGGCCTTGAGTACCGAATATGTGCGACGGTTTTCGATCTGGCTGGCATCCGATTGCGCCGCGGCCAGTTCGGCCTGGGCGACGCGCAGGTTGGTGGCCGACTGGTCGAAGATCTGCCGCGACACCGCGCCGGTACTGGCCAGGCGCTGGTAACGGTTTTCATCATCACGGCGCTGGCGCAGTTGGGCCTGGGCGGCGTTGACGCGGTTTTTGGCCGAGCGCAGCGCCAGTTCGAAGTCGCCGATATCCAGCACCAACAGGGTGTCGCCACGGGAGACGTGCTGGCCGGGGTCGACCTTGCGCTCGATCACCTTGCCGCTGACCCGAAAGCCCAGGTTGCTTTCAGTGCGTGCCGCCACCACGCCGGTATAGGCGCTTTGTTGGGTGCCGGCTGCTTCGACTGTGGTGGCCAGCACCGGGCGCGATGTGGGCGCTTGGGCCGCGCTGTCGGCCTTGCTGTTACAACCACTGAGTACCACCAGCAGAGCCAGGGGCGTAAGAAGGCGCAGGGGGAGAGGGGGCATGACGAACTCCAGGGTGACCATAGGGCAAAAAATTATGGACATAATTTTTTGCTCATATTATGGTCGAAATATAAATTAATCCAGCCCCCGGATATTCCCCATGGCAAACGCCCCGGCACCCTCACGCAGCTTGCTGTTCTTGCTGGTTGCCCTCACCGCATTGGGTGAAGTCTCGACGCAACTGATCATTCCCGGCCTGGGTGCCATTGAGCACGCGCTGCTGGCGCCGCAAGGCTCGGCCCTGATGGCGCTGTCGGCGTTCGTTGCCGCGTTTGGCCTGGGGCAGCTACTGTTCGGGCCGCTGTCGGACCGTATCGGCCGGCGGCCGGTCTTGATCGGGGGCCTGGCACTGTACGTACTGGCGACGCTGTCGATGTTGCTGGTCACCGACATCCAGCAATTTATCGCCGCCCGAGTGTTGCAAGGCCTGGGCGCGTGCGCCGCGTTGGTACTGGCGCGCACCGTCGTGCGCGATGTGTGGAAAGCCGAGGCAGGCCCGGCCCTGGCGCTGACCATGATCGGCATGTTGTATGCCATCGTCGTTGCGCCCATAGCCGGGGGCTTGCTGATCAAATTGCTCGGCTGGCAGGCACCCATCGCCCTCGCACTGGTGATCGGCAGCCTGGTGTTATTGCTGGCGCTGCTGTTCTTTCGCGAGAGCAACCATCACCTTGATCCCAGGGCCGCACACTGGCGCACCCTCGGCGGGCAGTATCTGGACCTGCTCAAGGGGCGCCAGTACCGTGCTTACGCCGTGGCCCTGGCGTGTACCTACGGCGCGATGTTTGCGGTGATCGCCGGTTCATCGGCGGTGTTTATCAATCTGCTGGGGTTCAGCAGCCTTGAGTACGGGCTCAACTTCGGGCTGATTGTGTCGATGCTGATCGTGGGTTCCACTTATACCCGGCGTAATATTCAGCGCCTGGGGCCGCAGCGCATAGTGGCGTTGGGTGTGACGATGGTGGCGGTGGGCGGGGTGGCAGCCGTGGCGATTTACGGAGTGTTCGGGCTGTCGGTAGTGGGGCTGGATATTCCCATCGCCCTGGTCACGCTCGGCGGCGGCCTGGTGCTGCCGGGATCCGTTACCGGGGCCGTGATGCCCAATGCGCACCGCGCAGGTTTAGCCGCCGGGCTCATGGGATTCGCACAGATGTTCGGCGCCACGTGCAGCGGGTTGTTGCTGAGCCAGTTACGCGATGGCAGTGCCGCGCCGATGATCATTATCCAGGCCGGGTTTGCACTGTCGGCGCTGGTTGCCTTTCAACTGCTGCGCCAGCGCCAGGTTAAAACACTGTCCTATATATAGAACGATCAGGGCCATTTTTACCGGCTAGTGCTCAAGGGTGAGACGATTTAAGGTGTACTCACTTTGGAGGTACACCATGAAAAAGCTGATTGGTATCTACACCAGCCCCCGCGCCCACTGGGTCGGCGATGGCTTTCCGGTACGCACGCTGTTTTCCTACGACACCATGGGCAAGCACATCAGCCCATTCCTGTTGCTGGATCACGCAGGTCCAGCCGAATTCACCCCGACTGAACAACGTCGCGGCGTCGGCCAGCACCCGCATCGCGGTTTTGAAACCGTGACCATCGTCTACGACGGCGAAGTCGAGCACCGCGATTCTACTGGTGCCGGCGGCAAAATCGGCCCGGGCGATGTGCAATGGATGACCGCAGCCAAAGGGATCCTGCACGAAGAGTTTCACTCCCAAGACTTCGCCCGTAGTGGCGGCGCACTGGAGATGGTGCAACTGTGGGTCAACCTGCCGGCCAAGGACAAAATGGCGGATGCCGGTTACCAGACCATCGTCGATGGCGACATTCCGGTGCTGCCATTGGCAAACGACGCCGGCCACCTGCGCCTGATCGCCGGGGAATTTGCCGGTACTCAAGGCCCGGCTCGCACCTTCACGCCGATTGACGTGTGGGACTTGCGCCTCAACGCCGGTAAAGCGGTCACGCTGGACCTGCACGCCGGGCGTAACACGGCCTTGGTGATCCTCAGCGGCACTGTGCTGGTCAACGGCAAAGAAGTCGCGCGCCAAGGGCAACTGGCGTTGTTCGAGCGTGACGGTGATCAGATCACCCTGGAGTCCAACGACGACGCCAAGGTGCTGCTGCTCAGCGGCGAACCCATCGACGAGCCCATCGTCGGCCACGGTCCGTTCGTGATGAACACCGAGCAGGAGATTCACCAGGCATTTGCCGACTTCCAGTCGGGCAAATTCGGGCAGATGCATGCCTGACGGTTCACCGCAACCCCCTGTAGGAGCGAGCTTGCTCGCGAAGAACTTCAACATACCGCGCTCAATCAGACAGCCCGCGTGATCGTTGTGGTTTTTCGCGAGCAAGCTCGCTCCTACATTTTGTTTCCAGGGTTCTGATTTCATGCGATCTTCTCGGCATTCGCCCTGGAGTCGCCTGGATGCCCTCATTTATCGCTGATCACCCGATGCTGTGCGCCGTGGCGTTGATCCTGATCGACATCGCCGTGTGGCGCCTTATTTCCCCCAATCTGGCCAACTGGAAACTCGCAGCGCGGCTGGTGATTTTCGCGGTGTTCAGTGCCGTGCTGTTCAACGACGGCATGAACCCCATGCAAGCGGCGCCTTATGCCGATGACACCACTTTGCATCTGGCGGCCACGGCGTTGCAGATCGGCTGGTGGCTGTTCGCGGCGCGCACCCTCACGGTGTTGCTCGGCGCGGTGATGATGCAGCGGGTCGGCCATACCGGGCGTTTATTGCAGGACCTGATGGGCGCGGTGATTTTCCTGATCGCGATCATCGCCGCCATGGCCTACGTGCTCGATCTGCCGGTCAAGGGCGTGCTGGCCACTTCCGGCGCCGTGGCGATCATCGTCGGCCTGGCGTTGCAAAGCACCCTGAGCGATGTGTTTTCCGGGATCGTCCTCAATACCACCAAGCCTTACCAGATCGATGACTGGATCTCCATCGACGGCACCGAAGGCCGTGTCACCGATATCGACTGGCGCGCCACGCGCCTGCAAACCTCCCAGGGCAGCCTGGCGGTGATTCCCAACTCCCTGGCGGCCAAGGCCAAGATCATCAACTTCTCGCGCCCGGCAGACATGTTCGGCCTGGCGGTCAGCCTGCAAGTCAGCCCCCATGCGCGCCCGCAAACCGTGATCGAAGCGCTGGAGCGTGCGATGCAGGGCTGCCGGCCGTTGCTGTCCCAGCCGGCGCCCAGCGTCGCGTTCAAAGCGTCCACCGGCAGTGGCGTGGAATATGAGATCAGCGGCTTTGTGCCGGCCATGGGCCTCAAGCGCGAAACCCGCAACCTGCTTTACGACCTGGCCTACCGGCATTTGCAGGCGGCCGGCGTGGGGCTGTTGTCTGCCACCGAAGGCAGCACGCCGCCTGCGGTGTCTGGCGCCCGCGCCTTGCTGGAGCGCTCGTCGATCTTTTCCACCTTGCGTCAGGAAGAGAAAGACACCTTCAGCCAGAACATGACCCTGCACACCTACCGCGCCGGTGAGATGATCCTGGCGGCGGGGGAGGTCAGCGATCACCTGTTCATCATCGAGTCCGGCGTGGTCTCGGTGCTGTTGATCAAGGACGGGCACAAGTTCGAGGCTGGGCGCATGGGCCCGGGGGAGGTGATCGGTGAGTCCGGCATTCTCTCAGACCAGGCGGCGCTGGCGGATTTCTCGGCCAAGACCTACTGCACGCTCTACCGCATCGAAAATGAATACCTCAAGCCGTGCCTGGACGCTCGGCATGATATCGGCGAAGCCATGAAAGCGCTGCTGGATTTCCGCCGCCATGCCGCCCAGGCCTTGACCGAAGACGCACCTGTGGTGCCGGTGAAGAAGGGCTTCATCCAGTGGCTGAGGAACCGCGGCCTGTAGATTGGTCACCTGTTCTTCGCCCGGATTGGCTATTTCTCCAGAACGCTGCGCTGACTACTCTGCGCACCTATCCCAACGTTCTGGAGTTTCACCATGCAAACCCGTACCGATTTCTACACCGCTTCCCCAGACGCGATGAAAGCCATGCTCGCCCTGGAAGCGGCGGTCGGCAAACTTTCCATCGAACTGCCACTGCTGGAACTGGTGCGCCTGCGGGTCTCGCAAATCAACGGCTGCGCGTTCTGCCTCGACATGCACACCGCCGATGCGCGCAAGGGCGGCGAGACCGAGCGGCGCCTGTACACCCTGTCGGCCTGGCGCGAAACGCCATTTTTCACCCCACGTGAACGCGCCGCCCTGGCCTGGGCCGAAAGCCTGACCCTGCTCAGCCACACCCACGCCCCGGATGAAGACTTCAATGCCCTGGCTGCCGAATTCAGCCCACAGGAGCAAGTCGACCTGAGCGTGGCCATCGCCACTATCAACAGCTGGAATCGCCTGGCGGTGGGGTTTCGCAAGATGCCCAAGTAAGGCATCAGTCGGGTTTGAAATAACCACGCGGGGTGCTGCCGGTCATGCCTTTGAAAAAGGCGATCAGCGCACTGTCGCTGGCAAAGCCCAGTTCAAAGGCGCAGTAGCCCAGGCTGCGCCCGGTGGCGAGCAGTTCGATCACCCGCATCAGTCGCCACTGTTGGCGCCACTGCTGATACCCCAGGCCGGTTTCCTTGAGGAAAATCCGGCCAATGGTCTTGGTGCTGGCGCCAATGTGCTGTTCCAGTTCCTGCAATGTCGGTGGCAAGCGGTCGAGTTGGGCCAGCAAGGGTGCCAGGCGCTTGTCGCGCGGCAACGGCAGGAGCAGGGGCTGCTCGACCGCATGGCGGATTTCGTCCAGGCACAGCCCAAGCAAGTGGGCATAGCGGCCGGTGTGCCAATCGGTCTCGAAGGGCGCCATAGCCATCGGTTCCAGTACGGCCCGCAGCAAGGTGCTCACTTGGATCACTCGCACCTGCGCGGGTAACTGCCCGGCCAGGGCCGCGCTCACGTACACCGACCGGTAATCGACTGCGTGCTGCATCACCGCGCGATGAGGCAGGCCGCACGGTATCCAGGCAGCGCGGGTGGGCGGCAGCAGGCACAGTTGAGTGTCCAGCGTGATGCGCGTGCAACCTTGCTGGGTGAACAGCAACTGCCCGCGCTGGTGGCGATGCATGCCGGAGTCGTGATTGCCCAGCACCGCGGCGATGCCGATCACGGGAGCGGCAAACGCGTCGGGATTGAACGATGCAGTCGCTTCGAGCCAAGCCATGGTTTGTCCGATTTCATGGATAAAATGTCGAAGTCTGGATAATACCCCAGTTGGCGCGCCCTAGAATTCGTCCATTGTTTTTATGGATGGACCTGGTGATGAAGTCTGGAAATTTGCTGATGCTGACGATGGCCTTGCTGATGTTCCCGCAATTGGCCCAGACCCTGTACAGCCCGGCCCTGGGCGATATCGGCCGGGTGTTCGCGGTCGCGCCTGAGCGGGCGGGGCAGACACTGTCGGTGTACTTCCTGGCCTTCGCTTTTGGTGTAGTGGTATGGGGGCGCTTGAGCGATCGTTGGGGGCGGCGGCCCGTGATGCTGATCGGGCTTGGGATTTATGCAGGAGCGTCGGCGCTGGCCTTGAATGTGACTACATTCAGCGGTTTGTTGCTGGCCCAGGCGTGTGCTGCTTTCGGTGCGGCGGTGGGGTCGGTGGTCACGCAGACCGTGTTGCGTGACCGGTTCCACGGCGCCGGACTGGCCCAGGTGTTTTCGCTGATGGGCATTGCGCTGGCGGCCAGCCCCGCCATCGGGTTATTCAGCGGTGCAAGACTGGTGGAGTGCTTTGGCTATCGCGGCGTGCTTGGCACGTTGCTGCTGCTCGCACTGGGGTTGTGGGCCTGGTGCCTGTGGGCCTTGCCGGAAACACGCCCGGCATCGTTGCCCACGGCCGCCCTTGGCCAGACACTCGGATTGATGCTCAAGGATGCCGGAATCTGGCGCTCGGTCGGATTGGTGGCAGCCTTCAATATTGCGCTGTTCAGCTATTACAGCGTAGGGCCGTTTATCTTCGCGCACCTGGGGCGCTCCACTGCCGAGTTCGGCTACAGCGGCGTGCTGCTGGCGTTGGGGTCCGGCCTGGGGGCGTGGCTGAACAAAGCCTTGCTCAAGCGTGGTATGGACAGCGATCAATTGGTGTTTGTCGCTGCTGTAGTGGCGGTGGTGGGGAGCCTGCTGGTACTGGCTCTGCAACACAGCTGGTTATTGGTATGGCCGATGTTGCTGGTGGTGCTGGCATTCGGCATGGCGATACCCAATGTGCTCGGCGGCGCGTTAGTCGACTACCGCGATCGTCTCGGCACTGCCGCTGCCTTGTTCGGCTTGCTGTATTACCTGGTGATTGGTGGCGGGCTGACCCTGGTGGCATGGACCCAGGACCTTGGCTGGAGCCTATTGGTATGCGGCCTGGCGGCGTTGTGGCTGGCAACGCCGCGGGTCTTCAGAAGTTGACCGATGCACTCAGGCGCGCCGTCAGCGGTGCGCCCTGGAACAGGTAGTCATCGCCCATGTATTCGCCGGCGTCGCGCCAGTAGCGCTTGTCGAACAGGTTATCGACGCTCAGGCGAAACACCGTCTCGTAGCCATCGACCTTGGTGGTGTAGCGGCTACCGACGTTGACCACGGCGTAGTCACCCACTTCCACGTTGCCGGTGCGATTGGCGGACTTCTTAGCGCTGTATTGCACGCCGCCCAATACCGCCAGGCCGTTGACCCAGGGCAGGGCGTAGTCGGCATACACACTGGCGCGCAGCTTGGGCACGTTGATCGCCTGGTGGCCTTCGTATTCCGGCGTGCCGCTGCCGCTCACCCGCGCTCGGATGGCGGCCACGCTGGTGGCGATCTGCAGACGGTCGGTGGCCCAGCCGTTGGCGGACAGTTCCAGGCCGGTGTTTTTCTGCTGGCCTTGCTGCAGGTAGGTGAAACCGTCACCTTCGGGTTTGGCGTACTGGTAAGCCTGGCGCGTCTGGAACACGGCGGCGGCGAAGCTGATACGGCGCCAGTCGTATTTCACCCCGGCTTCGATCTGGCGCGATACGGTGGGGGCGAGTGTTTCATCCGCATTGTTTGCGAACCACGGCGCGGTGCCGCCCAGGGACAGGCCCTTGCTGTAGCTGGTGTACAGCGAAACGTTGTCCACCGGCTTGTAGATCAACGAGGCCTGGGGCAGGAACACGTACTGTTGGGTGTGGCGTGTCTGGTTGCCGGTGACGCTGTCGAAGGCTTTTTCGTCCAGGCGCACTTCACGGCCGCCGAGGATCGTTTGCCATTGCTCGTTGAAGCGGATGCGGTCGGTGACGAACAGCCCGTACTGGCGGCTGTCGAGGTTGCGGTGGCTGTCGTTCAGCGGCTTGTCGGTCGGGGGAAAGCTCGGCACCTCTTCGTTGATATTGGCGGTGCCGATGAGTTCGTTGACCGACTTGCGTTTGTCGATCACCCGGCGAAACGCGCTGGTGCCAAAGGTCAGTTCATGGCCGATGCCGGCGGTGTCGAAGAGGCCGGTCATGGCCGCCTGGATTTCGTCGTCGCGACGAGTGTCGTCCGGGCTGCGGTAGTCGTAGACGTCGTAGTTGCCTTCGGGGCTGAAATAGTTCGGCACGCTTGCGGCACTGCAACTGGGCGAACCATAGCAACCCCAGGCAAACGAGCTGTAGTCATCAATCACCACCTTGCTACGCGCCGCGCTGACACTGCCTTTCCACTGATCGCTGAAACGGTACTCGAACTTGCCGTTGAGGTTCAGCGAATCAATCCCGACCTGCTTGCCGCCCGTCTGGTGCCCCAACAGCTTCTTCGGTGAGGCGCTGTGGGGCACTTCGGTGCCGCCCAGCAGTTGATAACCTGGCACCGAGCGCTGTTGTTTGTTCTGGTATTCGGCGTCCAGTTGCAGCACGGCGTCGGGGCTGATGTTCCAGTCAAAGGCCAGGGACACGAAATCGCGCTGGCCGTTGGCGTGTTCCACATAGGAGTTGAGGTCTTCATGGGCGACGTTGGCGCGCAGGCCGAACTGCTGCTCGCTGCCAAACCAGCCGCCGACATCGGTGGCGATGTAACCGCTGCCACGATCATCGGTGGACACCGTCACCGAGCGCATATCCTGGGGGCGTTTGGTCACGTAGTTGATCACCCCGCTGGGCTCGGAAATGCCGCTCTGCAAACCGGCCAGGCCCTTGAGCACTTCCACCTGCTGCTTGTTTTCCAGGGCGACGTTCTGCTCGCCGGTGATGGTGCGCCCATTGATCTTGTAACTGCTGGCCGCGTTCAGCGAAAAGCCACGCACCACAAAATTTTCGTAATAGCCAATGGGCGCGTAACTGTCGCCCACCGAGGCATCGTTGCGCAGCACTTCACTGAGCAAGCGTGCCTGCTGGTCCTTGATCAGGGCGGCGTTGATCACGGTGATCGAGGCGGGGGTGTCCAACAGCGGCGTTTCATCAAAACCACCCACCGACGCAGTTTCACTGCGGTAGACCGACTCATCCTGGCCCTGGACCTTTACCGTCGGCAACTCGATCTCGGCGGCCAGGCTGCTGCCGATACCGCCACTGAGCAACAGGCCGAGGGCGAAATGTGAGGTGACGACGGGGCGGAAACGCAAAACCATGGGTAAAGGCCTTAAAGCGCTGGGCGGGGGGCGCATAAGCTAGGCATAACGGCGGGATTTTACAAGTTATGCAGCAGGGCTCTGCCACACCGCTAATCGAATGTGGGAGCTGGCTTGCCTGCGATAGCGGCCTGTCAGTCGCTGAATTATTGCCTGAACCACCGCTATCGCAGGCGAGCCAGCTCCCACAGGGGATTGGATTTCAACCAAAGCGCTTCAGGGTCTCGCTGGGCAGCTCCCGGAACAAAGCACGATAGCTGTTGGAAAACCGCCCCAAATGCCAGAACGACCAATTCATCGCCACCTCGGCTACGGTGGTATCAGCGCCACTTAGCAACTCACGCCGTGCCCCATTCAACCGACGCAACCTTAACCACTGCGCCGGGCTCATCCCCGTGTAGGTCTTGAAGCCTTGCTGCAGGTGGCGCAGCGGCACGCCGGCAATCTGCGCCAGTTCCAGCAGGTTGACGGTTTCGTCCGGCGCATCCGCCGCCCACTCACCGATGCGTGCCATCAAGCGGCGTTCTTCGCCGCGCTTTTGCAGTGAACTGCGGTCCAGGCACACGCAGGCGTTATCGAGGATAAACAGGCAGTCATCGAGCAGTTGCTGGGTGAGGGCATCGCGGCTGATGGGGTCGGTGAGTGCAGACAAGCGCGTGAGCGTGCCACTGAGCCAGCGGGTGAACAGCGCGTTCTGTTGGCAGGTCAGCGGTGCCATGAACAGGCCTTCGAGCTTGGCCACATCCAGGCCCTGGCGCTGGACAAACTGCGGGCCGAACACCACGGCCACTTCGCGGTAGTTTACCGGGGTGATCCAGGTGTTGCGGCTTTCGCCATTGAGCAGGTACAGCGCGTTGTCACTGGCGTCGAAACAGAACGCCAGGGCGCCGGCAGGTGCGTTGAAATGCTGCTCCACCCGGGTGTTCATGCACTCTTCGTAGACCTGCACGCCTTGCAGGTCGAGGTAGCGCACGCGCCCGGCAAAATGCCCGGGGGACATCTGCTGGTACTGCTGCACCCAGCCGGGTGTCGCACTGCATTGGGCGGCCACATCGCCGGTGGCGAAGGCCTGTACGCGCAAAGCGGTTGCCTGTGTCATGGGTGATCCGTGCGCACTCTATTGGTGCGTTGTGCCGCGTGCAAAGTGGATAGATGCCGTTTCAAGGCTGGCCCAAGATAGACCTCAATGCGCGGGGAGTACAACCCGGCGTCGCATCCCACCCAAGACGAGGTCCTTATGAACGCCCCCTTCGATCAGCTGTCCACCTGGCTGAAAGAACACAAGATTACCGAAGTCGAATGCGTGATCAGTGACTTGACTGGCATCGCACGCGGCAAGATTGCGCCCACCAACAAGTTCCTGCATGAGCGAGGCATGCGCCTGCCGGAAAGTGTGTTGCTGCAAACGGTAACCGGGGACTTTGTCGACGACGATATCTATTACGACCTGCTGGACCCGGCCGATATCGACATGATCTGCCGCCCGGCAGCCAACGCCACTTACGTAGTGCCGTGGGCCATCGAACCCACCGCCATCGTGATCCACGACACCTTCGATAAGCAGGGCAACCCCATCGAGCTGTCGCCGCGCAATGTGTTGAAGAAAGTCCTGCAGCTCTACACCGACCAAGGCTGGCAGCCGATTGTCGCGCCGGAAATGGAGTTCTACCTGACCCAGCGCTGCGAAGATCCGGACCTGCCCTTGAAAACCCCGATTGGCCGTTCCGGCCGTGCCGAAACCGGCCGCCAGTCGTTCTCTATCGATGCGGCCAACGAATTCGACCCGCTGTTCGAAGATGTCTATGACTGGTGCGAAGCCCAGGGCCTGGACCTCGATACGCTGATCCACGAAGACGGCCCGGCGCAGATGGAAATCAACTTCCGCCACGGCGACGCCCTGGACCTGGCCGACCAGATCACGGTGTTCAAGCGCACCTTGCGTGAGGCCGCCCTCAAGCACAACGTCGCCGCCACCTTCATGGCCAAGCCAGTGGCCGATGAGCCGGGCAGCGCCATGCATTTGCACCAGAGTGTGGTGGAGATTGCCACCGGCAAACCGGTGTTTGTCGATGCCGATGGGGCCATGAGCCCTTTGTTTTTGCACCATATCGGCGGGTTGCAGAAGTACATTCCCATGTTGTTGCCGATGTTCGCGCCCAATGTGAACTCGTTCCGCCGCTTCCTGCCGGACACCTCGGCGCCGGTCAACGTCGAATGGGGCGAAGAGAACCGCACCGTCGGCTTGCGCGTGCCCACTTCGAGCCCAGAGGCGATGCGCGTGGAAAACCGCCTGCCGGGGGCCGATGCCAACCCGTATCTGGCCATTGCCGCGAGCCTGTTGTGCGGTTATCTGGGGATGATCGAGCACATCGAACCCAGTGCCCCGGTGGAAGGCCGCGCCTATGAACGCCGCAACCTGCGCCTGCCGTTCACCCTCGAAGATGCGCTGGCACGCATGGAGGATTGCGACACGGTCAAGCAATACCTGGGCGAAAAATTCGTGCGTGGCTATGTGGCGGTCAAGCGCGCCGAGCACGAGAATTTCAAGCGGGTGATCAGTTCCTGGGAACGTGAGTTCCTGCTGTTGAGCGTCTAAAAACAAGCATAAAAGGGGTGACGATATGCGTCTTTTGAACAAGCTTCTTCCACTGGCCCTGGTCGCGGCGTTCAGCAGTGCCGGCCAGGCGGCGCCGACGGTGAGTGTCTACAACTGGACCGATTACATTGGCGAGACCACCTTGGCGGACTTCCAGGCCAAGACCGGCATCAAGGTGATCTACGATGTGTTCGACTCCAACGAAACCCTGGAGGGCAAGTTGCTGGCCGGGCGCACCGGGTATGACGTGGTGGTGCCGTCCAACCATTTCCTGGCGCGCCAGGTGAAGGCCGGCGCGTTCCTCAAGCTTGACCGCGCGCAGTTGCCCAACTTCAAGAACCTGGACCCCAAACTGCTCAAGTTACTGGAACAGAACGACCCCGGTAATGCGCACTCGGTGCCGTACCTGTGGGGCACCAATGGCATTGGCTACAACGTCGACAAGGTCAAGCAAGTGCTGGGTATCGACCGCATCGACTCATGGGCGGTGCTGTTTGAGCCGGAAAATATCAAGAAGCTGCATGAGTGCGGCGTGGCCTTCCTCGATTCGGCGGATGAGCTGTTCCCGGCGATCCTCAACTACATGGGCAAGGACCCACGCAGCGAGAATGCCGAGGACTACAAGCAGGCCGAAGCCAAGCTGCTGACGCTGCGGCCTTACATCACTTATTTCCACTCCTCCAAGTACATCTCGGACCTGGCCAACGGCAATATCTGCGTGGCTTTCGGTTATTCCGGCGATGTGTTCCAGGCCGCCAACCGCGCCAAGGAAGCCAAGAACGGGGTGAACATTGCGTACTCGATCCCCAAGGAAGGCTCCAACCTGTGGTTCGACCTGTTGGCGATTCCGGCCGACGCGAGCAACCCCAAACAAGCTCATGCGTTTATCAACTACCTGCTTGAGCCTGAGGTGATTGCCAAGGTCAGCACCTCAGTGGGCTATGCCAACGCCAACCCGGCCGCCAAGCCGTTCATGGCCCCGGAGCTGGTGAACAACCCTGAGGTGTACCCACCCCAGGAGGTACTCGACAAGCTCTATATTTCCACCACGCCCACGCCGGCGACCATGCGCGTGATGACTCGCGCATGGAGCAAAGTGAAGTCCAACCGATGATTCAACCCAATGAACATGCCCCGTCCTATTACCGCGCTTCGGCGAATGCCATGGCGCAGCGGCCCGCACTTGAGGCAGACCTGAGCGCCGATGTGTGTGTGATCGGCGGCGGTTTTACCGGGGTCAACACCGCCATTGAACTGGCCCAGCGCGGGCTTTCGGTGATCCTGCTGGAGGCGCGCCGTATCGGTTGGGGCGCCAGCGGGCGCAACGGCGGGCAATTAATTCGGGGTATCGGTCATGATGTCTCCGGGTTTGCCAAATACGTGGGCGAGGAGGGCGTGCGCTATATGGAGCGGGCCGGTATCGACTCGGTCGCCCTGGTGGGCCAGCGCATTGCCGAGCACGGCATCGACTGTGACCTGCGCTGGGGTTTTTGCGAACTGGCTAACACCCCGGCGCAATTTGCCGCGTTCAAGGGCGAACAGGCGCACCTGGCGGCCATGGGGTATGCCCATGAAACGCGACTGGTCGGCCCACAAGACATGTCGCAGGTGGTGGGCTCGACGGTATATGCCGGCGGCTTGGTCGACATGGGCTCCGGCCATCTTCACCCGCTCAACCTGGTATTGGGCGAAGCGCAGGCGGCCGAGGCCCTTGGGGTGCGTATCTTTGAGCACAGCCCGGTGCTGGAGCTGATCCATGGCGAGACGGTGCAGGTGCGCTGTGCAGGCGGCAGCGTGCGCGCAGCCAACCTGGTGCTGGCATGCAACGCCCATCTTGAGGAGCTGGAGCCGCGCTTGAGCGGCAAGGTACTGCCGGCGGGCAGCTACATCATCGCCACCGAGCCACTGCCTGAGCCTGTGGCCCAGCAGTTGATCCCACAGAACCTGGCGCTGTGCGACCAGAAAGTCGGCCTGGATTACTACCGGCTGACTGCCGACCGGCGCCTGTTGTTCGGCGGTGCCTGCCACTACTCGGGGCGCGACCCCCAGGACATCGCCGCGTACATGCGCCCGAAAATGCTCAAGGTATTCCCGCAGTTGGCCAACACGGCTATCGAGTTCCAGTGGGGCGGCAAGATCGGCATCACCGCCAACCGCTTTCCCCAGGTCGGGCGGCTCAAGCAGTACCCCAATGTGTTCTATGCCCAAGGCTATTCCGGCCACGGCTTGAACGTGACGCACTGGTGCGCACGGCTGCTGGCCGAAGGGATACACGCGGGCGCAAGCCAGGGCCTGGATATTTTCAGCCAGGTGCCGCACATGACCTTTCCCGGTGGCAAGGCGCTGCGCTCGCCACTGCTGGCGTTGGGGATGTTGTGGTATCGGTTGCGCGAAGCACTCTGACTCCTGATCCAATGTGGGAGTGGGCTTGCTCGCGAAAGCGGTGGGTCAGTCACTGAATCTTCAACTGAACCACCGCTATCGCAGGCAAGCCAGCTCCCACACGGGTTCTGCGTTGCCCACAAAATCACCGCCCGGTATAGACCCCCTGTGGGAGGGGGCTTGCCCTAATGCCAGTCAGTTAAGGCTTTTTTTGTAGGAGCGAGCTTGCTCGCGAAAAACTTACAGGCGCCGCGTTCATTCAGCGAGCACGCGTTATCGTTGACGTTTTTCGCGAGCAAGCTCGCTCCTACACAAGGCGATGACGCTTAACTGACTGGCATTAGGGCTTGCCCGCTCCCACATTTGAGCTGCAGGGCGTCAGTCAGATAGCCTCAGGTTCGGTCAGCACCTTGCGAAAGGTTTCCACTAATGGCCTCAAGTTGACGCGGTGCCATGCCGCCCACAGCGGTGTGGTGTAGGCCAGCCACGGCAGCTCGCGCAACACCACGCCCGGCGGTGCGTTGCGGCTCAGGCCCTTTTGCACCATCGCCACTCCTAGCCCCGACGCGACCAGGCCCAATGCGGTAAAGGGCTCGCTGGCCTCCATGGGAATCTGCGGGGTGAAACCGGCGCGGATACAGGCGGCGACGAAATCATCGGCCGGGTTGGCGCCAGGTTTGCGCTGCACACCGATCCATTGTTGGTCGGCCAGGTGTTCGGGTAACAGTTCATGTTGTTGAACCAGCGGATGCTGTTCGGGCAGAGCCAGCAGCATCGGGTCGTCGAGAACTTGCCAGGCGGTCAGATCCGGGTCGTCGGCGGCAGGTGGTTCGCCCACCAGGGCGATGTCCAGGCTGCGTTGGCGCAAACCTTCGAGTTGTTCCAGGGAGGGCAGGTTATACAGCTTGATATGCACGGCGGGCCTATCGTCGCGCAGTATGCGCAAGGCGTTGGGCAATACACCGGCGTGCATGGCGTTTTCGATATAACCGATGCACAAACCGCCTTCTTCGCCGCGGCCCAGGCGCTTGCCCAGAGACTCCAGACGGTTGGCATGGGTCAGCAGTGCTTTGGTTTCGGCCAGGAAAGTCTGGCCGTCGCGGGTCAGGCGGATGCGCTGCTGGCTGCGTTCGAACAGGGTCAGGCCCAGGCGCTCTTCGAGCTGGGCGATCTGCCGGCTCAGGGGCGATTGGGAAATGTGCAAGCGCTCGGCGGCGCGGCCGACGTGTTCTTCTTCGGCCACCACTTCGAAGTAGCGCAACTGGCGTAGATCAATCATGTAAGACCTGCAAGGACTCAAGTTGGTCGCAGTATGTCTTGGACGGTCTGATCAGCGCAATCTAGCATCTGCTCAACGGTCATAGCGACCTCGCACCGATTAAGGAACCACCATGAGCTTGAAAGACACACTGCCCGGCGCACTGGGCTTTGGCACCGCCCCCTTGGGCAATATGTTTCGCGCGATCCCCGAAGAGGAAGCCCAGGCCACCGTCGAGGCCGCCTGGAGCGAGGGCGTGCGTTACTTCGATACCGCGCCGTTCTACGGCTCGGGCCTGTCGGAAATTCGCCTGGGCCAGGCGCTGTCCAACTATCACCGCGATGACTACGTGCTCAGCACCAAGGTCGGCCGGGTGATTCTCGATGAAGTCGAAGAAACCGCCCGTGACCTTGGCGAAAAAAGCGGCGTATTCGAACACGGCCGCCCGAACAAAATACTCAATGACTACAGCGCCGACGCCACCTTGCGCTCCATTGAAGACAGCCTGACACGCCTGCAAACCGATCGCCTGGACATCGTGTGGGTTCACGACATTGCCCAGGATTTTTACGGCGACCAATGGCTGGAATACTTCAACCAGGCCCGCACGGGTGCCTTCAAAGTACTCACCCGTTTGCGCGAGCAAGGTGTGATCAAAGCATGGGGGCTGGGCGTCAACCGTGTCGAGCCTTGCGAATTGACCCTGGACCTGACCGAAGCCCAGCCTGACGGCTTTCTGCTGGCGGGGCGCTATACGCTGCTGGACCACGACCGCGCCTTGCAGCGCCTGATGGACGCGGCCCACGCCCAGCAGGTCGAGATCGTCGTCGGTGGCCCTTACAGCTCCGGCATCCTCGCTGGCGGTACGCATTTTGAATACCAGCAAGCCAGCCCGGCGATCATTGCCAAGGTCGAGCAGATCAAGGCGATTGCCCAGGTGTTTGGCGTCAGTATCAAGGCCGCTGCGCTACAGTTTTCACTGGCGCATCCGGCGGTGGCGGCGGTGATTCCCGGTGCCAGTCGTCCGGGGCGGATTGCCGAAGACGTCGCGGCGTTGTCTGAACAGGTTCCAGCAGCCTTCTGGCAAGCGTTGCGCGAGGCCCGCTTGATCTCGGACCGTGCACCTTTGCCTCTCTCACGTTAAGGAGCTTGAGCATGAAGATTGATGTAAGCGGCAAAGTGGCTATTGTCAGCGGCAGCACCGCCGGTATCGGCCTGGGCATCAGCCAGGCCCTGGCGCAATCCGGTGCCACGGTGGTGGTGATCGGGCGTGATGCAGGCAAGGTGGACGACGCCTTGGCGAACATTCGCCAGGCGGTTCCCGCTGCTCAACTGCGTGGTTTAGTGGCCGACCTCGGGACCGTTGAAGGTGCACAGAAACTCTTCGCCGCCGAACCCCGCGCCGACATCCTGGTCAACAACCTGGGCATCTTCGACGCGGTGGATTTCTTCGACGCGCCGGACAGTGAGTGGGCGCGCTTCTATGAGGTCAATGTGATCTCCGGCGTGCGCCTGGCGAGGCATTATGTGCCGGGTATGGTCGAGCAGGGCTGGGGCCGGGTGATCTTCGTGTCGTCGGAGTCCGGCGTGGCGACGCCGGCCGACATGATCAATTACGGGGTGACCAAAAGCGCCAACCTGGCGGTGTCCCACGGCCTGGCCAAGCGCCTGGCGGGTACTGGGGTGACGGTGAATGCTATCTTGCCGGGGCCGACCTTTACCGATGGCCTGGAACACATGCTCAAGGACGCCACGGCCGAATCCGGGCGCAGTGCCCGAGACGAAGCGGATGTATTTGTGCGCCATGCGCGGCCCACCTCGATCATCCAGCGCGCGGCCAATGTGGATGAAGTGGCGAACCTGGTGGCGTACATTGCTTCACCGCTGTCTTCGGCGACGACCGGCGCCGCGCTGCGGGTCGACGGTGGCGTTGTCGACAGCATGGCAATCTGATTTTTTCCTGACTGGAGTATTGATCGTGGCAACAGCGTCTTCTGTGATTGAAATTGCGGTGCCGGCCGACCAAGTCTGGCAACTGATTGGCGGCTTCAACAGCCTGCCTGACTGGCTGCCTTTGATTGCCAAGAGCGAGCCGAGCGAGGGTGGCCGTGTGCGTCACCTGACCACCGCTGACGGCGGCGCGATTGTCGAACGTTTGCAGACCTTCGACAACGTGGCGCGCACCTACAGCTACACCATTGAAGCATCGCCGTTTCCGGTGAGTGCTTACTTGGCGACTTTGCAGGTTGAAGCGCTGACGGAAACCTCGGCGAAAGTGACCTGGTCTGGCGTGTTCACGCCGGCAGCGGGTACCACCGATGCGCAAGTAGAGGCATTGTTTGCCGGTGTCTACGAAGGCGGGCTTGAGGCGCTGCGCGGTAACTTCTAAGGATTGTGGCGAGGGAGCTTGCTCCCGCTGGACTGCGTAGCAGTCCCACAAAGAGCGGGGCCGCTTCGCGCCCCAGCGGGAGCAAGCTCCCTCGCCACAGGTGGGTTTTAGCCTAAATGGAGCAAGGCTGCCGCGACAGCCTCTGCCGGCGTCATCTGCGCCGTATCCAGCCTGAACGGTGGCGCTTCCCAGCGTTCATACTCATGCACCTGCACCGATTCCCAGGTCGGTGGCACCAGCCCGGGAATATCGCCCACACGGCCTTCGACTCGACGCCGATGCGCCTGCTGATCGGAACACACCACCTCGATATTGATCAGCGCCACATCGGCGGCTGTCGCCACCGATTGCCAGGCATCGCGGCTTTCCTTCACCGGGTTCACACAATCGGCGATCACCCGCTGCCCCAGGCGCAGGTTACTCAGCGCCAGCGCATTCGCCACAGCGTAGCCACTGGCCCCCACATCGCCCGCCAACACCGCAGCCTCCCGCAGCGCCTGCTCAATCACATCGATACGCAGGTAAACCGCGCCCAACTGTCGCGCCAGCTCCCTGGCAATCGTGGTCTTGCCACTGCCGGGCAAGCCGCTGAATACAATAAGCATGACCCTTCAACCCCCTGTAGGAGCGAGCTTGCTCGCGAAAAACGCCAACAATAACGCGTACTGCCTGAATAAACGCGGCGCCTGTGAGTTTTTCGCGAGCAAGCTCGCTCCTACAGTGGTATTAGAACCGCTCGACTCATTTCACCCACAGGAGCGCCCATGACCCTGCCGTTCGTGAAGATGCACGCCCACGGCGACGACTTCATTATCATCGACCGCCGTGGCGAGGATAACCCCATTACTGCGCAGATTGCCCGTCACCTGGGTAACCGCCGCACCGGCATCGGTTTCAATCAACTGGCGGTGGTGCTCGACTGTGAGGAGGCTGCTGCGCGCGTTCAGTTCTGGAACCCGGACGGAACACGCCTGCAAACCTGCGGCAGCGCGACGCGTGGCGTGGCCGATCGCCTGATGCATGAGACAGGCGCCGAGACCATCGTGCTGCTTAGCGACCGCGGTTTGCTGACGTGCACACGTGCTGATGGGCAGCGGGTGTCGGTGGACATGGGCGCACCCTCGCTGGACTGGGCGTCTGTACCCTTGGCCAAGACGATGGACACCTGCGTGTTGCCTATCGACGGCCAGCCGGCAGCGTGCAGCATGGGCAACCCGCATTGCACGTTTTTTGTAGAGGATGTGACTGCGCTTGATATTGAGGCCATGGGCTCGACCCTGGAAGTTCACCCGCTGTTTCCGGCCGGGACCAATGTGCATTTTGTGCAAGTACTGGACCGCGGCCATATCCGCCTGCGTATCTGGGAGCGTGGCGGCGGTGTGCCGCTGGGGTCCGGTTCATGCTGTTGCGGGGCGGTCGTCAACGGCATCCGGCGAGGGCTGCTCGATGAGCGTGTGGAAGTCCAGTGCGACGGTGGCGCGGTCACGGTGCAATGGGACGGCCAGGGCGGGGTGATATTGACCGGCCGGGTCGAGCCGATCATGCAGGGCACCGCGTACCTGGACTAGAACTTCACGGTAAACGTGGTGCCGGCGCTCGCACAGGAACTCACCGCCACATCACCGCCATGCACCCTGGCCAGTTCGCGCACGATATACAGGCCCAGGCCTACGCTGCGCACGTCGCTGCCCTGGTCGGTGCCGCGGGTCATGGGTTCGAACAACCCGGCCAGCAGGGGTTGGGGAATCGCCGGGCCGTGGTTATGCACCGCGACCGCGCAGGTGTTATCGCCCAGGCGCGAGGTGATCGTGATCGGCTGCAACAAGTCGCCATAGGCCACGCTGTTGGCCACCAGGTTACCGATCATCTGTTGCACGCGGTCGGCGTCCAGGCACGCGTCACCCTGGCCCTCGGCGTGATGCACCAGCGTGGCCTTGGGGAAGGCCACCCGCAGTTCGTCGACGCTGCGATGAATAACGCCATGCAGGTCCAGCGGTTGCGGTTTGATGGTGATGCCCTGGCCGACCCGGGCCTGGGTGAAGTCCAGCAGGTCGGCGATCATGCGATGGGCGCGTTCGGATGACTGGCCGATGTGCCCCAGTAGCTGGTGCTCCTTGGCCGTGCGCTCGCCGCGCTGGAGAAAGTCGGCGGCCATGCGGATCGCAGTCAGAGGGTTTTTCAGGTCGTGGCTGACAATCGCCACCATCTGTTCGGCAAACAACGCCCGGCGCTGGGCAATGGCGTAGGCCTCGCTCAGTTCGGCCTGGGCCTGTTGCAGGGCCAGCTCCGTGGCGGTTTTTTCTTGCAGCAGTGCTTCGGCCTGCTTGCGGGCATTGAGCAGTTCGCGCTCGTACTTGTCACGATCGGTGGTGCCGAACAGCGCCAGGTCATACACCACGCCGTCCGGCTGCTGGCGCCGGTTGGCATTGAGCAAGACCGTGACTTTGTGCCCGTTGCAATGGCGGATGTCGAGTTTCACCTCGGTGACGCTGCCGTGCATGCGCAGCATTGGCGCCAGGTGCGTCTGGTAAAAAATCCGCCCGCCCATGGCCAGCAGGTCCTGGAAACGCCGGCCCAACAGTTGGGCCGCACTGAAACCCAGCCAATCGCACAAGCGCGGGTTGACGTGCAGGATCGTGCCATCCTCCTGGGTCACCGCCAGGGCACAGGCCGCGCTGTCAAACAGCGGGTCAACGGGCATTAGCAGCCGCCCAGGGGGCCAGGAACCGGTCCATCGTCGTGGCACACGCCTGGGGGGCGCTCATATGCGGGCAATGGCCGACATTCTCGACCAGGCAATAAGTGCTGTTAGGTAATACGGCGTGCAGGTATTCACCCACGGCCACGGGGGCGATCAGGTCGTCGGTCGATTGCAGGATCAGCACCGGGGTGGTCAGGCCGCATACATCCTGGCGGTTATCCGACAGGAAGGTCACGCGGGCGAACTGCTTGGCGATGTCCGGCTCGGTGCGACAGAAGCTGTCGGTGAGCGCCTCGCTCAGGTGCGGCTGCGTCGGGGCGCCCATGATCACCGGAGCCATGGCGCTGGACCAGCCCAGGTAGTTGCTGTCGAGGGTGTCGAGCAGGTCGTCGATGTCGTCGCGCTTGAAACCGCCGACATATTCCTCGGTATCGATATAGCGTGGCGATGGGCCAATCATCACGTGCGCGGCAATGCGCTGCGGGATGAAACGGTCGGCGAGGGTGCCGATCATCGCGCTGACCGAGTGGCCCACCAGAACCACCGGGCCTTGGGCGTAGGCGTCGATAATCTCGTTCAGGTCATGGGCATAGCCATCCAGGCGGCTGTATTTGGCTTTGTCGAACGCACTCAAGTCCGACAGGCCGGCGCCGACCAGGTCATACAGCACCACGCGAAAGCGCTCGAGAAAGTGCGGTGCCAGGGCATCCCACATGGCCTGGTTGCAACCAAAGCCGTGGGAAAACACCAGCGTCGAGGGACCGTTGCCCATCACATGTACATTGTTGCGGTGACGTAGGTCCATGGGGTTCTCGTGGATGGCTAATTGCTATGCAGCTTAGCGGGCAGTTTAGATAGTCGCTGGCCCTGGGTCACGCGTTTGCGTGCAGATAAGGTAAAGTCGGCGTCTTCAGGGAGAGACTTCAGGTAACCATACATGATCGTGCTTGTGCGGCAATCGTTGTTCAGCCTACTGGCCCTGGTGTTTTCAAGCCTGTTTATCGCCGCGCATGCGGACACCTCGCCGATTGGGGTTGCGCTAGATCAGCGGGTCATTGACCTGACCAACACCCTCGACTCGGGCACCGTGCTGCACCTCAAGCAACAACTCGCCGACCTTGAACAACGCAAAGGCGCGCAAGTGGCCGTATTGCTGGTGCCGACCACCGGCGGCAGTGGCATCGAAGACTATGCCAACCAACTGTTTCGCGCCTGGAAGCTGGGGCGCAAGGACGTCAACGACGGCATCCTGCTGGTGGTGGCCAAAGCCGACCGCACAGTGCGCATCGAGGTGGGTTATGGCCTGGAAGGCATCGTTACCGATCTACTGGCCCATCGCATCATTGAAGAACGCCTCACTCCAGCGTTTCGTCAGGGCGATTTTGCCGGTGGCATCCAGCAAGGCGTGAGCGCGCTGGTGGTACTGGTGGACGGCGGCGACCTGCCTCAAGTAGCCGGGCCGGGGATCAACCCGCAATTTTTCGCGATATTGGCGGCGTTTGTCCTGGGGGCGCTCGCCGGTACGTTGATCGCCGCCGGCAAGTTGCACTGGCGCAGAGCCTTGATCATCGCGGTGGCGGCCACGCTGTTGCTGACGCTGCTGGCCGGTGGTCGGGATTGGCCGATGTTCCTGTTTGTAATGCCGCTGATGTTGTTGATTGGCGGCGCGATATTCGGCGCGTTATGGCAGGTACGCACGCTGTTTTACGGTGTGATTGGGTTGTTGGCTTATATCCTCGGACTGGTAGTAGCAAACCAGTATGTGGACGTCAGTTTCATCCATTGGCTGCTGTGGCCCCTGGGCGTCTTGGTGGTGCTGGGGTTGTACCTGGTGCTGGTGCTGCTCATGAGGGAGACATGGCGCACCAGCCGCGCAGGTTTTGCCGTACGACTGCTGGCGGCGGTGGCCGTGTACGGGGTGGCGGGGCAGGTGATGGACGGCGATCGCGACGCCTGGTTGCTGGCATTTCCTATCGCATCGTTTGTTGCGCTGATTGTCTTTGGCAAGGTTGGCGAGGGCTCAGGCTCGGGTGGCGGGTCCAGTTCAAGTTCCAGCAGCTCCAGCTCCAGCAGCGGTTCGTCGGGCGGCGGCGGTTCCAGTGGGGGCGGTGGGGCTTCCGGCAGTTGGTAAACGATTCAGTGTAAGCCCCAATCCAACGGCGGTAGTGGGCTTGCTCGCGATATGACGCGAGCAAGCGGTTCGCAAATGCTCCCCTGCAGGGTTATGCCTGCACCCAGCCGCCTTTGCCATCGGGTTTGATTTCGACGTCGATAGGGTCATGGTTGGCGTTGGCCTGAGAGTCGTCGATAGTTTTTTTGTCCGAGGGCAGGAAGTTGTGATCGGGCCTATAAAGCTGGGCGTTGGCCTGAGAGTCGTCGATAATTTTTTTGTTCGAGGGCAGGGTGGGCTGATCGATCCGGTTGCGGTTGGCGTGCGCCCGATATTCGGAGCCAACGTTTTTCCAGCCGCCCTTGCCATTGGACACTTCGGCATCTTCCCCAGCTGTTTTATCCAGTGGGTTGGTCCTCGATTGGTCAGAATCTATATGGCCTTTTGCAACGGGCGGGTACGCAGGTGTGAAGGGAATGGAACTCTTGATTGAAGACATAGCTGCACCTCTTTGATAGATAGGAAACTGCCCCGTCAGGATCCGATCCTGGCTGGGTTTTCTCAGGCTACAGCGCCAGAAGAAAGCGCTCAAAGAGGTTTATTTCGGGCGGATGTGACAAGGTGAAACCGCGCCGGGTGTGGGTTTTTCGATAGGCGAAATGGCTGTAGGCCCAGTCCGGAAAAGGCTTGGTAATGTCAGGCTGGATGTCAGATAACGCAGGGACGTCCCAAGTTTTAACACGCCGAACTACATTTAATCGTGGCAAGGTTTTTTGGCTGTTTCACAATTGGAAATACTTCTGCAATCACTGGTGCTATACCGTCCTCACCATTTCATGCCACGCCATACCTCCGTGGTCCGATGGCGAAGGTCGCACGTAGGTATAACCCATGCGTTTGTACAACGGCACATGCTGTTCCTTGCACATCAGGTGGATTGTGCGCTTGCCCATTGCTTGCATGCGTTGCACGAACTCAGTCATCAGCCTTTTCGCATAGCCCTTGCCTTGATGGGCCGGGTCGACCACCACCGACATGATCACCACATTCGGCGCCTCGGCGGCATGGCCCACCAACTCCTTGAAGGCCTCGTCCGACATTACCACCTCATGGGCACAGCCAGAGTTGATGAACCCCACCACTGCGCCATCTTCCTCCAGGATCAAAAAGCCTTCGGGATACTGCGCAATACGCGTGGCGATTTTTTCAAGCGTTGCGGCTTCGTCGCCCTCGTAGGCGGTGGTTTCGATTTCAAAGCAGCGTGCGGCGTCGGTGGGCAGGGCGTTGCGCAGGGTGAGGGTGGGCATCGGCGGTTCCAAGGGGTTTCAGTGAAAGGCCACATCATAGAGAAACCTTGCACCTTTGGCACCGCAAGGCCATTCAAACTGTAGGAGCGAGCTTGCTCGCGAAAAACGTCAACGATAACGCGCGCTTCCAGAATGAACGCGGCGCCTGTGAGTTTTTCGCGAGCAAGCTCGCTCCTACACGTTGTGACGGTTAGGGCAGGCGCGGCCAAGCGTCTGTATCAAACCCCACCCACCAACTTGCCCCCGTCCATCCGGCGCTTATACGCACTGTCCCGGCTCGCCAGCCAGAAGTACAACGGCGACGTCACCGCCAGCCCCACCACCCACGACAAGTCCGCGCCGTTGATGTGGTGCGAAATCGGCCCGACGTACAGCGGCGTGTTCATGAACGGAATCTGCACCGCGATCCCCACCGCATAGGCCAGCAGCGCCTGGGGGTTGTACTTGCCGTAGATGCCGCCATCCACGCGGAAGATCGAGGCGATGTCGTATTGGCCTTTGTGAATGGCGTAGAAGTCGATCAGGTTGATCGCCGTCCAGGGCACCAGCACTACGAGCAGTACCAGCACCATGTCGACGAAGTGACCGATGAAGTCTTGGGAGGCAAACACCGCCGCAATCGAACAGGCGGCCAGCACGATGATGGAGATCACCGCACGGCTTTTCGCGGTCGGGATCCAGCGGTAAGCGAAGGTCTGTACCAGGGTGATGATCGACAGCACCGCCCCATACAGGTTGAGGGCGTTATGGCTGATCACGCTGAGCAGGAACAGCACCAGCATCAACGGGCCAATCGCTCCGGTGGCGAGTTTGACGGCGTCCATGGTGTCCATGCCTACCGGCGTGGCGAGCACTGCCACGGCTCCGAAGATGAAGGCCAGGCTCGACCCCAGCGCCGAGCCCAGGTAGGTGGTCCAGAAGGTGGCAGCCACCGGCACGTCGGCTGGCAGGTAGCGTGAGTAGTCCGACACGTAGGGCGCAAACGCGATTTGCCACAGCGCGGCCAGGGAAACCGTGGCCAGCCAACCGGAGATGTTGAAGCTGCCCCGGGTGAGGAAATCCGTGGTCTGCACATGGGTGAAGATGTAGCCAAAGCCCAGCACGATACCCGCGCCCAGCACCCAGGTGCCGATGCGATTGAGTACGTGGATGAATCGATAGCCGATGATGCCGATGATCCCGGAACCGATGGCGCCGATAACGATGCCCACCGGTACAGGCACGGCGTCCACCACACCATGCAGGGATTTACCGGCCAGCACGATGTTGGAGGCGAAGAAGCCGATGTACATCACCCCGGCAATCACCACCACCAGCAATGCGCCGAGGGAGCCGAACTGTGCACGACTCTGGATCATCTGCGGAATGCCCATCTGCGGGCCCTGGGCCGAGTGCAATGCCATCAACACACCGCCGACCAAGTGGCCGACAAGGATGGCGACAATGCCCCACACCAGGTTGAGGTTGAACAGTTGCACACCCAGTGCGCCAGTGACGATCGGCAACGGCGCGATGTTGCCGCCGAACCACAGGGTGAACAAGTCTCTTACCTTTCCATGGCGATCTTCCGGGGGCACGTATCCAATCGTGTGTTTTTCGATAAGCGGGGCGGAGGATGTTGCAGTGGTAACCATGACGAGCTCCAAGGCAAGGTGAGTACGTGGGCGTACTTCGCTGTGCGGCGCGTGGGCGCCGCTTTGTTGTTGGAGTGATCATCTGCAATGGGCGCAGGCAGGTAAATTAGTAAGTTTGTTGCTATAGACCTTAAAAAAAGTATCTCGTGAGGTTTTTTGCTCCGGTATGTTGCAGGCACGTCAATGGCTTGAAAAACCGGTGTTTCTGCGCACTTGTTTGGGGCAAAAAACCACGTTTAGGGAGGTGCCGATGGCAGCTTATAACCTGCGTCAGCTCAGATATTTTGTGACCACGGCCGAATGCGGCAGCGTTGCCGAGGCGTCGCGCAAGCTGTACATCGCCCAGCCGTCGGTGTCCACGGCGATCAAGCAACTGGAAGACAGCTTTGGCGTGCAATTGTTTATCCGCCATCACGCCCAGGGCGTTTCCCTCACGCCCAGCGGCGCGCGCTTTTATCGCAAGGCGTTGGAGCTGTTGCGGGTGGCCCATGAGTTCGAGCAGAACGCCCTGGCCGATAACGATGTGGTGGCCGGGCAGATCGACATCGGCTGTTTTGAAACCGTGGCACCGTTGTACCTGCCACGCTTGATCGCCGGCTTCAAGGCGCGCTGGCCGGGCGTGGAGATCCGCATCCGCGATGGCGAGCAGCAGGAGCTGGTGCAGGCGCTGACGGCGGGCAGTATCGACGTGGCGATGCTGTTTGAGCACGACCTGGGCGGCACCATCGAGACCACGCCGCTGATGCCGCCGCAACAGCCCTATGCGTTGCTGCCGGCCGATCACCGCTTTGCCCAACAGGCCAAGGTGTCCCTGGCCGACCTGGTGCTGGAACCGATGATTTTGCTGGACGTGTTGCCCAGCCGTACCTACTTCGTGAGCATCTTCGAAGAGCGCGGGCTGACGCCGAATATCGTGTTCAGCTCGCCCTCCATCGAAATGGTGCGGGGCATGGTGGGGCGTGGGTTCGGGTTCTCGATCCTGGTGACCAAACCGTTCAGCGAGTACACCTATGATGGGCAGAAAGTGGTGTGCATCCCCTTGGCGGAAACGGTCACGGGGTCGGGGTTGTCGGCCGTCTGGCTACGCCGCGCACCTTTGACCAAACCGGTACAGTTGTTTGTCGACTACTGCCGCGAAGAGCTTGCCCGTTTGCTCGGCTGAATATTGTAGGAGCGAGCTTGCTCGCGAAAAACGTCAACGATAACGCGTGCTTCCTGAATGAACACGGCGTCTGTGAGCTTTTCGCGAGCAAGCTCGCTCCTACAGGGTAATAGAGGACGATGACCGTGTAACGGCGTCTTCAGGTGGTGATAAAGCCTAACAACCGCTGCAACATGGCATCACAGCCATCAAGCTGCTCCAGGCTCACAAACTCATCCGGCTTATGCCCTTGGTCCATGCTCCCTGGCCCACACACCACGGTGGGAATACCCACCGCATCGAACAGCCCGCCCTCGGTACCAAACGCCACGGTGCCGAATTCCTGTGAGCCGCAAAACGCCGCAATCAATTGCGCCGCCTGGCTGCGCTCATCCGTGACCAGCCCTGGGTAGGCTGACAACTCGGTGAACCGAATCGAACTCTGTGTGCTGACCGCCTGCATGTGCGGCAACACCTGCTGCCGCGCGTAGGCCTGCAACTCTTCAGCCACTTCGCCCGGGTCCATGGAGGGCAGGGCGCGCACCTCAAAGTCAAAGCGGCAGTCGGCCGGCACGATATTCAAAGCCTTGCCGCCGTTGATCATGCCGGTCTGTACCGTGCTGAACGGCGGGTCAAAACGTGGGTCCTGACGCGCGCGTAGCCGTTGGCCAATGCGCCCCAGTTCACCGATCAACTCGGCGGCGTGTTCAATCGCATTCACACCCGAGGGCGCATAGGCCGAGTGGCACGCCTGACCCTGAACATCGCAGCGCATCGCCAACTTCCCCTTGTGGCCCAGCACCGGCTTGAGTTCGGTCGGCTCGCCGATGATGCACAACATCGGCTTGACCGGACGCTGTTCCAGAACCGCGAGCAGCGAGCGCACGCCCAGGCAGCCGACTTCCTCATCGTAGGACAGGGCGATGTGCACCGGCAGGCGCAACGGCGCCTTGACCAGCGCCGGCACCAACGCCAGCACGCAGGCGATATACCCCTTCATGTCGGCGGTGCCACGCCCGAACAGCTTGCCGTCGCGCTCGGTCAACGTGAACGGCGGTAGGCTCCAGGGTTGCCCATCCACCGGCACCACGTCGGTATGCCCCGACAGCACGATACCTGGCAGTTCCACCGGGCCGATGCTGGCAAACAGGTTGGCCTTGCTGCGTTGCGCGTTGTAGACCAGCTCGCTGGCGACGCCAAACCCGGCCAGGTAATCGCGCACATACTCGATCAATTGCAGGTTGGACTCGCGGCTGGTGGTGTCGAAGCCCACCAGGGTTTCCAGCAGTTCGCGGCTGCGGCTCATCGGTCGTCTCCGGCCACACCGTAGCCGGGGGAGCGGTCGGGGGCGAGGGCGCGATCGATATAGTCCTGCACCTGTGGGCGGTAGGCGTCCCAGAGTTTTTGCAATTCGCCAATCGGCGCATCGTCGGCCCAATCCACGCGCAAGTTGATGATCGGCCACGTCAACTCGCCCACCACCACCAGCGCGGCGGAGTGCACCGGGCCGGCTTCGCCACCGGCGGCGATGGCGGCATGCATCGCGGCCAGTAGACGGTCTGCGAGCTGGCCTTCGCCCTGTTCGAAAGCCGTGACCATCGCGGTGATCACTTCAGGGGCGGCGAGCATATTGCCCGCCGCCACGCATTGCTCGCCCGAAACCGCGTGATGGGTACCCAGGGTCTGGCTGCCGCTGAAATGCACGCTACGGCCCAGGTGGTCAATCGCCGTCAGTTGCCGGTACTGGCTGTAGCCGTTGCGGGTGAGCGCTTTATCGACGGCGGCGGCGGGAGCCAGGCCCTGTTCCAGTCCGTCGAGGACGTCCGGGCCGAGGGCCGGCAAGGTGATGTTCTGGGTCGACACGGCGCCCACACCGGGCCGCAGCCACGGGCAGCGGGCGCCCACGGCGATGCTCGATGAGCTGATGGCAATGCCCAGTTGGCCGGTCTCTGCACAACGGCCGACGATGGAAAAGGTCATGGCTAGCCTCCTTACTCTGGAATAACCGCGATCACATCAATTTCCATCAGCCACTGCGGCTGGCCCAGGGCCGAAACCACCAGCCCGGTAGAAATCGGGAACACGCCCTTGAGCCACTTGCCGACTTCCTGGTACACCGGCTCGCGGTAGCGTGGGTCGATCAAATAGGTGGTGGTCTTGACGATATGGCTGAGGTCGCTGCCGGCTTCTTCCAGCAGTTGCTTGACGTTCTTCATCGCCTGCTCGGCCTGGGCCCGTGGGTCGCCGAGGCCGACCAGGTTGCCGTCGAAATCAGTGCCCACCTGGCCGCGTACGTACACGGTGTTGCCGGCGCGCACGGCCTGGCATAGGTCGTTGTCCAGGCTCTGGTTGGGATAGGTTTCTTTGGTGTTGAACATGCGAATGCGAGTGTGGGTAGGCATCAAAAAAACTCCTGGGAAAAATGATCAGGCGCTGACAGGGGACTGGCGGGCAACCGGGGCGGCTTCGCGGTACTCAAGGTACTGACGCTGGATGGCGATATGGTCGGCCACGTATTTGGCGTCGTGCCACACGCCCCAGATAAACGATGAGCCACGCCGCGATTGCCACGGCAAACCGAGGAAGTAGATGCCCGCTTCGCTGGAGACACCGCGCTGGTGTTGCGGCTTGCCAGCGGCGTCGAAGGCGTCTACCTGCAACCAGCTGTAGTCCACGGCAAATCCGGTGGCCCAGATGATCGAAGTGATGCCAGCTTCCGCCAGGTCCAGTGTCAGGATCGGCTGCTGGATGCATTCAGCGTCGGGGAACACGCGACGTGCCTCGGGCTCCAGGGGCAGGTCGAGGCCGTTGCGTTCGATATAGGCGTCGGCCGCATCCAGCAAGGCCAGGTAGTTTTCATCACCGCGCGCCAGGTTCTCCACCAGGTTGGGTTGGAACGTTGCCACCGTGCCGTCGAAGGCGTGAGTCAGGCCGACCAGGGTCATGCCTTGCTGGGCCAGCTCGCGAAAGTCGATGGTCTTGCCGCCGTGGGCGCCGCTCACGGCAATGGTGACGTGCTCGCGGCCGGGTTTCATCGCCGCCTGGTCCCACTCGCCCAATACGCCCAACCACCAGCAGAAGTCGCGGTTGCGATAGGCGCGAGGAGGGCGGTCATGGGCGCCGACCGACAGGTACACCTGGCGACCGGAGCGCTGCAATTCATCGGCAATTTGCACCCCGGACGATCCGGCGCCCACCACCAGCACAGCGCCGGCTGGCAGTTGCCCAGGGTTGCGATAGTCGGCGGAATGGATCTGGTGCAGCGCGGTGTCTTTAGGCGCGATAGCGGGAATCACCGGCTTCTGAAAGGGCCCGGTGGCGGCCACCACGCGGTTGGCTTCGATCACGCCTTCGCTGGTGTGCACGGTAAAGCCGGGGCGGCCTAGGTTGCGTACCACTGAGGTGACGTCCACGCCGGTGCGGATCGGCGCGTTGAATTTACGGGCATAGGCTTCGAAGTAATCGGCGACGCGCTCTTTGGGTGCGAAACCATCGGCGGGGACGTCATCGAAGTGCAGGCCGGGGAAGCGGTCATGCCAGGCCGGGCCGTTGGCGACCAACGAGTCCCAGCGCCCGGTGCGCCAGCGCTCGGCAATACGGCTGCGTTCAAGCACCAGGTGCGGCACGCCTTGCTTGCTCAAATGCTCGCTCATGGCCACGCCAGCTTGACCTGCGCCAACCACCAGCGTGTCTATTTTTGTTATCGCTACAGTCATGTCTCTATCCTTGCGTAATGCAGTTGGATTCAGCTCGGGCATGACGTCAAGTTAGGGGGCGGGGGGGCATTAATAAAATATTATTAAGTTGGGAAGTGAGCATAAATATCGGATGCAGAGCGGGCGAATGCCTGCCAGACAGCACATACATGCAATTCCCCACACCTGCCAACCGGCCACACTCTCCCCATCGCTCAATGCTCCGGGGAAACACCCAGCCATGGAATCAACCGCCAATACCAGCCCCGACGAAGTCGTCACCCTGGTCGTCAAGCACCGGGTCAAACCCGGCTTTGAAGTCGAGTACGAAGCCTGGCTGCGCCGCATCGTGCGCATCGCTGGCGAACGCCCTGGGCACCTTGGCGTTGACGTGGTGCGCAGCCAGCAAAACGGCATGGCGCTGTTCACTTGTGTGCTGCGCTATAGCTCCACCAGCGCCCTTGAGCTGTGGCTCGGCTCCCCGCAACGCCAGGCCCTGATCGACGAAGCCGCACCCATGCTGGCGGACGGCGACCAGACGGAAATCGGCGCGGCCAATGAGTTCTGGTTCACGCCCCAGGCCGAGGGCGGTGCCAAGCCGCCGCGCTGGAAGCAGGCGGTGGTCAGCCTGTTTGTGATCCTGCCGCAAACCCTGCTGCTGCCGTTTATCTGGGGGCCGATCCTGCGGTTGCACCCGTTTTTGTCCAATTACGTGGTCTCCACCTTCCTGGTCACCCTGACCATCGTGTTGCTGGTGGTGTACCTGCTGATGCCGGCGGCCACCCGCCTGTTCGCTCCCTGGCTTGAAGCCTCTGTAAAGGAAACCCTATGAACGCCGATCTGATTCTGTTCAATGGCCAGTTCCACACCGTGGACCGGGAAAACCCACGCGCCACCGCCGTGGCCATCCACCAAGGGCGCTTTGTCGCCGTGGGTACCGACGGCGAAGCCATGGCCCTGCGCGGCAGCGCCACCCAGGTCATCGACCTCAAGGGCCGCACCGTGATTCCGGGCCTCAACGACTCGCACTTGCACCTGATTCGTGGCGGGTTGAACTACAACCTTGAACTGCGCTGGGAAGGCGTGCCGTCCCTGGCCGATGCCTTGCGCATGCTCAAAGACCAGGCCGATCGCACACCTACGCCGCAATGGGTACGTGTGGTGGGCGGCTGGAACGAATTCCAGTTCGCTGAAAAGCGCATGCCTACCCTGGAAGAACTCAACCAGGCCGCCCCGGACACCCCGGTGTTCGTCCTGCACTTGTACGACCGCGCCTTGCTCAACCGCGCAGCCCTGCGGGTGGCGGGCTACACCAAGGACACGCCGAACCCGCCGGGCGGTGAGATCGTGCGTGACAGCAACGGCAACCCAACCGGCATGCTGGTGGCGCGGCCTAACGCGATGATCCTGTATGCGACCTTGGCCAAAGGCCCGAAACTGCCTTTGGAATACCAGGTCAACTCCACCCGCCAGTTCATGCGTGAACTCAATCGCCTGGGCCTGACCAGCGCCATCGATGCCGGCGGCGGCTTCCAGAACTACCCCGATGACTACGCGGTGATCGAGCAACTGGCCAAGGATCAACAGTTGACGGTGCGCATCGCCTACAACCTGTTCACCCAGAAGCCCAAGGAAGAGCTCAGCGACTTCAAGAACTGGACCGGCAGCGTCACCCTGCATCAGGGCGATGACTACCTGCGCCATAACGGGGCCGGCGAGATGCTGGTGTTCTCGGCGGCGGACTTTGAAGACTTCCTCGAACCACGCCCGGACCTGCCGCTGACCATGGAGCAGGAGCTGGAGCCGGTGGTGCGCCACCTGGTGGAACAGCGCTGGCCGTTCCGTCTGCACGCCACTTACGACGAGTCCATCTCGCGCATGCTCGACGTGTTCGAGAAGGTCAACCGCGACATCCCGTTCAATGGCTTGCCGTGGTTTTTCGACCACGCCGAAACCATCACCCCGAAAAACATCGAACGCGTGCGTGCCCTCGGTGGCGGTATTGCGATCCAGGATCGCATGGCGTTCCAGGGCGAATACTTCGTCGAGCGCTACGGCGCCAAAGCCGCCGAGGCCACGCCGCCGATCAAGCGCATGCTGGCCGAAGGCGTGCCGGTAGGGGCGGGCACCGATGCCACCCGCGTGTCGAGCTATAACCCCTGGACCTCGCTGTACTGGATGGTCAGCGGCCGTACCGTCGGAGGCCTGGAGCTGCACGCCGAGGGCTTGCCGCGCCTTACCGCGTTGGAGTTGTTCACCCACGGCAGCGCCTGGTTCTCCTCCGAGCAGGGCAAGAAAGGCCAGATCAAGGTCGGTCAACTGGCGGATGTCGCTGCGTTGTCGGCGGACTTTTTCAGTGTCGAGGAAGAAGCCATCAAGTGGATCGAATCGGTGCTGACAGTGGTCGGCGGCAAGGTCGTGTACGGCGCTGGCGACTTCGAAGATTTCGCACCGCCACGGGTACCGGTGCTGCCGGACTGGTCGCCGGTGGTCAAGGTGCCGGGGCACTGGCGCCCGACGTCGCCGATGCAGGCCCAGGTTCACCAGTGCAGCGGCCCCTGTGGCGTGCATGCCCACAGCCATGAAAAAGCGCGCCTTTCCAGCGTGCCGGTCAGCGACTTCCAGGGTTTCTGGGGGGCGTTCGGCTGCTCCTGCTTTGCCTTTTGAAGAACACCCCATCCCCAAAGGAGTTACCCATGACTTACAAGCGCTTGAACAAAGACGATGCTGTTGTTTTGTTGGTTGATCACCAGACCGGCCTGATCTCCCTGGTGCAGGATTTCTCCCCCAACGAGTTCAAGAACAACGTGCTGGCCCTGGCCGACGTGGCGAAGTTCTTCAACCTGCCGACCATCCTGACCACCAGCTTTGAAAGTGGCCCCAACGGCCCATTGGTGCCCGAGCTCAAAGAACTGTTCCCCGACGCGCCGTACATTCCGCGCCCTGGCCAGATCAACGCATGGGACAACGAAGATTTCGTCAAGGCCGTCAAGGCCACCGGCCGCAAGCAGATCATCATTGCCGGTGTGGTGACCGACGTGTGCGTGGCGTTCCCGACCCTGTGTGCCCTTGACGAAGGCTTTGAGGTCTTCGTGGTCACCGACGCTTCCGGCACCTTCAACGAAACCGTGCAACAAGCCGCCTGGGCGCGCATGACCGCAGCCGGTGCGCAACTGGTGAACTGGTTCTCGGTGGCCTGCGAGCTGCAAGTGGACTGGCGCAACGACATGGAAGGCCTGGCCAACCTGCTCTCGCCGCGCATTCCCAACTACCGCAACCTGATGAACAGCTACTCGGCGTTCGCTGCCAAGTAACCTGCTCTGTAAAACACCGCAAAACCCTGTGGGAGCTGGGCTTGCCCGCGATTGCGATGCATCAGTCAACAGTATTGCTGGCTGATACACCGCTATCGCAGGCAAGCCAGCTCCCACATGGGTTTATATTGCCCACAACATCAGCGCCTGGCACAGCTCCCACATTTGATGGTGTTCACATTTTGGTTTGTGGTGTGACCACTGACAGGCTATAAAACAGCCCATCGTCCCCTGAGAAGCGACAATGAACCCCTTCGAAGACATGCGCCTGTTCTGCCAGGTCATGGAATCCGGCAGTTTCACCGCCGCCGCCGAGCAATTGGGCTTGTCCAAGCAATTCGTCAGCCGCCGCCTGATCCAACTGGAAGACCGCCTGGGCGTACGCTTGCTCAACCGCTCCACACGGCGCCTGGACGTCACGCCGCTGGGTCAGAGCTACTACGAGTCGGCCTTGCGCCTGCTCGGTGAGGTGGAACAAGTGGAGCAGGGCATCGCCGGCCAGAACAGCGAGCCGCGAGGCACCATTCGCCTCAGTGCACCCTTGTCGTTCGCCATGGCGCACCTGGGTTGCCTGTTGCCGTTGTTTCTGCGTCAGCATCCGCAGGTCTGCGTTGAAGTTGACCTGAGCGACCGCCCGGTGGACTTGATCGGCGAAGGCTACGACCTGGTGCTGCGTATCGGCACCCTGGAAGACTCCACCCTGATCGCCCGACGCATCGCCGCTATCGAGCGGGTGTATTGCGCTAGCCCCGACTACCTGGCGCTGCGGGGTACGCCGTTGAAACCCGAGGATTTAACCACGCACGACTGCCTGCCCTACGGCCACGGCCGCCAGGTGCAATGGCGCTTCAAAGGCAAGTTGCAAGCCTTGAGCGTCAGTGGGCGCATGCGCGTCAATAACGGTGACCTGCTGCGCGATACCGCGATTGCCGGTCTGGGCGTTACCTATCTACCGACGTTCATTGTCAGCGAGGCCTTGAAGGACGGTCGCTTGGTCAAGGTATTGGAAGACTTCGCCCCAGAGGCCTTAACCCTGTCGGCGGTGTACCCGCAGCACCGGCAAAGTTCACGCCCGGTGCAAGCGCTGGTGGAGTTCCTGCGCGAACGTCTGGCTAGCGGCTGCTGAACAGTTGGCGGATCAGGTTGGGCGTGCTGCCGGTCCACCGCTTGAACGAGCGCCGAAAACTCGCCGCATCGTTGAAGTTGATTTTGTGAGTAATACATAACCCGTGTGGGAGCTGGCTTGCCTGCGATAGCGGTGGTTCAGTTAAACATTCAGTGATTAGCACACCGCCTTCGCGGGCAAGCCGTCAGGCATTCGCGAGGTTGCTTAACTCAAGGCCCGCCACATACCGTTCCAGGTTCGCCAGGAACGTGTCCGCAATTTCCTCCTTGCTGCGGGTTGAAATAGCCGAAGTATGCGGCGACAGCCGTACCCTCGGATGGCTGTACAGCGGATGCCCGTCGGGCAGTGGCTCTGGCTCGGTGACGTCGAGGGACGCCAGGCCGATCTGGCCGTTATCCAACGCGTGCAACAGCGCTTGCTGATCGAGCAGGCCGCCGCGGGCGATATTGATCAGGTGCAACCCCGGCTTGGCGCTGGCCAGTACATTACGGTCGATGATATGCCGCGTTGCTTCGGTCAGGGGGGCCGCCACCACCAGGTGATCGGCGCGGGCAAACAGGTCGTGGATGTCTCTGGCCGCTTCCACGCCATCGAGACCGAACGGCGTTGTGCTTTGACGCAGTGCCACCACCTTGAGCCCCAGTGCCAGGGCCTTTTGCGCCAGGCTTGCGCCAATCGCGCCAAAGCCCAAAAGGCCCAGCGTGGTGCCCTTGAGCGGGCGCAGCGCGGTGAACTGCCACTGTGCATCCTTTACCCAGATATCCGGCAAGTGCTTGGACGCGGCAAAGATCGCCGCCAGGGCGAACTCGGCCAGGTTATCGGCGGCGCTGCCACGGGAAGTGGTCACGGGTGGGCCGTTGAACAGCCACTGGGGGTAGAAGTCGATACCCGACGACACCAGGTGCACCCACTGTGCGCCATAGGGCCAGCCCGGTGGCGGGGTGTCGGGGGCAGTGTAGCCACGCACATTGATCGGGCGCAGCAGCAGGATATTGGCGTGGGGCGGCAGGTCACTGGGCACACCGACCGGCACGCCGATTACCTGGGCTTCGGGGTGCAGTGGCGCAAGGCGCTCCCGGATCACCTGGTTGAAGTCTTCGTCCAGTTGGCTGGCAATAATCACCTGGCTCATGTGCGTTCCTTTTGGCGCTGGTTGAACACAGCTTTGCCGACGCCTTGCAGCACGGCGTCATTTTGCGGAGTGTGGACGCGACTGCACAGCACATCGCGGTAATGCCGTTGCAGTGGGCTGTGCCGTGACAGGCCAGGGTTGCCCGAGGCTTCGATGGCCAGCTCGACCGCACGGATCGCATTGCCGGTCACCAGGTACTTCACTTGTGCGGCATTGGCCGTTGGCGTGTGGCCTGCGGCCGCAGCGTCGAGCAGGCTACGGTTGGCGAACAGCAAAGTGTCGATATGGCCGACGGTCTCCTGAAAACGCGGCAGGGTAGACAGTGCCGCGCCGAGATTCGACGGCTTGCGCGCCTCCAGCCAGCCCACCAGCCAGTCCCGTGCCGCCTGGGCCACGGCGTCGTACACCGAGGACAGCAACACTGACATCCAGAGGAACCCTTCGCCGTCCAGCTCCGCTTGCGGGGCGCTCCAGGGGCTGACGCTGACTGCATGGTCCAGGGGCACCCTTACGTTGTCGAACACCACCTCATGGCTGCAGGTGGCGCGCATGCCCAAGTGGTCCCAGGTGTCGATGATGCTGACGCCGGGGCTGGCCTTGGGCACCAGCCAGGCGCCTACCAGCGGGTCGGCGTCGTCGCTGCGCGCCCACACGCTGAACCAGCTCAGGCCATGGCTGCCGGTGGAGTAGAGCTTGCGCCCACTGATACGCCAGCCGTCGGCGGTGCGCACGGCGGTGGTGGCCGGCAAACCGCCACGGGCTGGGGTGCCCAGGTCGGGTTCGACACGCAGGGCATTGATCAGCGCGCCGTTTTGCACCGCCTCTTGCGCGACCTGCACGCGCAGGTGTGCAGGCCAGCTCTGGTTGTCTTGCAGGCGTGCGTGTTGCAGGTATTGCATCACCAGGATCAATGCCGTGGACGGTTCGCCCTTGGCGATGGCGCTGATGACCTTGCGCGCCTGAGCCAGGCTGGCGCCACCGCCGCCAAGTTTTTTCGGCACGGTCAGTGCGATGAGTTGGTGTTGGTGTAGACGTTTGAAATTGGCGTGTGGGAAGGCGCCGCTTTCGTCATAAAGGGGCGCGGTACTGGCCAGCTCGGCGCTGAGGTGATCAAGCAGGGCGTCGAAATCGACGGCTTCCACAGCCTTGAGAGACGGTTGAGTCATAAGTCTGTACTCGGTCAAAAATGTGGGAGGGTGGCAAGCCCTGACCCCCTGTAGGAGCGAGCTTGCTCGCGAAAAACTCAAAGGCGCCGCGTTTATTCAGGAAGTACGCGTTATCGTTGGCGTTTTTCGCGAGCAAGCTCGCTCCTACAAGGGGTAGTCTTCAGGCCAGGGCGTGTTCGGTGGCTTCGATCACGCTGTAGCGGTTCGCTGGCACTTCCAGGCCGAGGTTGTCCCGTAGGGTGTGGCCGCTGTACTCGGTACGGAACACCCCCCGTTGTTGAAGCACCGGCACCACCCATTCAGTGAAATACTGCAAGCCATCCGGCAGCACCGAATTGATGATGAAACCATCGCTGGCGCCGCTCTCGAACCAGGTCTGGATCGCATCCGCGATCTGCTCCGGGGTACCGACAAAGTCGCGCTGGGGCCGCGAGAAACGCAGGGCCACTTCGCGCAGGGTCAGGCCTTCGTCACGGGCCAGTTGCTTGATACGTTCGGAGCCACCTTTCTGGCTGTTGGCACCCAGGTCGCCCAGTTCAGGGAAGGGCGCATCTAGCGGGTACTGGCTGAAATCATGGTCGTTGAACGGCCGGCCGAGGGCGACGATGGCATCTTCCACAGTGACCAGCGCCACAGCTTGCTGGTAGCGGCTTTCCACTTCGGCGGCATCGCGCCCGACAATCGGGCGGATACCCGGCAGGATCGACAGGCTGTCCGGGTCGCGGCCAAAGCCCTTGGCGCGGCGTTTCAAATCGGCGCTGTAGGCCTTGGCTTCGTCGATAGTTTCCACGTGCACAAAAATCGCATCGGCGTTTTCAGCGGCAAAGTTACGCCCATCCTCCGAAGTGCCCGCCTGGAAAATCACCGGTTGGCCCTGGCGCGAACGCGCGATGTTCAGCGGGCCTTTGACCGAGAAGAATTCGCCCTTGTGGTTAAGCGCATGCAACTTGCCCGGAGTGAAGAATTCGCCGCTGTGTTTGTTATAGGCAAAGGCGTCGTCCTCCCAGGAATCCCACAGGCCCTTGACCACATTCAAATGCTCCTTGGCGATGCGGTAACGCACGGCGTGGGGCGGGTGTTCGGCCTTGCCGAAATTATCGGCGGTGCCGCTCAGCCACGAGGTGACCACATTCCAGCCGGCGCGGCCGCCGCTGATATGGTCCAGGGAGGCGAACTGGCGTGCTACCTGGTAAGGCTCGGTGTAGCTGACGGTCACGGTGGCGACCAGGCCGATGTGAGTGGTCAGCGCGGCCAGGGCCGAGAGGATCGTCAGCGGCTCGAAACGGTTGAGGTAATGAGGGCTGGACTTGGGGTGGATATGCAGGCTGTCGGCGATGAACACGAAGTCGAATCGGGCGGCTTCGGCCAGTGCGGTCTGCTGCTTGTAGAAGCCGAAATTCGTGCTGGCGTCGGGTTGTGCCTGCGGGTGGCGCCATTCGCCCCAGCCGTGGCCGACACCGTGCACCATGGCACCGAGTTTCAATTGACGTGGCTTGCTCATGTTCTGCTCCTTAGCGCGAGGCTTGTTCGAGGGGGATACGCTTGGCGTTGAAGCTGGAATCGAAGCCCTGGGAGACGTCGATGTGTTGGCTCAGCAGGCCTTCTTTTACATAGGTGTCGGCGGTGGCTTGCAGGCCGTGGATCACCGTATCGTCAATCCTCACGGGGGACAGGTGAGTGTCTTTAGCCACTTCGATATGCACGGCCAACGGCAGGCCAGTGATCTTGGCTTGGGCAGCGGCGTATTGCTCGGGATGGGTATTGGCCCAGGCGTAGGCGCGATCAACGCGGGCGACGAAGTCGTCCAGTTGCACACGCTTGTCGGCAATGGCCTGGCTGGTGGCGGCGAAGTACAGGTGATTGCTCAACAGGTTCTTGCCGCTGACCAGCACTCGGGCGTTGCTCTGTGAGGTGACCACGGTGGTGTAGGGGTCCCACGTCGCCCAGGCATCGGCGGTGCCGTTGTCGAGTACCAGCCGGGATTCGGCGGGCAGCAGGAAGATGAACTGCACATCGTGGGTGGTCAGTCCGGCATCGTTCAGGGCCTTGATCGCCAGGTAGTGCCCGATGGAGCCGCGCCCTGTGACGATTTTCTTGCCCCTGAGGTCGGCCGCGGTCTTGATCGGTGAATCCTTGGGCACCAGCAGCGCCGTGGTGTTACGGCCTTCGGCATGGATGATGCTGATCACCTTGATCGACGCACCGGCGCCGAGGGCGAACACATAAGGGGCATCGCCCAGGGCGCCGACATCCACGGCACCGGCATTCAGGGCTTCGCCCAGGGGCGAGGCCGAGGGGAATTCCGACCACTTGATCTCGTAGGGCACGTTCTGGCTTTCGCCCGAGGCTTCCAACAGCGCTTTGATCGTGGATTTCTGGTTGGCCACGCGCAGCGGTTGCAGGTCGCCAGCCTGCACGGTGGAAAGCAGGCCGAGGGCCAAGGCGGCGCCCCACAGCAGGCGTTTGAATGGGAAGGCATACAGCATGGGAAAACTCCAGGCGTTGGGTAAAGGGAGGTACCTCCGCCTGGAGAAGGGGTCGGTTGGGCAAAAAGGTGCAGCGGTGAATCAGATCACGTAGAAGCCATGGGTGCCGTCGCGGGCCAGTTGTTCCACGAGGCCGAACTCCCAATCCAGGTAAGCCTGCATGGCTTCCCGTGGGTTGTCGGTGCCTTCGTAAGGGCGGCGGTAGCGGTCGATACGCGGGGAAGCCAGGTGGCTTTCGCCTGATTCAAGGGGCAGTTGCGCATGGATCCAGCCGGCCGTGCCGTCCTGCAGCAAAAAGACCGGCTTGCCGGTGAGAGCCTCGACTTCCGGCACCGCCAGGCGCGCCAGTTGGCTGCTGCCGCAGGTCAATACATAGCGCTGGGCGCTCGGTACCTTGGCCAGGGCCTGGGGCAGTTGCGCGCGCAGTACCCACCAGGCGCCGGGGATATGACGTTTCACGTAGTTGGCGCTGGCCGTGAAGTCCAGCACCAGGGTGTCGCCATGGCCGAGCCAGTCGGCAAGGGTGTGGGGGCTGATCAGTTCGGCCTGGGGCGGCGGCGGCACTGGCGCGACCCATGCGCCGCGTTCGCTGAAGTGCGTGGCTTGCAGGTCGTCCAGCACCGAGACCTGCCAGCCCAATTGGGCCAGCCATGACGCGGACATATTGGCGCGCACGCCGTCGTCGTCCACCAGTACCAGGCGCGCACCGCGCACACTGGCAACGTGGTCGGTTTCCTGCACCAGTTGCCCGCCCGGGGTGGCGCGGGCGCCCGGCAGGTGGCCAGCTTCGAATTCTTCTACGGTGCGCACATCGAACAGGTAAGTGGTGCGGGTCACGTCCTGTTGCCAGCGCTGCAGATCATTGAACGTTGCACGTTTTACCCCGGCTTTGTCGGCCACGCGACGGGCCTCTTGAGCGGCGAGCTGGCGATGGTTTTCCGAGGTCGGTGCAAAGCGGCGCGCCTGGCCATGGGCGAGGGTTTGCCCGGCCAAGGTCCAGCCGATGGTGCCGTTGCGCAGGGCCGCCACCGGGTTGGGGAGGCCGGCGTTGATCAACGACTGGGTGCCGATAATGCTGCGGGTGCGCCCAGCGCAATTGACGATGATGCGCGTGGCTGGGTCGGGCGCCAGCTCACGGGCGCGCAACACCAACTCGGCCCCCGGAACGCTGATGCTGGTGGGGATGCTCATGGTCTGGTATTCGTCGAAACGGCGCGCATCGAGCACCACCACATCGGCCTGGCTGTCGAGCAGGGCCTGGACCTCTTCGGCGGCCAGGGACGGTGTGTGACGTTGGTTCTCCACCAGTTCGCCAAACGCCTTGCTTGGTACATTGACGTCGATAAACAGCTCGCCACCGGCCCGGCGCCAACCGTCCAGCCCACCCTCCAGCAGGCTGACCTGGGTATAGCCCAGTGCAACGAGGCGTTCGGCGGCGCGGTGGGCCAGCCCTTCGCCGTTGTCGTACAGGGTGACCTGGGTATCACGGCGTGGAATGCGCGCGTACACCTCCAGTTCCAGCTTGGACAAGGGGATATTCGCGGCGAACAGGGGGTGGGCCTCGGCAAAGGGGGCCTCCTCACGCACGTCGATCAGGGCGACTTCTTCGCGTGCCAACAGGGCCTGGCGAATCTGCGCAAAGCTGCGGGTCGATAGGGTGGTCATAGGGCAGGGCTCTTTTCTTTGGACAGGTCCCAGATGTTCGGGAGATAGGCGTTGGAATAACCGGAGATAAACAGTTTCTCGCTGCCGTCGGGTTGATACACCGCCCGGCGCACCGCACCGATATTGGCGCCGTATACATGGATGCTGATGGACACCTGGTCGCTGTGGGCATTGCTGACCTGATGGATATCGCCGACCTTGGGCGACACCGCCTCGACCTGGCCCGGCAGCAATTGCACGGGTTCGCCTTGCGCTACCAGGCTGCCGCCCGGCGCCCGGGCAAACCCCTGGGAAACCTCCGCGCCACGCAACATGCCGATCAGCCCCCACACCCTGTGGTCATGAATCGGCGTGCGTTGCCCTGGCCCCCACACAAAGCTGACCACGCTGAACCGCTGGCGCGAATCGGCATGCAGCAAGAATTGCTGGTAGCGCTCGGGGTCGGGCTGGGTGAACTCGTCGGGCAGCCAATCATCGTGGCTGACCAGTTGCGCCAGCAACTTACCGCCACGGTGCAGCAGGTCGCCTTCACGCGGGTTGCCGTCGATCAATTCCGCCAGGGCGCCTATGAAGGCTCTGAGTCTCTCGGGGTGTCGGGCCTGGGTCATGACCATTCCATCGGGCTGTTGATGTGCTTTTATCTAAGCATAATGTTTATTTTTAATATGCTATTTTTTAATGATTAGCTTATAGCTGAAGGTAATTTAGAACCGGTTTGTATAGTGTTAGACGTTATTGATCACTGGGTGGGCTATCCAGACCTGTGTGCGGCCACTATGCTTCACGCACATCTTAATGACTGATCTGTATGTGCGGCCCAAATGAAAATTGACGATATCGATGCCTTTGTCGAAGTGATTCGTTGCCAGTCCATCAGCCATGCCGCCGCGTCGTTGCAGCTGACTCAGCCAGCCATCACCCGCCGCGTGCAGAACTTCGAGCAGGCACTGGGAGTGGAGCTGTTCGACCGTAACACCAAGCCGCTCAAGCCGACGTTGATCGGTACCCGGGTCTATGAACAGTGCCGGTTGATTCTGCGCGAGATGGATGCCCTGCGCGAACTGGTGGCCACTGACGCACCGCCCACCGGCGTGCTGCGCCTGGGCGTACCGCAGACCATCGGCGATGTGGTGCTGCTGGACGCACTCAAGCACCTGCGCAGTGAATACGCCGACTTGCGCGCCCAGGTTGCCACCGGCTGGGGCAGCCAATTGGTCGGCAAGATCGAACGCGGCGAACTGGATGCGGCGGTGGCGTTGTTCCCCGCAGGCAAGATCTTCCCGGACAACCTGGTCGGTGAGTCCATCGGCAAGATGGAGTTGGTGGTGGTTTGTGCCAAGGCGCAGTTGCCGAAGAAACCGTGCAAACTGGCGGACGTGTACCAGAGCGGTTGGATCCTCAACCCGGACGGTTGCGGGTTCCGTGCGGGGTTGCAGCGCACCTTGTCTGACCAGGGCCTGGCGCTACGGGTAAACCTGGAAACCTTCGGCACTGAACTGCAACTGGGCCTGGTGGCCGACGGCCTCGGCCTTGGCCTGGTGCCACGTCCGTTGCTGGAGCGCAGTGCTCATCGCGAGCAGCTGGCGGCGATGCCCCTCAAGGACTTCAAGCCGGTGATGGATTTGTGGCTGATCTATCCGCATTTTCTCGGCAACCTGCAAGGGCCGGTGGATGCGTTTGGTCAATGGGTGGCAGACGCTTTGCACAAGATCCGCAGCGCTGCCTGACGCCCTGCCAGCTGACGCCTATCTACCTGACACCCCGCGAACCAAATGTGGGGCTGGCTTGCCTGCGATGGCGGCCTCCCAGCCGACGCCTATCCACCTGACACCCCACAGTCCAAATGTGGGAGCTGGCTTGCCTGCGATGACGGCCTGACAGTCAACACAGTTGGAACGTGTACATATCCATTC
>NZ_JAOTNW010000033.1:0-38434 GCF_036346515.1 Pseudomonas sp. AM4(2022)
CTGATTGGATTCACACAGTTGGATTTGTGAACACCGCCAATGTGAGAGCTGGCTTGCCTGCGATAGCTTACTCACAGTCAGAACGATTCAAGCCGACACCCCCGCATCCGCCATCAACCCCACTCCCTCTATCGCCGTGATCGCACACTGCTCGTCAATATCGGACGTGTCCCCGCTGATCCCAATTGCGCCGAGCACCATGCCGTTCTGATCCCGAATCAACACCCCACCTGGTGCCGGCACGACGCTGCCCTGCCCCAGACTGTTCAACGCCGCGATAAACGCCGGGCGCTGTTGGGCGTCCAGTGCCAGCAAACGTGAACCCTTGCCCAGGGCTATGGCACCCCAGGCCTTGCCGATGGCGATTTGCGGGCGTAGCAGGCTGGCGCCGTCTTCGCGTTGCAGGGTGACCAGGTGGCCGCCGCTGTCGAGCACGGCGATGGTCAGTGGCGCAGCCGAAATGGTGCGGCCTGCGGTGAGGGCCTGGGTGGCCAGTTGGGTGGCGAGTTTCAAGGTTAAAGCGCTCATAGGTGCCGTCCTTATCTTGTTATGGGTAAAGCGGTGAGGTCTGTTTTATCAGATGCCCGATCACACAAATAGAACACAATGATATTTGTTTTTGTATACAATATTTTCCAACAAAGACTCCATACGTCGAAAAAAGCGCTTCCGACGAACGCAAAGGTCAGTTTACGAAAGGCATTGACCAACGCAGCTCGGCGTGAATACACTTTGGACAGACACCACTTGTATACAATTACAAAACGCAAGAGGCACCAAAATCATGAGCAAAATGAGAGCAATCGAGGCCGCCGTCCTGGTGATGCGCCGTGAAGGTGTGGATACCGCCTTCGGTATCCCAGGCGCCGCGATCAACCCGCTGTATTCGGCCTTGCAGAAGGTGGGTGGCATCGATCACGTCCTTGCTCGCCACGTTGAAGGCGCCTCGCACATGGCCGAGGGCTACACCCGTACCAAGGCCGGGAACATCGGCGTGTGCATCGGCACGTCGGGCCCGGCGGGTACCGACATGGTCACCGGTCTGTACAGCGCCTCGGCCGACTCGATCCCGATCCTGTGCATCACCGGCCAAGCCCCTCGCGCCCGGATGCACAAGGAAGACTTCCAGGCCGTGGACATCACCAGCATCGTCAAGCCAGTGACCAAGTGGGCAACCACGGTGCTGGAACCCGGCCAAGTGCCTTACGCGTTCCAGAAAGCCTTCTATGAAATGCGCTCCGGCCGCCCTGGCCCGGTGTTGATCGATCTGCCCTTCGACGTACAGATGGCCGAGATCGAATTCGACATCGACGCCTACCAGCCGCTGCCCCTGGCCAAGCCGCTGGCGACCCGTGTGCAAGTGGAAAAAGCCCTGGCTCTGCTCGACGCAGCCGAACGCCCATTGCTGGTGAGCGGTGGCGGCGTGATCAACGCCGACGCCAGCGAGTTGCTGGTGGAGTTCGCTGAGTTGACCGGCATCCCGGTAATCCCGACCCTGATGGGCTGGGGCACTATCCCGGACGACCACCCGCTGATGGTGGGCATGGTCGGCCTGCAAACCTCGCACCGCTACGGCAACGCGACGATGCTCAAGTCGGACGTGGTGCTGGGCATCGGCAACCGCTGGGCCAACCGTCACACCGGTTCGGTAGAGGTGTACACCGAAGGCCGTAAATTCATTCACGTCGACATCGAACCGACCCAGATTGGCCGCGTGTTCACGCCGGACCTGGGCATCGTTTCCGACGCCGGCTCCGCGCTGACGATGTTCATTGAAGTGGCTCGCGAGTGGAAAGCCGCCGGCAAGCTCAAGGACCGCAGTGCCTGGTTGCATGACTGCCAACAACGCAAGGCCACCCTGCACCGCAAGACTCACTTCGACAACGTGCCGGTCAAGCCGCAGCGCGTGTACGAAGAGATGAACCAGGTGTTCGGCAAAGACACTTGCTACGTCAGCACCATCGGCCTGTCGCAGATTGCCGGCGCGCAATTCTTGCATGTGTACAAGCCCCGCCACTGGATCAACTGCGGTCAGGCTGGCCCACTGGGCTGGACCATTCCCGCGGCGCTGGGCGTGGTCAAGGCCGACCCGAGCCGCAAAGTAGTGGCCTTGTCGGGCGACTATGACTTCCAGTTCATGATCGAAGAACTGGCGGTGGGCGCACAGTTCAAGCTGCCGTACATCCATGTGGTAGTGAACAACTCTTACCTGGGCCTGATCCGTCAGGCCCAGCGTGGGTTCGAGATGGACTACTGCGTGCAGCTGTCCTTCGACAACCTCAACGCCCCGGAACTCAACGGCTACGGCGTCGACCATGTGGCGGTTGCCGAGGGCCTGGGTTGCAAGGCCCTGCGTGTGTTCGAGCCGGGCCAGATCCAACCGGCCTTGCGCCGCGCCCAAGAGATGATCGAAGAATTCAAGGTGCCGGTGATCGTTGAGATTATTCTGGAACGGGTGACCAATATTTCCATGGGCACCGAGATCAACGCCGTCAATGAATTCGAAGATCTGGCTCTGGTCGGCAACGATGCGCCGACTGCCATTTCCCTGCTCGATTAAGGAGAACCCTATGCCGCGCTTTGCTGCCAACCTGTCCATGTTGTTTACCGAACAGGATTTCCTTGCCCGCTTCAAAGCGGCTGCCGATGCCGGTTTCCAGGGCGTGGAGTACTTGTTCCCGTATGAGTTCAGCTCTGCCGACATCAAGGCGCAGCTGGACGCCAACGGCCTGACCCAGGTGCTGTTCAACCTGCCAGCCGGTGACTGGGCCAAGGGCGAGCGCGGCCTGGCTTGCCACCCAGACCGGGTCGAGGAGTTCCGTGCCGGGGTCAAACTGGCCATCGCCTATGCCCAGGTCTTAGGCAACACCCAGGTCAACTGCCTGGCGGGTATCCGGCCACAAGGCGTCGATGACGAGACCGTGGAAAAAACCTTCGTCGCCAACCTCAAGTACGCCGCCGAGAAGCTGCAGGCGGGGGGTATCAAGCTGGTGATGGAGATGATCAACACCCGCGACATTCCCGGCTTCTACCTGAATAACACAGCCCAGGCCCTGTCGATTCGCGAGCAAGTGGGCAGCGCCAACCTGTTCCTGCAATACGACATCTACCACATGCAAATCATGGAAGGCGACCTGGCGCGGACCATGGCGACGCACCTGGGCGAGATCAACCACATCCAACTGGCGGACAACCCAGGGCGCAACGAGCCAGGTACCGGTGAGATCAACTACCGCTTCCTGTTCGAGCATCTGGACCGCATTGGTTACGCGGGTTGGGTTGGCTGTGAGTACAAGCCATTGACCACGACCGAGGCGGGTTTGGGTTGGCTCAAAACCCATAACGCCATCTGACAACTGACACAACACCAAACAATGTGGGAACTGGCTTGCCTGCGATGCAGACACCTCGGTGTATCAGGCATCCCCGGATGATGCCATCGCAGGCAAGCCACACATTAAAAGAGGATTTTGATCATGGCTAAAATCGGATTTATCGGCACCGGCATCATGGGCCAACCCATGGCCGCCAACCTGCAGAAAGCAGGTCATCAACTGTTTCTCTCCGAACATCACGGCAAGGCTCCGGCTGAACTGATCAGCGCCGGCGCCGTGGCCCTGGCCAACCCGCAACAAGTGGCCCAGGAGGCCGAGTTCATCATCGTCATGGTGCCCGACACCCCACAAGTCGATGACGTGCTGTTCCGTGCCGACGGCGTGGCTGCGGGCTTGTCGCCAAACAAGGTGGTGATCGACATGAGTTCGATCTCCCCTACCGCCACCAAGGCATTCGCCGCCAAGATCAACCAGACCGGCGCGCAGTACCTGGATGCCCCGGTGTCCGGTGGTGAAGTCGGTGCCAAGGCCGGCACCTTGAGCATCATGGTCGGCGGCGCACCGCAGACCTTCGAACGCGCGCTGCCGCTGTTCCAGAGCATGGGCAAGAACATCACCCTGGTAGGCGGCAATGGCGATGGCCAGACCGCCAAGGTGGCCAACCAGATCATCGTCGCGCTGAACATCCAGGCGGTGGCCGAAGCGTTGTTGTTCGCCTCCAAAAACGGCGCGGACCCGGCCAAAGTGCGTGAAGCGCTGATGGGTGGCTTTGCATCGTCCAAGATCCTGGAAGTGCACGGCGAGCGCATGATCAAGGGCACCTTCGATCCGGGCTTCCGTATCAACCTGCACCAGAAGGACCTGAACCTGGCGCTGGCCGGTGCCAAGGAACTGGGGATCAACCTGCCGAACACCGCCGGCACCCAGCAAGTGTTCAGCACCTGCACGGCAATTGGCGGCGGCAACTGGGACCACTCGGCACTGATCAAGGGCCTGGAGCATATGGCGAACTTCTCGATTCGCGATAAATAACCCACACCGCTGATCGTTCCCACGTTCCGCGTGGGAATGCCTCTTGTGACGCTTCGCGTCACGCTTTGGGCGCAGAGCGTCCCGGACTGCATTCCCACGCAGAGCGTGGGAACGATCGCCGCACCTCTAATAACAAGAATCCCCCGGGAGCCCGCTTATGTCGGTCGATCCGCAACACCTGCTTCGCGAGCTGTTTGCCACAGCCATCGACGCCGCCCACCCCCGGCAAGTCCTTGAATCCTACCTGCCTGCCGACCGCAGTGGCCGTGTGATCGTGATCGGCGCCGGCAAAGCCGCGGCCGCCATGGCATTGGTCGTCGAAGATTGTTGGCAGGGCGAAGTCTCGGGCCTGGTGGTCACCCGCTATGGCCACGGCGCGCCATGCAAAAAAATCGAAGTGGTCGAAGCCGCCCACCCGGTTCCGGATGCGGCCGGCCTGGCCGTGGCCCAGCGCGTGCTGGAACTGATCAGCCATCTGGGTGAAAACGATCGCGTGATCTTCCTGCTCTCCGGCGGTGGATCGGCACTACTCGCACTGCCCGCCGAGGGCATCACCCTGGCGGACAAGCAAGCCATCAACAAAGCCCTGCTTAAATCCGGCGCCACCATTGGCGAGATGAATTGCGTGCGCAAGCACCTCTCGGCGATCAAGGGCGGTCGGTTGGCCAAGGCCGCGTGGCCGGCCACGGTGTACACCTACGCGATCTCCGATGTACCGGGCGACCAGGCCACGGTGATTGCCTCGGGCCCGACGGTCGGTGACCCGAGCACCTCGCAACAGGCCCTGGCGATCCTCAAGCGTTATCACATCGACGCTCCCGCTTCGGTGCGCAGTTGGTTGCAGAACCCGGCCTCGGAAACCGTCAAGCCCGGCGACCCGGTGCTTGCCCGCAGCCACTTCCAATTGATCGCCCGCCCGCAGCAATCCCTGGAAGCGGTGGCGGTCAAAGTGCGCCAGGCCGGTTTCAGCCCGCTGATCCTCGGCGACCTTGAAGGCGAAGCCCGCGATGTGGCCAAGGTACACGCCGGCATCGCCCGGCAGATCGTGCAGCACGGCCAGCCATTGGCGGCGCCGTGCGTGATCCTTTCGGGGGGCGAAACCACCGTCACCGTACGCGGCGACGGCCGTGGCGGGCGCAATGCGGAATTCCTGCTCAGCCTCACCGACAGCCTCAAGGGCCTGCCCGGCGTGTACGCCCTGGCCGGGGATACCGATGGCATCGACGGTTCAGAAGACAACGCCGGCGCGATCATGACCCCCTGCAGCTACCGCCGTGCCGAAGCCCTGGGCCTGTCGGCCAGCGATGAGCTGGACAACAACAACGGCTACGGCTATTTCGCCGCCCTGGGCGACTTGATCGTCACCGAGCCGACGCGCACCAACGTCAACGACTTCCGCGCCATCCTGATCCTTGAGACTGCCAATCATGACGCCTGACAAGAAGGTCAAAATCCTCGCCACCCTGGGCCCGGCCACCGACGGTATCGACGACATCCGCGAGCTGGTGGAGGCCGGGGTGAATATCTTCCGCCTCAACTTCAGCCACGGCGACCACGCCGACCATGCCCAGCGCTACCAGTGGATTCGCCAGGTCGAGCGCCAGCTCAACTACCCGCTCGGCATCCTCATGGACCTGCAAGGGCCGAAGCTGCGGGTGGGACGCTTTGCCGAAGGCAAGGTGCAGCTCGTACGTGGCCAGGCCCTGCGCCTGGACCTGGATGAAACCCCGGGTGACCAACGCCGAGTCAACCTGCCCCACCCGGAAATCATCGCCGCACTGGAGCCGGGCATGGACCTGCTGCTCGACGACGGCAAGCTGCGCCTGCGCGTGATCACCAAGCATGCCGACGCCATCGACACCACCGTGCTCAATGGCGGCGAACTGTCTGACCGCAAAGGTGTGAACGTCCCACAAGCGCTGTTGGAACTGAGCCCACTCACCGCCAAGGACCGTCGCGACCTGAGCTTCGGCCTGGAGCTGGGTGTGGACTGGGTGGCGCTGTCGTTTGTGCAGCGCCCGGAAGACATCCGCGAAGCCCGCGAGCTGATCGGCGATAAAGCGTTTCTGATGGCCAAGATCGAGAAACCTTCGGCGGTGCAGCGGCTGCAAGAAATCGCTGAACTGAGCGACGCGATCATGGTGGCCCGGGGGGATTTGGGCGTGGAAGTGCCGGCCGAGAGCGTGCCGCAGATCCAGAAAGACATCATCAGCACCTGCCGCCAGCTGGGTAAGCCGGTGGTGGTGGCCACGCAGATGCTCGAATCCATGCGCTTCTCGCCGGCACCCACCCGCGCCGAAGTCACCGATGTCGCCAATGCGGTGGCTGAAGGTGCGGACGCGGTGATGCTGTCGGCGGAAACCGCCTCGGGCGAGTACCCGCTGGAAGCGGTGCAGATGATGAGCAAGATCATCCGCCAGGTGGAAAACGGTCCGGACTACCAGGCCCAGCTGGATGTCAGCCGGCCCAAGGCGGATGCCACGGTGTCGGACGCCATCAGCTGTGCGATCCGCCGTATCAGCAGCATCCTGCCGGTGGCGGTGCTGGTGAACTACAGCGAGTCCGGCAGTTCCAGCTTACGCGCCGCGCGGGAACGGCCTGTGGCGCCGATCCTCAACCTCACGCCCAACCTGTCCACGGCGCGACGCCTGAGCGTGGCGTGGGGCGTGCACTCGGTGGTCAACGATAGGCTGCGCCAGGTGGATGAGGTGTGTTCCACCGCACTGGAAATTGCCCAGGCCCAGGGCATGGCGCAGCGTGGCGATACCTTGGTGATAACTGCGGGAGTGCCGTTCGGGCAGCCGGGGTCTACCAATTCGCTGCGTATCGAAACCCTACTGTAGGAGCGAGCTTGCTCGCGAAGAACGTCAACGATGACGCGCGTATCCTGAATGCACGCGGCGCCCTCAGGTTTTTCGCGAGCAAGCTCGCTCCTACAGGGAGCTGACATGCACAACCCAACCTGCCCCGACTGGGCCGAAGCCCTGCTTAACGGCTTCAGCCAAATCTTCCTGCAGCGCCACCCGCTGTGCGGCCTGCTGTGCCTGCTGGCGATCCTGATCGGCGCCCCGGCGTTGCTCGGCGGTGCCTTGCTGGGGGGTGTCGCGGGGTTGCTCACGGCCCAGCGCCGGGGGTATCCCAAGGCCGAGCGCCAGGCCGGGCTGTATAGTTACAACGGCGTACTTCTGGGCCTGTTGATCAGCCAACACTTTGCCTGGTCGGCGCTGGTGCCGCCGCTGATCCTGGCGTGCGGCGGCTTGAGTGCCATCCTCACTCGGCACTGGTTGAAACACGCGACCCAACCCCTGGATTTGCCCGCGTACACCGCGCCCTTTGTTGGCCTGGGCTGGTTGCTGCTCGGCCAGGTCTCGGAGAACACCCTTGCGCTGAGCGAGCCCGACACTGTCGCTGTACTCGCCGCTCCTTTCACCGGCCTTGGGCAAATCATGCTGCTGGACCAGCCGCTGGCGGGCGTACTGATCGCCCTGGGCTTGCTGCTGGCCAATCGTCGCGCCGTCGCGTGGGCCTTGGGCGGCGCCACTCTCGGCATGCTGGCCGGCCTGTGGTTGAACGACCCCACTGGCTCCCTGCTCGGCCTGCACAGCTATAACCCCGCGCTGGCCGCCCTGGCCCTGTGCTCGTCGCGTCGCCAGCCTTGGTTGCCGCTGCTGGGCATCGGCCTGGCCATCCTGCTCACCCCGGGCTTCGCCGCCCTGCACCTGCCCGCGCTGACCGCGCCGTTTATCCTTGCATGCTGGCTGGTGCGCGTCGGCCAGCGAATGCTGCACAAACCCCACATGGACAGCCCGGTCGAATCGCCCTAGGCTTGCTCGATATTCGTTTCAGGCAGGGTTTATGGACAGCAACAACGACTGGCGCCAGCGTCTCTACATCATGGTGTTCCAAAGCGACACCGTCGCCGGGCGGCGCTTTGATGGCATCCTGCTGCTGATCATCCTCGCCAGCCTGGTGATCGTGATGCTCGACAGCATCGATGAGATCCACCAGAACTACGCCGACGTGCTGGCCTATATCGAATGGGGCTTCACGCTGATCTTCGCCATCGAGTACGGCCTGCGCCTGTATTGCTCGCCCAAGCCGCTGCGCTATGCCTTCAGCTTTTATGGTTTGGTGGACCTGCTCGCCATCGTCCCCGGCATCCTCGCGCTGTACTACAGCGACGCCCAGTATCTGCTGATCATTCGCATCATCCGGATGCTGCGCATCTTCCGCGTGCTCAAGCTCAGCCCGTACCTCAAGCAGGCCAACTACCTGATGGCGGCGCTGCGCGGCAGCAAGCAGAAGATCGTGGTGTTCCTGGTCAGCGTGTGCACCCTGGTGACAGTGTTCGGCACCCTGATGTACGTGATCGAAGGCCCGGAACATGGCTTTACCAGCATTCCCAAGGGCATCTACTGGGCCATCGTCACCCTGACTACCGTGGGCTTCGGCGATATCGTGCCCAAGACGCCCCTGGGCCAGGTGATTTCGTCGCTGGTGATGATCACCGGTTACTCGATCATCGCCGTGCCGACGGGTATTTTTACCGCCGAACTGGCCACTGCCATGCGCGGCGAACAGCTGCATACCGACTGCCCAGTGTGCAAGAAGGACAGCCATGAACCCAACGCCGCGTTTTGCGCGCGCTGTGGCAGCAATCTGTTTCGTAAACTGGAATAAGCAAAGTTCGTTTTAATCTTTAAAGCTCTATGCAGGCCCGGCTATAGTCGCTGGCAAATTGCCTCCCCTCTTCTCGAACAACAAGGAATGAGCAGTGAAAAAAATCCTCAGCGCCTCTCTACTGGCCGCCGGCCTGGCCTTGGCGGGCTCCGCCCAGGCAGCGACCACCCTGCTCAACGTCTCCTACGACGTGATGCGCGATTTCTACAAGGACTACAACGCCGCCTTCCAGAAGCACTGGGCAGCCGAGCACCCAGACGACAAGCTGACGTTGCAGATGTCCTTCGGCGGCTCCAGCAAACAAGCGCGCTCGGTGATCGACGGCCTGCCCGCCGACGTGATCACCATGAACATGGCCACCGACATCAATGCCTTGGTCGACAACGGCAAGCTGGTGCCGGACAACTGGGTAACGCGCCTGCCGAACAACAGTGCGCCATTCACCTCAGCCACGGTGTTTATCGTGCGCAAAGGTAACCCCAAAGCCCTGAAAGACTGGCCCGACCTGCTCAAGGATGGCGTTCAGGTAATCGTGCCCAACCCGAAGACCTCGGGTAACGGCCGCTACACCTACCTGTCGGCCTGGGGCTACGTGTTGAAGAACGGCGGCGATGAAGACAAGGCCAAGACCTTCGTTGGCAAGTTGTTCAAGCAAGCGCCAGTGCTGGACACCGGTGGCCGCGCCGCCACCACCACCTTCATGACCAACCAGATTGGCGACGTGCTGGTGACCTTTGAAAACGAAGCGGAAATGATCGCCCGTGAGTTTGGCCGTGATCAGTTCGAAGTGGTCTACCCAAGCGTCTCCGCCGAAGCCGAACCGCCGGTGTCGGTGGTGGATAAAGTGGTCGATAAAAAAGGCACCCGTGCCGCGGCCGAGGACTACCTCAAGTATCTGTGGTCGCCTGAAGGCCAGGAAATTGCGGCCAACAACTACCTGCGCCCACGGGACCCTAAGGTGCTGGCCAAGTACACCGACCGGTTCCCCAAGGTGGACTTCCTGTCGGTGGAGAAGACCTTCGGCGACTGGCGCACAGTGCAAAAGACCCATTTCAATGATGGCGGGGTGTTTGACCAGATCTACTCTGGCCAATAACCCATCTGACTGAATCAACTCGGTCAAACCTGTGGGAGCTGGCTTGCCTGCGAAAGCGATCTATCAGTCATATTTCTGGTGACTGGTGCACCGCCATCGCAGGCAAGCCAGCTCCCACTTTTTTGCGTAGGGCAGATGTGTCTGAATGTATCATCAGCCGGCATAAGTGATATCAGCACAGGCAGCCTACTCACTTGAGAGCCTTGTCTTTACTCTCTCACGCCATCGTCCTTCGCCTTTATGAGTACACCATGAACGCAACCTCTCACGCTGCAGGCACCATGACCCGGGGCATGGTCATGCTGTTCGCGTTTTGCTGCGGCGCCATTGTCGCCAACATCTACTACGCGCAACCGATCATCGAGCTGATTGCACCGGACATTGGCCTGACGCCGGCAATGGCCAGCCTGATCGTATCCCTCACGCAAATCGGCTACGCCCTGGGCCTGTTCTTCCTGGTGCCTCTGGGCGACCTGCTGGAAAACCGCAAGCTGATGATCGCCACCACCGTCGTGGCGATCGCCAGCCTGTTGGGGGCGGCGTTTATCGAACAGCCGAACCTGTTCTTGCTGGTGTCGCTACTGATCGGCTTCAGTTCCGTCTCGGTGCAAATCCTGATCCCGCTGGCCGCACACCTGGCGCCGGCCGAATCCCGGGGCCGGGTGGTCGGTAGCATCATGGGCGGCCTGTTGCTGGGCATCCTGCTGGCTCGGCCGGTGTCAAGCGTGGTGGCCGATCACTTCGGCTGGCGTGCGATGTTCATGGCGGCCGCCGCACTGATGGCGTTTATCAGCGTGGTACTGATGCTGACTATCCCCAAGCGCCAGCCCGATCACAGAGCCAGCTACGGCCAGTTGCTGCACTCCCTGGGCACCCTGTTGCGTGAACAACCGCTGTTGCGCCAGCGGGCGTTCTACCAGGGTTGCATGTTCGCCGCCTTCAGCCTGTTCTGGACTGCCGCGCCACTGGAACTGGCGCGTAACCACGGCCTGAGCCAAAGCGAAATCGCACTGTTTGCCCTGGTTGGTGCCCTTGGCGCCATCGCCGCGCCCATGGCCGGTCGCCTGGCCGATGCAGGCCATACCCACCGCGCTTCGCTGCTGGCGATGCTGTTCGGTGCGCTGAGTTTCCTGCCTGCGTTGGTACACCCGCTGTACAGCGTGATTGGCCTGGCCGTCACCGGGGTGGTCTTGGATTTTTGCGTGCAGATGAACATGGTCCTCGGCCAACGCGCCATCTACGCCCTGGATGCCAACAGCCGCAGCCGCCTGAACGCGCTGTACATGACCAGTATCTTTATCGGCGGTGCATTCGGTTCGGCGATTGCCAGCAGCGTGTATGAACACGGCGGCTGGTTGGCCGTGATGCTGGTGGGCAGTGCATTTGCGCTGGTTGCGTTGTTGCGTTTCATGAGCGTTGCACGTAAAGCCGCGTTGGCCAGCGTCCAAGCGTCCTGACGAGCCCGTCAGCCACTTCAAAACGCACAAAAGGGCGGGACTTCATCAACCCGTGAGTAAGTCCCGCCCCCGCCTTGCTTCCAGCAGTGGCGCCCGTCAAAGGCGCGCGATCAAGGCATTAGAGATAACTGCCCTCTTTGATGTTGAGCCCGATGACATCTTCTGGACTGATCATTCGGGTGCTTTTGATCAGGAAGTCGGTCTTGCCATCGCCATCCAGGTCGACCGCCAGCAAGTAACGTCCCGTTTGCGGATTAAACTTGATAATGGTGTCGCCTGCCGCCCCCGTATAGTTCTCGACGAAGTTCAACGCTACCTTGCCGTCGAGCACCATTTGCGACAGGTCGATCTTGTCCTGCCCCGTGTTGAAGTCCAACAACAAGTCGGCATTGGCACGGGTTGAATCGCTAAAGGCATTGAACTTGAAGGTGTTCCAACCGCCGCCGCCCACCAACGTATCGGCCCCCGCGCCACCGGTGAGCACATTATCCGCGCTGTTACCGATGATGCGATCGTTACCATGGCCACCCACAGCATTTTCGATCACCGTCTTCTCGCCGATCCTGACGTTTTCCTTCATCCCCCCCACGCTGGAAAACGAACCACCGCGCAAGTTGATGATTTGATCCTGCTTGAAACCAGAGAAATCAAAGGTATCGTTCCCACGCTCATCCCATACGTTGAAGTCTGGCTTATCGGCTGCGGACGTCAGCGTCGTTTCCGCCTTGCCAGTATTCGAGTTGAATCCGTAGGTGGTGTCATCGGTTCTGGTGTCACGGGGTTGCTTGGGTTTATCAACGACTGGCATGGTGTCGATGTTGGGCTTGGGCTTATCAACGACTGGCATGGTGTCGATGTTGGGCTTGGGCTTATCAACGACTGGCATGGTGTCGACGTTGGGCTTGGGCTTATCAACGACTGGCATGGTGTCGACGTTGGGCTTGGGCTTACCACCGACTGGCATGGTGTCGACGTTGGGCTTGGGCTTATCAACGACTGGCATGGTGTCGACGCTGGGCTTGGGCTTACCACCGACTGGCATGGTGTCGACGTTGGGCTTGGGCTTATCAACGACTGGCATGGTGTCGATGTTGGGCTTGGGCTTATCAACGACTGGCATGGTGTCGACGTTGGGCTTGGGCTTACCACCGACTGGCATGGTGTCGACGTTGGGCTTGGGCTTACCACCGACTGGCATGGTGTCGACGTCGAGCTTGGGCTTATCAACGACTGGCATGGTGCCGACGTTGGGCTTGGGCTTATCAACGACTGGCATGGTGTCGACGCTGGGCTTGGGCTTACCACCGACTGGCATGGTGTCGATGTTGGGCTTGGGCCTATCACTTACCGGCGTGGTGTAGCCACTTGGCCGAGGCTGATCGGCTACCGGCTTGGTACCGCCGTTTGGCCGAGGCTGATCGGCTGCCGGCTTGGTACCGCCGTTTGGCTGAGACTGATCTGTTGCCCCCTTGGTACCGCCGTTTGGCCGGGGCTCAAGAGTGGGTTTGGTATCTTCCTCTGCCATCGTATAGCAACGGGCCGTCACCACGTTGCCGGAATTGATGTCTCCAAGTCGAAGTAGCCCCGAGTTTAGACTCAATCCATACATTCGCTGCTGATGAGTGCGTGCGCCTATCAGCGGAGCAGAAAGATTAAGCAATTGAGAGTTTGTTGAGGCTTGTTTGTCTGCTGCTGAGTTCGCGTCGCGATGAAGGAAGCTGGCAGCTTCACTTTCAGCTGGATTGCCAGAACGTAGCACCTGAGACGGCTGAGGGGCCACGTTCGGTGTGGGCACATAATAATTTGCAGCGGGTGTATTTGCATTAATCATAATCACGCTTCTCAGTTAGTTAAAAACAACAACACAACACTTCACACGTAAGGCACCGGTGAATTCCTAGACATCCAACTTCATTAATAGCCATTCAGATCTTCAAGTCGATCAACCTCCCCCTCCAAGCCGCCACTGCCAGTTCGCGCATAAACGCTCACCAACTTAACCATTCATAGCTCAAGAAAATTAATAATCAGACAAACCAATTTTTATATAAGTATCACAGCACCAGTCTTACTGACGAACATCAAGCCATTGCTGATTGTTTGCACTTACACACGGGGCAATGAATGATTTAATTTCGCTACAGGCTCGATTTAAATCGAGCGCTCAGCGTGACTTTTCACTTCTAAAAACAGCAGACTATTTGAACGTATTCAGCGTGCGGCTGCCGGTGAATGGCCCGTTCCAAGACCGCGCTGAATACGCCGACTGATCGTTTCGCCTGGCAGCTCTCGGCTCGCAAGGATCCGGTTTCGGATCACAGGGATCTGGACGTGGCTTCGGCTTGCGGGTCACCGGCCATGGCCGGGGCTCACGCGGGTTCGGACGCGGCATTGGCTCACACGGGTCCGGACGTGGTGTCGGCTCGCGGGTCTCAGGCCGTGGCCTGGGTTCACGCGGGTTCGGGCGCGGCGTGGGCTCACACGGGTCTGGACATGGCGTTGGTTCGCGGGTCTCCGGGCGTGGCCGGGGGTCACGCGGGTTCGGGCGTGGCGTTGGCTCCCATGGGTCTGGACGTGGCTTCGGCTCGCGGGTCTCCGGGCGTGGCCGGGGGTCACGTGGGTTCGGGCGTGGCGTTGGCTCCCACGGGTCTGGACGCGGTGTTGGCTCGCGGGTCTCCGGGCGTGGCTTGGGCTCACGTGGGTCTGGACTGGGTGTCGGCTCACACGGGTATGGACGCGGCTTCGGCTCACAAGGCTCTGGCCGTGGCTTCGGCTCACACGGGTCTGGACGCGGCGTTGGCTCACAAGGGTCTGGCCGTGGCTTCGGCTCACACGGGCCTGGACGCGGCGTCGGCTCACAAGGATCTGGCCGTGGCTTCGGCTCACAGCGGTCTGGACTTGGCCTGGGCTCCTCAGGCTTTGACTCCTTCGGTTTGGGCTCAGACTTGGTTTTGGGCTCCTCGAATTGAGGCCGCGACGCAGGCTTGGGGTCTTTCGGTTCAGGGTTTGGCGTAGGCGTATCGCCGTGCGCCACGACATCACCCGCGTTTATCCGGCCGATGCTTTTTACGAACAGATCAGCCTTGCCGTTGCCCGTCAGGTCCAGGGCCAGACTTCCCTCATTACTGCCCTCGCTGTAACTCATCACAGCCTGGCCGGGTTGACCCGTTAAGCGATCAACGAATTTAAGCGCACTGAGATTGGCCCTTTTCAAAACCCCGGAGACGTCAATTTTGTCTGCGCCACTTTCAAAGTCCAGGATTACATCGGGGTTATCCGGCGTGGAATCATTGGCATGGTCATAAACAAAAGTGTCTGCCCCCCCTCCCCCTGACAACCGGTCTGCTCCACCGCCCCCTTTGAGACGATTGGCGACCTGGTTACCTATGAGAGCGTCATCTCCCTTGCCGCCCACCGCGTTTTCCAGTGTGACGCCCTTGGCTATGGAGACATTACCCTTCAACGCCCCGACATCCGAAAAAGACTCGGCATTGAGATTGATTTTCTGAGGCTGTGAATACCCAGAGAAATCCAACGTGTCTTTTCCACCACCATCCCACACACAAAAAATAGGGTTGTCATTTGCCGACTTCAAACTAAGCGCTTCACGGTTCGTATTGGAATTAAACCCATAGGTAGTATCGGTATTGCGCGTAGTGGTATTCGGCCCATACAGTTTCTGGACAGCCGAGATGTCATCCATCATCGGCGCAGAAGGGTTCAACAATTTGAAATCGTGGCCTGGCTGGTTTTTTTCTGAATAGTAACTCATCACAGAACGCGCTCGAGTATCCCCTGCATAGACTGCGTCACGCCCATAGTTACCAGTGCCGTCATAACGCCCCGGGTGTTCCAGGCCGATTGAATGACCTATTTCATGGATAAGCGCTCCGCGAAAATAATGACCCAGTGGAGGGTTCGCCCCCGCATTCGCCGTTCCAATATTTACGAAGGTTCGAGTCATGAACTTATCAGGCAGTGAGGCCACTCCCCCCGGTGTTCCGGGCATTTCACTGATATCAACATAACCGTCTGAATGTTGCGGTTTTTCAGTAAATGTAACGTTAGCGACATCCTGCCAGGATTGCAGTGCCTGCCTGACCTGCTCTGCCTGCTGCGGGGTAAAGCCCTTGGAGACGCGAACGGACAAGGTAATTTTGCCGTCACCATTATTATCATGAACCTTGAAACCGCTGCGGGTGATGTGTTTTCCCGCCTGTTCCGTAGTGAACACTGGCTTTTTACTATTGAGTGTATTGGCCCCGGCAGAGCTCTCTGGGCTGATACTGCTATTAAGAACTGGTTCCTTGGGTATAACAATATTAGGTGTGGATGGTCCTGGCACTCTCATAAACCAACGTCCTCATAAAAATCAGACTCGAGGCTGTAACATCAGCACGTTCGAGATACCGATTCCCGCCCAACAAGAGCAGCAGTAGTTATCGGCACAGCGTTAAATTCGCACACCCCCTTGCCGTACACCAGCAGTGAAATAATTCAACTCGACACACTCTAAAATTTAAAAACACTTTAATCTTATACTCGACAACTCCCGAAACCTCAGAACAGATAGCACTTTAACCGCGAACATGATAAGTCCTTGTTTTACATGAATATTAAACCTCACAAACACACTTTACATAATTTTTATTGCAAAGCGTTATTCACAATCAGACAACACCCCATTCGCACAAAACCCCATACCCGACTGGCAACTTTTAACCCGTCCTACACAACAACCCAATGCAAAGACGAATAGCAGAGTTCGTATTGAAAGAAAAACCCTGCAGTGCTCATACCACGGCTTTAGTCTGGCCGAGGACGGTCATTCAATGTACTGCAACAACCGATCCGGCTGACGCTCCAAAACTGCAATATGTAAAACACACGGCAATACGGCCAGTGTGTGCCTCAACGGGAGTGTTCGACGGTTGAGCAGAGCCTTGCAGGCGCCCTATGAAGCGACGAAGCAGAACGATCACCGAGCGCTGATAGGCCGCTGCAAAGGACACGGCTGAAGGGAGAAAACGTACGGCAGGCAGGCTTGAACGCAGTGCCGCGCGCGTTCAAACCTGGACAGAGGTAACCGGGAGAGCGGCGCGACGGCACGAAGGTGCTAGCGCAATCGTTGGGTTGCAAGGGCTGGCATTCGCAGGCAATCACCGCCAGGAAAAGCTGCAAGGTCAAGGCGGTGAAAGGTACGCGTGTTGTTGGTCAGACGCTGCGATGGCGTGCTCTGGGCTGATCAAGGGAATAGCCAATAGCCACCGGACTCACCGAAATATCGACCGCACCTTATTTACAAACCCCTTGAACGATGAAAGAGCTTTCTCGATAAACCTTCTCCCCGGCCGGGGCGCCGGGCTGGGGCTTGGCCTCGGCTCTGGCTGCGGGTCAGGGTCAGGCTTGGGATCAGGATCAGGCTTGGAGTCAGTCGGCTCCGAAATGGGACTTGGAACGGGACTCGGAACGGGTTCCGACACAGGGACAACAGTGGGCCCAGGCGTCGGTGTGACAGTCGGCGCCTCACCGTTCCAGATCACATCCGTCTGCTTGATCTGGCTTTGGCTGGCGATCATCAGATCCGCCGTGCCGTTCCCCGTTGTATCCACAGCCAATGTGGAACGGCCAGTCTTCGAGTCATGACCGAGCACGGCCTCCCCCGCTTTTGCGCTGAATTTATCAATGAAATTCAACGATTTAATCCCTGCCTCCTGTAGAACGCCGGTGAGGTCGATCTTGTCGAGCCCGCTTTGGAAGTCCTGAATAACGTCCGGGTTCTGCGGTGTCGAATCGCCTACGCGGTGATACACAAACGTGTCTGCCCCTGCACCGCCGTGCAACTTATCGGCACCCTTGCCGCCCGTAAGACGATTGTTGCCCTCGTTTCCCGTCAAGGTATCGTTGCCGGCACCGCCGATGGCATTTTCGACAATGACGCCCTTGGCAATCGATACGTTCCCGCGCAAGCCACCCACGTCCGAAAACGCCTCAGCCTTGAGGTTGATGGTTTGGTTCTGGGTAAACCCGGAGAAATCGAGCGTGTCGTTACCGCCGCCATCCCAGACGGTAAAAATCGGCTTGTCACTCCCCTGCTTGAGGCTGTAAACCTCGCGACCTGCATTGGAATTGAAGCCATAGGTAGTGTCGGTATTGCGGGTCTTCGTATTGGCGCCATAGAGCCGCTGCGCTGCCGCGACATCGTCCATCATCGGTGCCGCCGGGCTGCGGCCGGCAAACTTGTGCCCCGGTTGATGGGTCTCGGCCCAATAGCTCATGACACTGCGTGCCTTGGTGTCCTGCGCATATTCGGCACTGCGCTCGTAATTGAAGCCTTGGCCATTGTATCCACCTGGATGACTTAGCCCCAGGGTATGCCCCAGTTCATGGATCAACAAACCCAGGAAGTGGCTGCCCATGGTCGGGTTCTGCCCACCCGAAGTGCCTATATTGGCCTGGACTTTTGCATGCTGACCGAACGGCAAGCTTGCCCAGCCTCCCGATCCGCCAGTCCCGTTGATAGTGATCTTGCCATCGGTGTTTGAGCCATTTTCAACAAATTCGATATTGGCGATATCCGCCCAGTATTGAAGGGCTTGCCTGGCTCGCTCTTTCTGCGCCGCATTGAACCCCCCTGAAAAGTTAAACCCCACCACAATTTTTCCGTCTTTATTACTGTCCGTGAACTTCGCGTTACTGCGCGTAATATGTTTCGCCGCCTGGTCCGTGGTGAAAGATTTTTTATTATTGGCCCAAAGAATAACTTGCTTTTCATCAGGTGAAAAATTGGAGTTCAATGTCTCAGGGGGATGCGACTGGAAAGACTGTCTAACTGGGATATGCATGGCACTTTACGACTCTGAACAGTGAAAGGAATCGTCCATGTACAGGAGTTATCGATGCCGACTGTTCCGTAGTCAGCCCGATAAAGCTCCCATATTGAAAACGCCTTCACCATCGCAAACTCTTTGCAAGAAAACCCTATAAACACGACCGCAAAAAATCCGCACACTTTTTACTCAGCGCAGCACAGCCTGCCCTTATCAATCACTCTAAAACCCTGATATTACAGACGTAAAAACTCGCAAAGCGTTAATTTAATTGGGTCGACAGTTAAACTTCAAACATCCAGTAACCCACTCAAACACATCAGAAAAAAATAAGCTCAGTGCCAGGGTTTTATCTGAGACCTGCCCTCATCAAGCACTACATGACGGGGTTGTCCCAACCTACCGGGACTTGGGTCAGGCTCATACGCTATGCCGGTGGTCCAGGCAGCACAGCAAGCGTTCAACGGTGTGCGCCAAGGGGCCGGAATTATCCAACACGAACAAACCCGCGCCGTGACCTGCGATCAATTCGGCAGTGAACCGCGCATTGCGCGCCAGGCGTTGCTCGATATCCGCCAACGACTCCCGCCCACGCGCAATCAGACGTTGGCGCAACACCGCTTGGTCCACCGTCAGCAGCAATACCAGCAAGGTCGGATAACGCTCGCGGGTCTGCGCCAGGTGGGCACGGGAGCCGTTGACCAAAACATCGTCGCCGGCGGCCAGCCAATCGTCGATGTCCTTGGAAATGCCATAGGACAAGCCATTAGCCTGCCAGCTCAAGGCAAATGCACCCTCGGCCTCCATCGCCGCAAATTGCTCGGGGCTCACCCCTTGCGCCGCTTCGCCCACCGCCTCCGCCGACCGCGTGATCACCCGCCGCACCAGGCGACACCCACGCTCGACCAGGCGTGGGCGCGCGGCGTCCAGCAGGCTGTCCTTGCCCGACCCCGATGGCCCGATGAGATAGATCAACCTGCCCGCCATCAAAACACCCTCTTCGCTTGTCTCCAGACCTGTACCGGCGCCCCGGTGTCAGCATTCGGTGCGTCAAGCCATCGTAGGGGCTGGAAAGTATTTCCAGCCAACCTGCCCTTGCAGGCCGGCAGCGGCCACATTACCCGAGTGTGACCCACCGCGCACCACGCTCGGCACGTGCACCAGGCTTTCCGGGCTTGTTTGAGTGAGTATGTAAATTTGTAACAACGATACAACATGAAACAAATGCTCGATGGTCGCCCCTACTCACAATCTATAAAAAGCTCAGCACGTTCCTACATGGGAATGTTTTTCATCCTACAGCTGACAGTTTAAACAAGGATCTAGAACATGGAGTTCGACGTAATTGTAGTAGGCGCAGGCGCCATTGGCGGTTCTATCGCGTATGAACTGAGCTCACGGGGCTTGAAGGTTTGCCGGGTCGGTGAGACCGCCCGCACCAACGCTGCATCCAAGGCAGCCGGTGCCATGAATGGCTGTTTTGGCGAAGTCACCAGTGGCCTGTTGGCCAGCGAGCATGGCCGACTCAAACTCAATATGGATCGTCAGGCACAGGACCTCTGGCCCGCCTGGGCCGAACGTCTGGCCGTCGCCTCCGGCATCAGCACCCCGCTGTTCAGTGCCAGCGGCACCCATGTGTTGCTCAACAGTGCCGGCATGGACGAAGTCGATACCGTCAACTACGAAGCCATCGAGCACACACTGCAAGCCTATGGGGAACAGTACGAAACCATTGATCCAAGAACCATGGAATGGCTGGCACCGGATCATCTGGTACGTCCCCTGCGCGGGCTGTTTATCCCCAATGAACACGCCGTTGATTCGCACTTGCTACTGGAAAAGCTCGATGCCGCGCTGCTCGCCAACAATGGCACCTTGATCAATGAGAACGCCAGCCGGGTGATCGCCGAAGGCGCAATCGCCACAGGGGTCGAGTTGCTCAGCGGTGAGGTGCTGTGGGGGAAAAAGGTGGTGGTGGCTGCCGGTGTTCAGTCGCTGGACCTGCTCAGCGAGTTCGACACGCTCGTCAAGAAAATCCCACCATTGTTCAGCGGGTATGGCGTGTCCATTCTGGTCAAACTGCCTGACGGCATGGCGTTACCCCAATCGGTGATCCGCACCCCCAATCGTGCGTTTGCCTGTGGCTTGCATTGCGTGCCACGCGGTGACGGTGTGCTGTACCTGGGCGCGACCAATATCCTGTCCGAACGCCCCAAACACCATGCGCTGATCTCGGATGTACAGTTTTTGCTCGATTGCGCCGTCGACCAATTGAACCTTGACCTGCACAGTGCCGAAATTATGTCGATCCAGGTGGGCAACCGTCCCATTCCAGCCGACGGCTTCCCTCTGATCGGCGAATGCGGCATGCAAGGGCTGTGGCTGGCAACCGGGACTTACCGTGATGGCCTGCACCAATCGCCGTTGCTGGCGGCCTACATCGCCGACTGCTTGACTGGCGTCAAGAGCACCGGCCTGGACTTGAGCACCTTCAATCCTGTGCGCGCCCCGCTGACCGGGCTTGCTCGCGAGCTGACGGTTGGCGAAACCGTCAAGCAGATGTTTGCCACCGGTTATGAATATCGCTGGGACGTAAAACCTTACTGGTTGCCCATTCTCGATAAAGGACTGTCGAGCAATTACCAGCAACTGATCGATGAACTACACCCCTCATTCACTCCCCCGCCGGAGCTGGTCGCATTCTCCTACCTCTACGAATCCATGCGCGTGAAGCTGGCGCAGTATTACAAGGAGTGGTCATGAGTCTGGGCAAACAGGAGCAGGAAGCGATCGCACAGGCCCGCGTGCAGTTGGAAGCTGCCGGCGTGTGGGACCCGGACAATGACCTGGATAGCCTGGTCGATCGCTTTATCGTTCGCGCCGACAAACAGCGCGCACTTGATGAGTTCAGGCTGGCGGTCAGCGAGCGCTGCAATCGGATCCCGTTGGGGCATATCGTCGGCACCGTTGCGTTCGACGGCTTGCCCCTGGTTGTGGGCAGCGGCGTATTTATCCCGCGCCCGCACAGCACGGTGATTCATAAGTGGCTGGACGATGCCCAACTGGCAACGGGAACCTGCGTGCTGGATCTTTGCGCCGGCAGCGGTGCCATCGGCCTGGCCATCGCCCGGCGCCGGCCAGACCTGCAGGTGACCTGCGTGGAGTTTGAAGACGTGGCTGTTCACTACCTCAAACGCAATATTGCCCGGTTGGCCACCCAAGACGTGCATGTCAATGCGATGCAGGCGGATATCCGTGAACCCCATGCATTCGCCGACTTCAAGCACCAGGTAGGGCTGATTGTCGCCAACCCGCCGTACGTTCCCCGTCAGACTCAGTTACAGCCCGAATGGGGCAGCCATCATCCCTCGGCGGCCGTCTATTCAGGTGCGGATGGCCTGGACCTGACGCGGCACATCCTCACCCTGGCGACCACCTTGCTGACACCCGAGGGGTGGCTGGTGATCGAACACGGCGAGGATCAAGCATTCGCCGTTCGCGCGTTGTTCCAACAGCACCACTTGCTTGACGTCAACACTGTGATTGACCGTGAGTCATCGGACACCACAGGCACTTCCGTCATGACCGTGGGCCGCTTATCGAACACTGTTCAAGCATAGGAGTTTTTGAGCAATGGATGCACAAAGCAAACAAGACTGGATGACCATTCGCCGTGACAACACCACCAGCGCCCTGGAGAGCGCCTATGCAGAAGGCCTCACGGGCCTTACCGTCGCGAGCCGTGAAGGCAAGCGCATCACCCTGGCGCAAGGCGGCACGTTCACCGAGTTCGTTTCCTGTTCTTATCTGGGCCTGGAAACCCATCCTGCACTGATCGAAGCGGCACACCAGGCACTGGGCACCTTTGGCCTGCACCTGTCCTCGTCACGCAGTGCCATGCGCCCGGTTTATTTGCCAGAACTGGAGTCGCTGCTCAGCCGCATTTATAAAGGCTGCGGTGTCAGCGTATTCACCTCCACCAGCAGCGTGCACCTTGGCGTACTGCCACTGTTGGGCAGCAATTCGCTCAAGGGCTATCCGATCAAAAAGCGCGCCCACTGGTTGATCGACAAAACCGCTCACGCCTCGATGCAGGTGCTGCGCGGCATTCTGCAGCAGTTTGGTGAAGTGTCCCGTGTCGAAGCCACCGATCCGGAGTCGATGAGCGTGGCCTTGAAACACTGCGCTGATCGCCAGGAAACGCCGATTCTGTTGATCGACGGTATCGGCTCGATGAGCGGCCTGGTGCCCATCGCGCACCTCTCGCGCCAACTGGCGGACGCCGCAGGCTACTTGTATGTGGATGATGCCCACGGCATCTCGATCGCAGGGCGTCATGGCGCGGGCTACGCCTTGGCAGCGGTAGATAACCAGTTGCCACACAACATGATCCTGGCCGGTTCTCTGTCCAAGGCCTTCGGCGGAGCGGGCGGGTTTGTGGTGGTGAGTGACCCGCGGGATATCCCGTCGATTCAAACACTGGCCAACCCCCTGGTGTTCGGTCACTCCATCATGGTGCCAATGCTGGCTGCCAACGTTGCCGCCGCGAAGATTCACCTGAGCGACGAGATTGATAGCCTGCAAGACAGCCTGTGGAGCAACGTGCGCCTGTTTGATTCGCTGACCCACAATCGCCTGCTCAACGCCGGAGTCCAATCACCGGTCAGGGGCGCATTTTTCGAAACCGAAGAAGACGGCCTGCAAGCCTGCCGGATCCTGCGCGACCACGGCATCCTGATGTTCCCGGTGTTCTACCCCATCATCGCCAAAGGAAAAGCCATGCTGCGCTTCGCCTTTTCGGCCAGCCACGGCGATCACGATATCCGGCAACTGGCCCAAGCCTTGGACGAGCTCACCCGTGCAGGCTTATGGAACGCCACTGCGCTACCCGAGGCCACTGCCTGACCCTTCACACACCCGCACTACGTCGTACACATCAAAGGAATGAATATGACACGGCACCAGCAGATTTCACGTGCAACTCCGTCCACCATCCTGCAACCCATGCGGGATCAGTTGGACCGGATCAACATCCACTTGGTCGACCTGCTTGGCGAACGCATGAGCGTGTGCATGGAGATCGCAGAGCTCAAGGCGGCCCATGACATCCCCATGATGCAGCCCAAACGTATCGTTCAAGTGATGGATCAGCTCGCGAGCCACTCGTCGAAAGTCGGCTTGAGGCCCGATTACGTTCAGTCCGTGTTCAAGCTGATCATCGAGGAAACCTGCAACCAGGAAGAGCGGTTGATCCAACAACGCCTGGGCCAGGGGCAGCATTCATGAAAATATTGCTGATCGATAACTTTGATTCCTTTACCCAGAACATCGCCCAATACCTGTACGAGGTCACAGGTGTGTGCGTCGATATCGTCACCAATACCGTGACGTACGAACACCTGCACATTGAACAATACGATGCCGTAGTGCTTTCACCAGGCCCTGGGCACCCAGGCGAGTACCTGGATTTTGGCGTGTGCGGGCAGGTTATCCTGCGCTCTCCGGTGCCCTTGCTTGGCATTTGCCTGGGGCACCAGGGTATCGCCCAATTTCTGGGCGGAACCGTCGGCCACGCGCCCAACCCGGTACACGGCTACCGCAGTAAAATCCGGCACGCCGGCAGTGGCTTGTTCCGAGACCTGCCAGAGCAGTTTGAAGTGGTGCGCTACCACTCTCTGATGTGTACCCATCTGCCTGAGGAACTGCGCTGCACGGCGTGGACGGAGGAAGGTGTGGTGATGGCGATCGAGCACCAACGTCGTCCGATCTGGGGCGTCCAATTCCACCCTGAGTCCATCGACTCCGAGTATGGGCATGCGCTGCTCAGTAACTTCATCCGCATGGCACTCGAACACAATGGGCGCCAGCGCATGCCGACGCGGCAGAGCCCGGCCAGTGCCCAATCGGCCAAGGAGCACTACGTCGCGGTAGGCGGTTTGCTCAACCTGCAATTGGCCTATCGTGCCCATCCGGCTGCGTGTGATCCATTGACGCTGTTCACCACGCTTTATGCCAATGATCAGCATGCTTTCTGGCTCGACAGCGAAAAATCCGAACGGCCCAACGCGCGCTATTCAATCATGGGCAGCGGCCAGGCCCAGGGCGCTATTCGCCTCACGTATGACGTCGACAGTGAAACCCTCACACTTGAGGGCCCCAAAGGCAGCAGGCGTGTGGCGGGTGACTTCTTCACCCTGCTCGGCCAGCTCATCGAATCGGTGAACGTGGCAGTCCCGCAATACCTTCCGTTTGAATTCAAGGGAGGTTTTGTCGGGTACCTGGGTTATGAACTCAAGGCCCTGACCGGCGGGAACAAGGTCTATCGCTCCGGGCAGCCCGATGCGGGTTTTATGTTGGCGCCGCATTTCTTCGTCTTCGACCACCATGACCAAAAGGTCTATGAATGCCTGTTAAACGCGACAGGCCAGCCCCCGCAGTGGCCATCGTTACAGACCTCAATGCCGACGCCTCAAAGCGCCACGGATACCCTGCATTTTGTCCCCGGTGCAGTGGATGAACTTGAGCTGTCACTCGAAGACAGCCCCGACAGTTACATCCGTAAGGTCAAGCAGTCGCTGCAATACATCACCGATGGTGAATCCTATGAAATATGCCTGACCAACCGTGCGCGGATGAGCTACGACGGCACGCCCCTGGCGGCCTATCGGAGAATGCGCGAAGCAAGCCCAGTGCCCTACGGGGCCTACCTGTGCTTCGACAGCTTCAGCGTGCTGAGCGCATCACCCGAGACCTTTCTGAGGATTGATGAAGGCGGCCTGATCGAGTCCCGTCCCATCAAGGGCACCCGTGCACGCAGCAAAGACCCTGAGCAAGACCAGCGCCTGCGAGACGATTTGCACACCTCGACCAAAGATCGCGCCGAGAACCTGATGATTGTCGATCTGGTACGCCATGATCTGAACCGCGTGTGCCGTTCAGGGAGTGTGCATGTGCCGAATATTTTTGCGGTGGAAAGCTTTTCCTCGGTGCACCAGCTCGTCTCTACGGTACGTGGGCATCTACGCAACGACATCTCGCCAATGGAGGCCATCAGAGCGTGCTTTCCCGGAGGCTCAATGACCGGCGCGCCGAAAAAGCGCACGATGGAAATCATCGATGGGCTGGAGACCTGTGCACGGGGTGTTTATTCAGGAGCGCTGGGCTGGATCTCATTCAATGGCAGTGCGGAACTGAGCATCGTCATTCGCACAGCGGTATTGCACAAACAACAGGCTGAGTTCGGCATCGGGGGCGCAATCGTCGCCCACTCCGATCCGAAAGAAGAACTGGAAGAGACGCTGGTCAAGGCCAGCGTGCCGTATTACAGCTTTTGCGCAGGGAGCGACAAATGAATACCCAAGCAGTAGTCGTATTAGGAGGCGCTGGCCTCATCGGCTCACTGATCAGCCGTATTCTCAAACAATACGGGTACATCGTGCGGGTCGTGGACCGCCGTCCGGCGGATTTCGACTGTGAGTTTCACGAAATGGACGTGACTCAACCGTTCAATCATTCAGGGGCTGTTTTTCGCGACGCCATCGCCGTGGTGTTCGCCCTGCCTGAAAGCGTCGCGGTCAGCACGATCCCCTGGGTGACCACGTGCTTGCCTTCAGAAGCGGTAATGATCCCTACCTGCTCGGTGCAGGGCCCCTTTTTCAAAGCACTGAAAGCGGCGGCGCCGCAGCAAAGGTTTGTGGGGGTCAACCCCATGTTTTCGCCTAAGTTGTCCGTCCAGGGGCGCACGGTGGCGGTCTGTGTGGAAGACCTGCAAACCCCGCAATCCTTCATCGAACGCCACTTGATGGAGGCCGGGATGAAGATCCGTCGAATGACGCCCGCCGCGCATGATGAGTTGATGGCCCTGTGTCAGGCATTGCCCCATGCAGCCATTCTCGGCTTCGGCATGGCCCTGGCCCAATCTTCGGTAGACCTGGACATCGTGGCGGAGGTCATGCCGCCGCCCATGCGTACCATGATGGCACTGCTGTCGCGCATCCTGGTCAACCCGCCCGAGGTGTATTGGGACATACAACTGGAAAACGACCAGGCAACCGCGCAGCGTGAAGCACTGGTGCAGGGCCTGGAGCGCCTGCAGGAAAACGTCGTTGAACAGGACTATGAGCGCTTCAGAAGCGATTTACAGGGTGTTTCAAAGGTTTTGGGCAAACGCTTGAATGCAGGCGCCGTGGATTGCCAGCATCTATTTTCATTGCTGAACTGAACGATGACCTCGCCAGGGAATGGCGAGGCGTTTTCTTCACAACTCACCACTTTTCCAAGAAGGAGCCGGTGATGTCTTTAGCGGCTGATGAAGTAACACAACAACCACGCTCGCGCCGGTGGTTGGCGCTCGCGATATTGATGCTGCCAGTCTTGCTGGTGACCGTGGATAACACCGTACTGGGTTTTGCCCTGCCCAAAATCGCCGAGGCCTTGCACCCCACTGCCAGCCAGCAATTGTGGATGATCGATGCCTACTCACTGGTGCTGGCAGGATTGCTCATTTCCATGGGTAGCCTGGGGGATCGCAAAGGCCATCGCAAACTTCTGCTGATCGGCTCATTGGGGTTTACCCTGGTGTCGGTGATGACCGCTTACTCCAGCACCGCCACGCAACTGGTCGTGGGACGCGCATGCATGGGGGTGTTCGGGGCAATGTTAATGCCATCAACGTTGGCGTTGATTCGCTCAGTGTTCGAGGACCGGGAAGAGCGTCGCCTGGCCGTGGCTATCTGGGCAACCACCTTGACCGTCGGTTCTGCGCTTGGGCCGTTGGTCGGCGGCATACTGCTGGAGTTCTTCAGTTGGGGGTCGATTTTTCTCCTGGCCGTACCGGTGCTGGTGCCTCTGTTGATCCTCGGCCCTTGGCTGCTGCCTGAGTCCGAGCCGGACGCGTCGGGGCCGATGGATGTCATCAGCATTGTGCTCTCAATGGTCGCCCTCAGTGCGTTGGTGTACAGCATCAAGCATGTCGCCAGTGAAGGGCCGGACGCCTGGGCACTGGCGGTATTGGCCGTTGCAATCGTGAGCGGCTGGCAATTCGTACGCCGTCAGTTGCGCCTCCCTACCCCCTTGATGGACCTGAGCCTGTTTCGCAACAAGACGTTCAGCGGCTCGGTGACCATTAACCTGATGAGCCTGGCCTTCCTGATCGGTTTCGTGTTCTTTGCCACTCAATTGCTGCAAATCGTCCTGGGCATGTCGCCCTTGAACGCCAGCCTGGCGCTGATACCGGGCCAGCTCATGGCGATTGTGGTGGGGATCCTGATCGTCCCGGTCGCCCAGCGCGTATCGGTCAATGTCCTGATTCCCATCCTGCTGGCCTTCACTGCCGGCGCGTTTTTGCTGGTCGCCAGCCTCGGTAGCAGCTTGACGGTGATCGTGGTTGCGTTTGCCTTGTTGAACATTGGCGTCGGCGCCATCGCTACGGTCTCTAACGACGTGATCCTGTCGGCTGCCCCGGCCAACAAAGCCGGAGCCGCGTCAGCCATCAGCGAGACGGCCTATGAAGTCGGCGTAGTGCTCGGCACCACCGTGCTCGGTGGCCTGGTGACGGCTTACTACCGCGGCACGCTGCACTTACCGGACTTCTTGAGCCCTATGCAAATGCACCTGGCAAGCGAAACCTTGGCAGGCGCCCACGCAATCTCGACCACCCTGGCGCACGACCAGGCCAGTGAAGTCATGGGCAACGCTATACAGGCATTTGTAGGAGGGACTCAACTGATGGCCTGGGCGACCTTCAGCTTGGCGGTGCTGGCCATCGTCATCGCCAGGCGCACACTGAAAGCTCAGGAGACTGCGCCTGTGTGAAGTGGGTGCGGGCGGACGAACCCAGTGCAACTTGAATTCGGGGGTAACCCGGCAGGACGCCGGGTTAGATCCAACATCCCGATCGACTGGCAGGCCGCCTTCGCGAGCAAGCCCGCTCCCACACTTGGTCAGGTGTCGGCTGTCAGGCAAGCTGCAGCATAGGTATCTACCCAACTTTAGGGCGATGCTAGACCTGTGGCGAGGGAGCTTGCTCCCGTGACGGCTTGACAGCCGACGCTGGTCCAACTGAAGCGCTGCGATCCAAATGTGGGAGCTGGCTTGCCTGCGAAGGCGGCCTGGCAGCCGACCAATATGTTGGATCAGACCGAGTACATATCCGTTATTCAGGTAACGGCCACTTAGGGCTCCGCCCAACGGCGGCTACAATCTACAAAGTTGTGTAGATACCTATAGTCATCGCAGGCAAGCCAGCTCCCACAGTTGATAGCATTTCAAATCGAACATAAAAAAGGCGACCTGAACACGGTCGCCTTTTGTCATTGCGCGTACTGCTTGCTCAACCCCGGCGGCACGCCTTGCACGTTGGTTTCTTCCCATGGCCCGTTGGGGCTGATGGAGCGGCTCCAGCCGTTGCTCCAGCGGTAGTAGGTGCGCTGGCGGTAGAAGGTATCAGGCTGGTCGTCCAGCACGTACACCTGCATCTTGCCGTCCCAGTGGCTGGCGGCGCCCGGCGGTGGGGCAAAGGTCGGCGATTTGCTTGGCAGAGGCTTGGGCGGCGGCGTCACCGGACCGGAAGGTTTGGTGCTGGGCTTGGTGCTCGGCTGGGTCGAAGGGCCAGACGGTGGAATAGTCGGGCCGGTCGGCGCCGCAGGTGGGCGGTGGACCGCACAGGCACTCAGGCCGAGTACCAGGCTGAGCAGGGTGATGCGTGCAAATGCGGTCATGGGCGTGTCCTCAGAATTACTGGTCCGGAGTGTCGATGGTCAATTGCTGCAGCGCAGTGGTGCTGCTGGCCAACGGTTGGCTGCGGCCGATCCATTCGCCAGTGGTCGGTTGGCCGGCCCGGGATATGCGCGCAACCAGTTGGACTTCGGGGAAGTTGGACAGTTTCAACTGCGGCATCATCGCGTCGGCATCGCCCAGTTCGACGGTGACCGGCAATGCGTCGACGGTCACACGCTTGGCAGCCAAGGGCGCCGGGGGGCCGTTTACGGCGCGGGCAAAGATGAACACGCTGTCGCCTGGCAGGGACTTGGCTTTCACCTCGGCAGATACGTCCACCCGCACGGTCAGCAGCGCCTTCGGCGCCTGAGCCACGCTGCCACCGCTCTCCTTGAGCTTCTCTGCTGCGCGATCAATCCCGCCTTGCAAGGCGACACGGGAATTGTCCTCTGGCGGCAGTTGCGCGAGCAGGCGGTTCCAGTAGTCGATGGCTTCCTGATAACGCTGGCCCTCAAAGGCAGCGATACCCAGCAGGCCGAGACTGGTGACTTCCTTGGGGTCGAGCTTCAAGGCTTCGTCGGTCAAGGCCTGAACCTTAGGCGACCACTGTTTGTTGTCGGCAAAGTACTGCGCCTGGGCCCATTGGCCGAGCAGTTCCGGTTGGCGCCCGGCCAATGCAACCGTACGTTCAAAGACTTTGGCGGCATCGGCGGCACGGTCCTGGGCCATATAGGCGCGCCCAAGGAAGTACAAACCTTCTGCCGAATCCGGTTGCGCGGCGGCGGCGCGTTCCAGGCGGCGAGTCATGTCGGCCATGGACACCGGCGGTTGGGAAAACTCACGGGTCAGTTCAACCTTGTCGCTCGCCCCATAATGCAGGTACAGCGCAACGCCCAGCACAGGCACCAGAAACGCCGCCAAAAACGGCAGCGGTTTGCCTAACCGCGATTCGCGGGGCTTTTCCACACCTTCGGTGTCAGCCAGCAACTCACGGGCCGCTTCGGCGCGGCCCGTGTCGAGTTGCGCGGTATTCAACACACCTTCGTCTTGCTGCGCTTGAAGCTCGGCGACACGTTCCTGGTACAGCGCCACGTTCAACGCGGTACGATCCTCTTCACGCTGGGCACGACGGCCACGCAACACAGGGATCAACAGGAAACTCAGGGCAATCAGTAGCAGCAAACCGGCTGCGAGCCAGAAATCAATCATCAGTCTTGGTGTCCAGCAATTGGTCGAGGCGTTTACGCTCTTCAGGGGACAGCGCATCGGCGCCATCAATCGGTGCGACACGGCGCCGACGCACGATCACGGCCATCACCACCACGCCGGCCAGCAACAGCCCGGCCGGGCCAAACCACAACAGCGCGGTCTTGCCGGTGAGCGCCGGTTTGTAGCGCACGAAATCACCGTAGCGGTCGACCATGAAGTCGATGATCTGCTGGTCGTCCTTGCCCTCCCCCAGCATGCGGAAAATCTCTCTGCGCAGGTCGGTGGCGATCGGGGCGTTGGAGTCGGCAATGTCCTGGTTCTGGCACTTCGGGCAGCGCAATTCCTTGGTCAAATCGCGAAAACGCTCACGCTCGGCGTCGTTGGCAAATTCATAGGTGTCGATGGCGGCGTGGGCCACGCCGGCCAGGCCCAGGGCTAAAACGGCAGCGGTCAACCAACGCTTCATGGCTTGGCCTCATCGACCAGCGCCTGGTACTTGGCGGCCAGCTGTTCGCGCCACACCGTTTCGTCGATCACGCCGACGAACTTGTCGCGAATCACACCCTTGGCATCGATGAAGAAGGTTTCCGGCGCGCCGTAAACGCCCAGGTTCAACCCCAGGTTGCCGTCTTCGTCGCGGATATCCAGCTGGTACGGGTTATGAAATTCCGCCAGCCACTTCAAAGCCGCCGCATTGTCGTCCTTGTAGTTAATGCCGTAGATCACCACGCCCTTCTCGGCCAGCTTGTTCAGCACCGGGTGTTCGACGCGGCAAGAGATGCACCAGGTGGCCCACACGTTGACCAGCGCCGGCTTGCCCTGCAAATCTGCCTGGGTCAGGGTCTTGTCACCCTGCACCGTTGGCAGGTTGAAGGCGGGGAACGGCTTGCCGATCATCGCCGAAGGCAGCTCGGCCGGGTCCAGGTACAAACCGCGATACAGGAACACCGCCACCAGCAGGAACAACGCCAGCGGCACAACCATCAACCAACGCTTCATACCGCAGCTCCCGAAAGGCCAAGCGCTTCACGCACCCGGCTCTTGACCTTGACCCGATAGCGCCGGTCCAGCGCCGCAAGCAACCCGCCGAACCCGGTGAGCAACCCGCCGAACCAGATCCAGCGCACGAAAGGTTTGACATGCACGCGCACAGCCCAGGCGCCATCGCCCAGGGGTTCACCGAGGGCCACATACAGGTCACGGGTGAAACCTGCGTCGATGCCAGCCTCGGTCATCATCGAACTTTGCACGGTGTACAGGCGTTTCTCCGGGTGCAGCACGGCGATTTCCTTGCCATTGCGCACCACGCGCACCGTGCCTTTGTCGGAGGTGAAGTTCGGCCCTTCAAAGTGCTTGGCACCTTCGAAGATGAAGTGGTAACCGGCCAGGTCCATGGACTCGCCCGGCGCCAGGCGCAGGTCGCGCTCGGCGCTGTTCTGGCTGGACAGCACCACCCCAAGGGCGCACACCGCAATACCAATGTGGGCGATCTGCATGCCCCAATAGCTGCGCGTCAGGGTGGGCAGGCCTTTGATCAGGCCTTTGTGGCGCGTCTTGTCGACGATGTCCCGCGCCCCCGCCAGCAACACCCAGGCCGCCAGCAGGAAGGTGGCGAGTACCGCCCAATTGAAATCGCCGTAGGCAAACCCGGCGATCACCGCCAGGGCCACGCTGCCGAGCAGCACCGGCATCAGCATGCCCGCCAGCCATTTCACCGGGGTGTCTTTCCAGCGCACCAGTACGCCGACCGCCATCACCACCATCAGCAGGCCCATCAACGGGATGAACAACGCATTGAAGTACGGCGGCCCCACGGACAGCTTGGCGCCGCTGAGGGCATCCAGCACCAGCGGGTAGAGGGTGCCGAGCAGGATCATCGACGCGGCCACCACCAGCACCAGGTTATTACCCAGCAACAGGGTTTCCCGCGACCACAGGTTGAAACCGACCTGGCTCTTGACCACCGGCGCGCGCAGGGCAAACAGGGTCAGGGAACCACCCACTACAAAGAGCAGGAAGATCAGGATGAACACGCCGCGCTCAGGGTCCGAGGCAAACGCATGCACCGAGGTCAGCACGCCCGAGCGCACCAGGAAAGTGCCGAGCAGGCTGAGGGAAAACGCCGCGATGGCGAGCAGTACCGTCCAGCTCTTGAACACGCCACGTTTTTCGGTGACGGCCAGGGAGTGAATCAGCGCAGTACCCACCAGCCACGGCATGAAGGAGGCGTTTTCCACCGGGTCCCAGAACCACCAGCCGCCCCAGCCGAGTTCGTAGTAGGCCCACCACGAGCCCAGGGTGATACCGATACCGAGGAAGGCCCAGGCAACGATGGTCCATGGCCGTGACCAGCGCGCCCAGGCGGCGTCGAGACGCCCGCCGAGCAAGGCGGCGATGGCGAACGCGAAGGCCACGGAAAAGCCCACATAGCCCATGTAGAGCATCGGCGGGTGCACGATCAGGCCGATATCCTGCAGCAACGGGTTGAGGTCGTGACCGTCTACCGGGATCTGCGGCAGGATGCGGGTGAACGGGTTGGAGGTCATGATCAGAAACAGCAGGAAGCCGATGCTGATCATGCCCATCACCGCCAGCACCCGCGCCAGCATCACTTGCGGCAATTGGCGCGAGAACACCGAGACGGCGAAGGTCCAGCCACCGAGGATCAAGGCCCACAACAGCAATGAACCTTCGTGGGCGCCCCACACGGCGCTGAACTTGTAGTACCAAGGCAAAGCGCTATTGGAGTTGTTGGCAACGTAGGCGACAGAAAAGTCGTCGGCCATGAAGGCGTAGGTCAGGCAACCAAAGGCGAACAGCAAGAAGGCAAACTGGCCCCAGGCGGCAGGCTGCGCCAGGCTCATCCACAGGCGGTCGCCGCGCCAGGCACCGAGCAAGGGCACCACGGCCTGGACCACCGCAAAGCACAGCGCGAGGATCATCGCTAACTGGCCCAGCTCCGGAATAAACAGTGCGGACGTCATGGCTTAGCCCTCCTTGGCTGGGGTGGCGGGCGCGGTTTGGCCGCTGTCTTTCAAGGCTTTGGTGACCTCGGGCGGCATGTATTTTTCATCGTGCTTGGCCAGCACTTCGTCAGCCACCACCACGCCGTCGGCGTTGAGCTTGCCCAGGGCGACAATGCCCTGGCCTTCGCGGAACAGGTCCGGGAGGATGCCGCGGTAGGTGATGGTCACGGCCTTGTTGAAATCGGTGACTACGAAGGTCACGTCCAGAGAATCGCCGGAACGCTTCAACGAGCCCTGCTCCACCATGCCGCCGGCGCGGATGCGCGTATCGACCGGTGCCTCGCCATTGGCGATCTGAGTGGGTGTGTAGAACAGGTTGATGTTCTGCTGCAGGGCGCTCAGGGCCAGGGTCACGGCAATACCGACGCCGACCAGGATGGCAAGGATGATCAACAGACGCTTTCTACGCAGCGGATTCACTTTTCGGTCTCCCGGCGCAGACGTCGCGCCTCTTGTTGCAGGTAACGCTTGCGGGCCAGGATCGGCGCGGCGACGTTGAGGGCCAGCACCGCCAGGCAGATGCCATAGGCCGTCCAGACATACAGGCCGTGGTGGCCCATGGCGAGAAAATCACTGAAAGAAGCAAAACTCATCCGCGTGCTCCCAGGCTGCTTTGCACTTCGGCCTTTACCCAACTGGTACGGGCTTCACGCTTGAGCACTTCAAGGCGCATGCGCAGCAGCAATACGGCGCCGAAGAAACAGTAGAAGCCCAGCACCATCAGCAGCAACGGCGCCCACATTTCCACGGGCATCGCCGGTTTTTCGGTGAGGGTGAAGGTGGCGCCCTGGTGCAGGGTGTTCCACCACTCCACCGAGTACTTGATGATCGGGATGTTGATCACACCGACAATCGCCAGCACCGCGCAGGCCTTGGCGGCGCTGTCACGGTTGCTGATGGCGTTGCCCAGGGCAATCAGGCCGAAATACAGGAACAGCAGGATCAGCATCGAGGTCAGGCGCGCATCCCACACCCACCACGAGCCCCAGGTCGGCTTGCCCCAGATCGCACCGGTCACCAGCGCCACGGCGGTCATCCACGCACCGATGGGCGCGGCGCATTGCAGGGCTACATCGGCCAGCTTCATCTTCCATACCAGGCCGACGATGCCACACACCGCCAGCATTACATAGCAGGACTGGGCCAGCATCGCGGCAGGCACGTGGATATAGATGATGCGAAAGCTGTTGCCTTGCTGATAGTCCGGCGGCGCAAAGGCCAGGCCCCAGACCAGGCCGATGCCGATCAGCAGGATGGCGGCGATACTCAACCACGGCAGCAGCTTGCCACTGATGCCATAAAACCATTTGGGCGAGCCGAGCTTGTGAAACCAGGTCCAGTTCATTGCTGTTTCCATCACGGTGCTTTTCGTCGTGGCGAAAAGCTCAGGGTCTTTACTGACTCAGCGTCATTGACGCCGGGTCAGACCTCATTATTCACCGACGCTGATTTTCAGGCCGGCGGCTATAGCAAAAGGTGTCAGGGTTACCGCCAGGGCGGTCAGGCTGCCAAGCCACAAGAGGTAACCGGTCGCCGGCATGCCCATGAGCGCGGCTTGCAACGCGCCACTGCCCAGGATCAACACCGGGATATACAACGGCAGAATCAACAGGGCCAGCAACAGCCCGCCACGCTTCAAGCCGACCGTCAACGCTGCGCCCACCGCCCCCAACAGGCTGAGCACCGGCGTACCGAGTAACAAGGACAGGAGTAGCACCGGCAGGCATTCAACGGGCAACCCGAGCATCATGGCAAGCAGTGGCGAGAGCAAGACTAGCGCCAAGCCGGAAAAAACCCAGTGTGACAGCACCTTGGCCAGTACCAGAAGTGGCAAAGGGTGCGACGAAAGGACCCACTGTTCCAGGGAACCGTCTTCGAAATCACTGCGAAACAGCCCGTCCAGCGAGAGCAGAACCGATAAAAGTGCGGCAACCCACACCAGTCCTGGGGACAAGGTTTGCAACAGTTTAGTCTCCGGACCGACCGCCAACGGGAACAGCGCGATCACGATGGCAAAAAACACCAGCGGGTTGGCCAGTTCGGCAGGGCGACGGCACAACAGTCGTGCCTCGCGGGCGACCAACAGGGCGAACACACTCATAGCGACCACCGCCCAAGGTCCAGCTCACGGTAGCCAGCAGGCATACGCGCCAAGGTGTGGTGGGTGGTGAGCACCACCAGGCCACCTTGCTCGCAGTGCTGGGCCAGGTGCGCCTCAAGTTGAGCCACGCCTTGTTTGTCGAGGGCCGTGAAAGGTTCGTCGAGAATCCACAACGGCGGGCCGGGCAAGTACAAGCGGGCCAGGGCCACACGGCGCTGCTGGCCGGCGGACAGGGTGTGGCAGGGAACGTCTTCAAAGCCCTTGAGGCCCACCGCGGCCAGGGCCTGCCAGATGGCGTCACGGGAAGCAGGGTGATGCAGGGCGCTGAGCCAACTGAGGTTTTCTTCAGCGGTGAGTACGTCCTTGATGCCGGCGGCGTGGCCGATCCAGATCAGGTTGCGCGCCAGCTCAGGACGCTGTTCGTTCAACGGCTTGCCGTTGAGACGCACCACGCCGGCCGTCGGCTGCATCAGCCCGGCCAGCAGGCGCAGCAGGCTGGTCTTGCCGCTGCCATTGGGGCCACTGACTTGCACCATGTCGCCACCCGAAAGCCGCAGGTCGAGTTGCTCGAACAGCAGGCGCAGGTCGCGTTCACAGGCAAGCGCTACGGCTTCAAGAAGAGGGCTGGTCAAAAGATCGCGGGCCTTTACGGTTCAAGTCGGCGGTGCAGCGGCCGTTATAGAGAGATGCACAATAACGGCTTTGGCGACCGATTTTAGAGAGCTGGATCAAATAGTTGTGAGGTTTTTACCGCTCTCTTTGCAGACGGGCGGCATTATACATGCGATGCCCTACTCTAAAGAGGGCAATTTCCCCAGAGACGATGCGCACGATGACCGGTGAGATCAACCTTCCTCCATTGCCGCCAACCTCCGCGCCCGGGCCCGCACCGCTGCGGGCCGCCGGCGAGCTGCTCAAACTGTTAGAGCCGCAGGCTGGGTTGATCGACCCGGGGAAAACCGTGAACGCCGAGGTCATCGCGCTTAAACAAGGCGGCGAGGCCTTTCAGTTACTGCTCAAACTGACCCTTGAAGGCGGTCGCCAGACGCTGGTGCAGGCCAGCAGTGCCCAGCCCTTGCCTCTAGGCAGCAATGTGGCGGTGAGCCAGACGCCTGCGGGCAACCTGGCCATCACCCTGCAGCAAGCCATGAGTGCCAACGTGGCCGCTCTCACTCGCCTCGACACCCACCAGATGCCGGTGGGTACGTTGTTGCAAGCCAAGGTGCTGACCACGCAGATGCTGCCCCAGGGCACGGCGCAACCGGCGATCTATCGCTCCCTGGTGAGTGTGCTCAATAACGCCCTGGCCGGTGCCACCCTGACCCTGGAAAGCCCCCAGCCGCTGAGGGTGGGCAGCTTGCTCAGCGCCGTGGTGCAGAACGCGCAGACCCTGAACTTCGTACCGCTAAGCGGCCTGACGGACCAACTGGCCGTGACGCAGCAACTTGCCACTCAGCAAAGTCGCCAAGGCTCGCTGGATGCGGTGTTCACCGCCCTGCAAAACCTACCCCGTGGCGACAGCACATCGGCCGAGCTGCGGGCCGCCGCCGAGCGATTGTTGGCGGCCTTGCCCGATCTGGCACAGGTCAGCAACCCCAAGGTGCTGGCCCAGGTGGTGCAGAACAGCGGCGCCTTTCTGGAAGCCAAACTGCTCGCCGGCCAGAACCCGCAAATCCCACCGCTGGACATGAAAGGCGCGCTGTTGCGCCTGGTCGCAGACCTGCTGCCCGCCCTGCCCGCCAGCACCAACCTGAATGCGATTCTCGCCGCCAATACCCTGGCCCAGGTGTTGCCGCACTTTGTGCGCAGCCCGCTGAACACCCTCGGCCAGGTCGGCGCCCGGCAGATACCCGCCGGCTTCCCGCTGCCCGAAAGACTGATGGCAAAACTGGAAGGTGAAGGCGACCTGGAAAACCTGCTACGCCTGGCCGCCGGGGCGATCTCGCGCTTGCAGAGCCATCAACTGTCGAGCCTGGAACAGACCGGCACCACCGCCGACGGCCGCCTGCAAACGACCTGGCAGCTGGAAATCCCCATGCGCACCCTGCAAGACATCGTGCCGTTGCAGGTCAAGTTCCAACGCGAGGAGCCCGCGCCAGACAAGGACCAGCCCGAGCGCAAGGATAAAAAAGACCCGAAACAAATGCTCTGGCGCGTCGAACTGGCCTTCGACATGGAGCCACTGGGCCCGCTGCAGGTTCAGGCGCAGTTGTCCCAAGGCAAACTGTCCAGCCAGCTGTGGGCCAGCCGCCCGTTCACCGCCAGCCTGATCGAAAGCCATTTGGGCAGCCTGCGTGAGCGCCTGGTGTCATCCGGGCTCAACGTCGGCGACCTGGATTGCCACCTGGGCACCCCGCCCCGTGGGCCAAAAACCGGACTGGAGCAACGCTGGGTGGACGAAACCGCATGAAGAACGCCGCCCCGCCCCGCCAGGCCATCGCCCTCAAGTATGACGGCCAACAGGCCCCTACTCTGACGGCCAAAGGCGATGATGCCCTGGCCGAAGCCATCCTCAAGCTGGCACGGGAGAATGAAGTACCCATCTATGAAAACGCCGAGTTGGTGAAGCTGCTGGCGCGCATGGAACTGGGGGACAGCATTCCGGAAGAGTTGTACCGCACGATTGCCGAGATCATTGCGTTTGCCTGGACGTTGAAGGGCAAGTTCCCGGCCGGCTACGACCCGGATGCAGGGCCGGTGGAGCGGGATGTCACTGAGCAGGGTGACGATTACTGATTGCTCATGAGGCCCATACACCTCCAACTGTGGGAGCTGGCTTGCCTGCGATAGCGGTGGTTCAGTTTGCCCATTTGCCCCTGATACAACGATGTAGCGAAATGGATATGTACACAATCCAACTGTGCTGACTGCCAGGCCGCCTTCGCGAGCAAGCCCGCTCCCACAGTTGATCGCAGTGCATCAGCTAGAGAGGTGCCGGCTGGCAGGCCGTTA